>CAZNIT010000021.1:0-75971 GCA_964573205.1 uncultured Sulfurospirillum sp. | reverse complement strand
TCATATATCTCATCGGTTATATTTAGCTTTACGGTATGCATATACTGCTCTATTATATCATAGAAAAGAGTGTGATATTTAACTTCTCTTAAACCTCTCAGGTGTCTTCGTCGGGCAGATCTTATAGACAAACTCCCGTCTTAACTTGTGAAAGAGGCTATCTTTTTCCCAAAACTCAGGATGCATGATGCGAAGCTCTTCCTCTTTGTGTGCTTCTATCATCGCTTCGTTCTCTTCCAAAAACTCCTGTTTATCCCAGATAAAATCTTCGTCATATTTTTCCAAACAAAACTTATGAAGCATCTCATAGTAGTCGCTCTCACCAAAGAGCTCATCGATCATGCCTATCTCTTTCGCTTTGTTTGCGGAGATGGGCAGACATGCTTCAAGTAGTTCTTTCGCTCTTTTTTCTCCCACTCTTTTTGGCAAGGTGTAGGTGTGGTATTCGCTCCCGCTTAGTCCCAAAGTCTTATAGTGCGGGTTTAAAACCACCCCCTCTTTTGCCACGACAAAATCACACGCCAGTGCCATAAACACCCCGCCCGCTCCGGCGTTTTTTGCCAGTGAAGCGACGGTAACGATCTCATCGCAAAAGAGGATCGATCGGATAAGGTCGTTCATAGCATTGATGTTTTCCCAGCCGTCTTCGCCCTGCTTTTTGCTATCTTCGAGGATGTTTAGGTGGATGCCGTTTGAGAAAAAGTCCCTGCCTCCGACTAACACCAGCACTTTGCACCGCTCTTTGAGATAATCGACACAATATCTAAGTCGCACGCATTGCGCCGCACTCATCGCACCGTTGTGAAAGTTAAAGCAAAGGTACGCCACCTCGTCTCTTATCTCGACACTCGTTTCGTAAAAGCTCTCGTATGATTTGTCAAAAAGCAGAGGGAGTCTATCTTCTTTGATCCCTTTTAGTCGCTCTTTTAAAACATAGGTGGCAGGGAGTTTGAAGCGATGAGGCTCTTTGAGATGGCTTATCCAGATCGCCCCGTCAACCGTCCCCAGACAGATGGCACCGTCTCGTTTGGCGAGTATCTGTTTTGGCTTACCCTTTAGCTTCTCCTCTTTCCATACTCCAAAGAGATAACACTCCACTCCCAGTATCTCATCTTTGACTCCTGGCATCGAGTCGGCTTGATAAATCTTTTTGACGATAGTTTCGGTGGTATCTTTTTGCCAATCTATCTTTCTAATCTTTTGTGTAAATTTTTTATGAATCGGATTCAGGATTTGTCGCAAAAATCTAGTGCGTTTAATATTTTCAAACAGATCATGCAAAGATTCCAAAGCCGCTTTAGTCACCTCCTGTCTATAAAGGGATGCTTTATAACTGTTTCGAACCGTGAATTTCGCATAAGCGTAGATATTTCCGCCGTCATATTCACCGTTGGCTTCTATCCATACTACGCCCCATTCCTTTTTTTGAAGAGCATGTTCTATCGCATTTGGCCCCCTATCTCCAATAGGACCCGGATGAAGAATATATGTCGGAAAATTTTCATAAATCGATGATGGAATATACTCTTTTATGAACGGACAAAGTATCATTTGAGGATTTAAAGATACGATTTTATCCATATCGACAGAATACAAAACCTTAGGATCGTATCCTTTATCTTTTAAGGTCGTATAGACGGCTTGTGTCAAAGAGTTGAAAGCGGTACAAAGCAAAACGATATCCATCACACAACCATACGATTTTTTATTTTCGCCATGAGTAAAAATAACATTTTTTATATGCGTAAGCGCTTAAAAAACCATTCTCTTTTGGATATAATATTATCCAGAATTTCAGAAAAAGAACGAAAATGAAACTCAAACAAATACTGTTTTTATCGTATCTCTTATCTTTTATATTAAAAGCGGACGACACTTTGATACCCGGTTATAATATTCCGCAAACTCCTTTATATGTAGGAGGTTATATTTCGGCAAATTACGACGGAAAAAGAGAAGATAAATTACTTTTTGACGATATCGCTCTTCTTTTTTATGGCAATTATGAAAAGTTCGACCTATTGGGAGAGATAGAAATTTCAGACGTTCCTCTGAAGAAAAAAGCGCTTAGAATCCATACCGAAAGATTTCGTATTGCTTATTATCTTTATGATGATACAACTCTTTATTTGGGAAAGTTCAACTCAAATACGGGCTTTTGGAATCAAATACCCATAAATATACTCGAAGATACTACGACATATCCTCATATTATGGAAAATATTTTCCCGAAACTTACAACGGGAATTTCCATATATCAAAGTTTTGAAGAAGGAGAGAGAGAAATCTCTCTTACGATTCAACACAATAACGACCTAGACAAACATTACAACAACATCATAGTCGATAGACACTACTCTTTAGGCTATAAAGATACTATGGACGAATTTGTCTGGCGTCTTAGCGGCGGTTATTACAAAAGCGTCGATAACAGAGATTATTTTTATGCGGGTGCGGGAATCCGAAAAGAGTTTTTGAACTATACTCTTTTGAGCGAACTCTTCACAAAAAGAGGAGAGAAAAAAAGAGATATCCCATATGACGGTTATCTTCAACTGACATGGCATATGTTCTATATGCATGATCTGGTATTTCGTAGCGAATTTTATAACGACGAGAGTATGAAAATAAAAGAAAATATTTCTCTTTTGGGATATACTTTCAGACCGATGCCTTCATTTTCGATAAAAACGGAATATATAAGGCATTCAAAACTTTCAAAAAATCGTTTTGTATTTTCAATATCGGCAATGTTTTAGTCATGAAAAAGATTATATTCGTTTTGATTGTGGCGACTTGTCTTTATCCTTGGGAAATCTTTATAGTCGCAAATAAGAGATTTCCAAAAAACGACTTGACACCAAAAGCCGTAAAAGCAATATTTTTAGATAAAAAGCGTTTTTCAGGCGGTAAAAAGATCCTTGCTATCAATTACGCTTTTAACGATCCGTTAAGAGAGTGCTTTGAAAGAACCGTTCTTAAAAAAAGCCGCAGACAGTTGGAGCTATACTGGCTAAAAGCACACTACAAAGGTAAAAGACCTCCCAAAGTGGTCAAAAGCGAAAAGATGCTTTTAAAATATCTACAAAAGGTTGATATGGCCGTCGGATATACCGCCACTCCCCCAAAAGAGGGCGATATGACGAAAATTCTTTATAAAAGCAGGTGCGAATGAAGAATTTTTGGAGCCGTCTTTCGATCGCATATAAAATATTCGTTGCGATGTTGATCGTATTTTCAACCGTCCAAATCATCACTATAGCCTATATATGGAAAGTTGAGTCGAAGATTCTCATTGAAAAAGAGGAGAAAAATCTCAAACGCCAACTTTTTGAGAAAGCGCTCTTTTTAAATACCCATATGGCATCTTTGGCAAAAGAGACACGATTTTTAGCCGGTTTGGAAGTTATGGACGATCTAATCGCAAAAGATATTGATAAACGAGTTTCGACGATCTTAAAAAGACGGGCGGATGATCTTGGCGAAGATATCGTCATCGTCGCTATGAACGATGACTCTCTTTTGGCATCGTCATCAAAACGATTCGATTCGAAAAATCTAAAAAAACCGAATCTCGACTACCTCTATCTCTATGCTCCGGTCTTCGCCTCGTTCGACAAAAAAAAGATGATCGCAACGATAACGATGTTATATCCTCTCAAAAACCTTTCAAACCTCAAAACGGACGATCCGAATAAAATATTATGGCTGACTCCGCCGAAGCCATTGAATATATTTAAAAAACCATCCGTAAAGGATACCATCTTCGTATCTCAAAAATTGAACGGCGTTTTAAAAGATTGGACATTGAATCTCTCTTTCGCGAAAAAAGAAGCTCTCTCAACACTAAAACATATACAAAAAATATTGTTTTATACTTTTTTATTTACGATCATTTTGCTCGCAGGGGCTATATTTTTACTTTCAAAAAGACTTACAAACCCAATCAATAAACTATCTTTAACCGTTACGGAAATCATCAAAACAAAAGATTATACCAAACAGGCGAAGATCGATTCGAAAGACGAGATAGGCCAACTCTGCGATTCATTCAACAAACTCATAATAAAAACGGCAAAATTGATGGAAGATATTCGAAAACAGGAGAAGATACATCATATTCAGTTAATGGAGCTTATCCATTTTTTCAATGACCTTATCAATACTAAAACGGAAGACGAAACGATCAAAACGGCTCTTTTGCATATAAAAACTTTTTCAAAAGCTTCCGACGCAAATTACATACCGGCCGATAAAAACATAAAAAACTTGAAAAAAGATTTTCCCATAAAAATGTACGACTACGACACGAAAGAGATAAAAACACTCGGTTATTTTCTCCTTGACGGCGTTGACGAAAGATTGATCGGTAAAAAATTATTCGGTTCATTTTGTAAAATGATCAAATTACAGCTTGAACACATACAACTTTTAAAAACCACGACTAAAGCTCTTGAAGCCAAAAGCACTTTTTTATCCATTATATCTCATGACCTAAAAACCCCTTTGGGATCGATCTTAAATTTGACGCAACATTTGATGATAAACCAAAATTTCACCGAAGACGAATACGCTATGCTAAGACGAATAGAAGTCTCCGCCGAACATCTACTCTCGATGATAAACAATATCCTCCAACTCTCAAAACTTGAATCAAACTCGATTACTCCCCACCGCGAAACAGTAAATCTAAATACGGTATTAGATGAAATTTTCGATATTCTCGAACCGCTCATACAGGAAAAAAATCTAAATCTCGTCAAATCCTCCCATATTAAAAATAGCGAAATTTCAAGCGATGAAAATATTTTGAAACAGATATTTATAAATCTTCTCTCAAACGCGATCAAATTTACGAGAAAAGGTAAAATCGATGTTATGTTAAAACAAGATAAAGATACCTATATATTCAAAGTTACCGATAGCGGTAGGGGTATCGATCCGAAAAGACAACGCTTTTTGTTTCAACCGTTTTACCAAACGAACGTAGATATGAACAATCTACAAAACGGTAGCGGACTAGGACTGGCTCTTAGTCAAAAGATGGCACGACTGCTCCAAGGATATATAACCATCTATAGTGAAGGCAACCAAAAAGGTACGACGGCAACTTTTACCTTCAAATCATTTGATAGTAAAACCGACTCCTCTGACAGTCTCTATCAGTTTTGAAGCGGAACCTAGTTTTTTTCTAAGATTTTTTATATGAGCATCTACCAAATTACTCGATTTTAACGAATCAAAATCCCTTATCAAGTGATCGCTAATTTGATATCTGGTTAAGATAACATTTTGATTCAAGACCAAGAACTCTAAAAGTTCGAACTCTTTTTTCGATAATTTTATGGACTTTTGATTGACGAAAACTTCTCTCGATACCAAATCTACCGCAAGATTATCAATCTCTATTCGTGATCTTTTCTGATTCGATTCTCTTCTTAAAAGTGCGCGTAGCCGAGCTTTCAACTCCACATGAGAGAACGGTTTTTGTAAATAATCGTCCGCCCCGCAATCAAGAGCCTCAGCTTTTTCAACTGCTTCGGATTTTGTTGAAAGCATTAAAACCGGTGTATTAAGAGACTTATCACGCTCCCTTTTCAAAAACTCCAAACCGCTGCCATCAGGCAATATCCAATCAAGAATAATCAAATCAAAATTTTGAGACTCCAAAAAATCTTTTGCCTCGGCCAAAGAAGATGCCCCGCAGACATTGTATTTCGCATCTTCAAGAAGCTTCTTCAAACCGAAAAGAGTCTCACTATTGTCGTCAATGACGAGTATATGCATCTTTTAATGATGATCCTCTTTTTTTACGCCGAACGTCGCTTTAAGCCCGTTTAGCAAAGTCTCTTTTTCTTCGTCGGATAGTTTCGCCTCGGGATGTGCAAGCAGATAAATTTTCATAGGCATTTCACCCTCGTTTAGCTCTTCGTACGCTTCGTCACCCTCGTTTTTTGATTGTGCGCCCCATTGCGAAACGTTAAAATGCTCTCTGCCCTCATGCACATCTCTTGCAACAAGCCATGAGATAGGTGCGATATTACTATACCAAGGCCATTTCGTTTCATTGCTATGACAATCCCCGCAAGCCCTGAAAAACAACTCTCTTGTCTTTGGAGTATTCCACTTGGGCTCTTTTACAACCGGAGGATTCTGATGATCCTTGCCGTAAGGTACAAGCTGTATCATTATCAACAATGCTAGTAAAATTAAAATAATTTTATTGATTTTCATATTTTTATCCTTATATTAGATTTTTTAATTACTGCATGATACTCAAGTTTTATTAACAAGGTATAAAATTTCTCACTAAAAGAAAAAAACTATTAAGCAATAATTAATTTAATATAATATATAATCCGCATTATGAAGAGATATATACTTGCTGTTTTGCTTAACGCCTTCGTTTTTATAACGGTACACGATTTCGTACTAAATAGTATCGATAGCGATACTCAACAAGAACTTTTACTTCTTGAAAACAACGAACTTTCGCAAAACGGTATCTGTGATACTTCTAAATTACATCACCATTTGCATGAGTCGCTTATTAGTTGTCAAATGCAAAATGAAGATATAATGAACGATACCGTATGCAAAACCTATGTCAATTCATACAAATCACGGATCATTCCGGATTTCACCCCCTTAAGTCTTTATCGACCTCCAATAGCTTAATCTTTCATTTTTACTTACGTCACGTTTGTTTTTCAAACCGCCAAGATGTATCAACGGTAAATCGTTTTACCGACTAAAAATCGAAAAGAGGACGCTATGAAATATTTGATAACGCTAATTTTAACGACAACTACGCTTTTAGCGATAACATCATCTGTAAAAATACCGTATGAACAGTGCATGAAATCAAAATACGGCCACACTTTGGGTGGAACGCTCCACTCAAAGCAATTACAAAAAAAGAGGATTTTACGCCAAAGAGAAGAGACTTTAACTTACAAAAGAGAGGAGGCTCTTAAAAAATTGCAAAAAGCTTATCCTCGACTAAATATCGAGAAAATCACATTTGTCATAAAGAACTGTTACGGCTTTTATAAAAGTGAAATCAATGAAAAGATTTACTATTTCGATCCGAACAAATTAACACTAATAACAGGAAACTAATCATGAAAAAACTACTATCGCTGATATTTTGTGCGACTCTTTTATCGGCACAAAATATCGATCTTGCGAAAATTATATCGCAAGTAAGACTTCATCATCCGAATTACAAAGCCTTAGAGGCCGAGAGTTTGGCACTAAATGCAAAGATACTTGCAGATTACGCTCATCCTGCAAGTGAAATTTCGTTCGACACGACAAACGCCGATCCGGACGCAGACAAAAGTCAAGTCGAATACTCCTTGGGAGCTTCAACGCTAATCGATCTCGCAAATACCAGAGGATTGGAGTTGGAGAGTGCGGATCTTCAAAACGAAGCCGCTCTTTTATATAAACAAAAAGAGTTGTTTAGGTTCTCGAATGAAATTAGAAAACTCTATCATCGCGGATGCCTGAATAAAGAGAGCGTAAAGATACTTCAAACCACCCTGGACGCTTTCAACAAATTATATCGTAAAAAAGAGAAGGCCTATAAATTTCAAGAAATCTCTAAAAAAGAGCTGCTTCAACTCCAGCTAGAACAAAAACTGCTAAGACAAAAGGTAACATCACATAAAAAAGAGTATGAAATATCCAAAGAAGCTCTTTTAAACCTAATCTCCATCGCTCATACGAGCGATACCGATTTTGAATGCAACGATCTTGCTCCCGTCGTTAGCGATATTTCCATCGATAATTCACCATTTATACTAAGCAATTTAGCGTTTGAAAAAGAGATGCAAAGTCTTGAGAAACAAAACGACAGATACTCGAAAATTTTAGAGCCGGTCGAATTATCCGTACACTACGACGACGAGATCGATACTAAAAAAACGGGTATCGGCTTTTCAATACCCCTATCGTTCACATCGGCGAAAAACGAACAAAGCAGAATCTATATCCTTCATAAAAAAGAGATGAAAAGACTCAGACATAACGGATGGCTATTGGAGCAGACTGCTCTGAAAAAACAACTTGAAGCGGAGATAAAAGGAGATTTTACAAAGATAAACGCTCTTAAAGAAAATATCGATACATACGAAAATACTCTTATGCCTCTTATCGAAAAAAGTTTTCAAATGGGTGAGAGTTCGGTCATAGAGTATCTGATGGGACGACAAAAACTTCTTGAAATCTCACTTGAGCTTATAGAGACGAAAAAAAACTACTACGAAAAACTTTTTAACCTTTATACACTTATAGAAACGGAGAAATAAACTATGAAAAAACTACTGATTTTATCCATGATCGCATTTTCGATGCAGGCAAAAGAACTTACATTGTCTCAAAAAGAGATCGCTACTTGGGGAATTCAATACGAAAAAGCGAAAGAGGCTTCTATCGTACCGCTAGGATCGTTCATTGTCGAAGTTACAACGCCACCGACACTCATTCAGACCATATCGCTACCGTTTGAAGCGCAAGTAGTCTCGTTGAACGCGGCACTTTATCAAAATGTAAAAAAAGGTGACCCACTTGCAAAAGTAACTGGAACGGAATGGATAAGTGCCCAAAAATCGGCCATTTCCGATGCCATTGAGTTAAGACATCATTCTCATACGGCGGAAAGAAAAAACAAACTATGCAAAGAGGAAATCATCCCGAAAAAGGAGTGCATCGCGGCAAATGCCGAACTTAAAACCGACCGTATCAAAGTTTCTGCATCAAAGGCTCTCTTGAAAAGTTTCGGAGCGAGTGATAAGATGATAGAAGATCTTTTTAAAAATCTCAAAATTTCCCCGTATATTCCCATAAAAAGTCCGACAAACGGTACCATAGTTGAGCTAAACGCCTATCCGGGCAAAAGTACCGCACCCTCTTCGGCTCTTTTTGTAATACAAAAAAAAGGAGCGTTTTGGCTGGAAAGCGATCTACCTTTATCAAAAACGGATTTGCTTAAAGAATCTCAAGAAGTGTTGCTGAAGATAAAAAAGAAAACTTATTTAAGCCGAGTTTTACAAATCGCACCGACTCTAAATCAACAAAATCAAACTCGTCATGTTAGATTTTCTCTTCCCAAAGAGAGCGACCTTCTTCCCGGTCTTAGAACCAACGCCACTTTGATTTTGAAAAAACAAGCCCTAAAAGTTCCTAAAAAAGCGGTTATCAAATCGGAAGGTGAACATATCGTATTTATAAAAAAGGGTGACTCGTTCGAAAATGTCAGCGTGGAAATTTTAGGCGAAGACGATAAAAACTACTATATAAAACAAAATTCCAAATTAAAAGCCTCAATCGTAACCAGCGCTGTAGCGGTATTAAAAAACATGTTAGGAAGCTCGGATGAATAGCCTAATAAAAGCCGCCCTATCCCAAAGACTCTTTATCTCGATCTTGGCTTTGGTGATCCTGGGCTTTGGTATCAAATCATATAACGAACTACCCGTTGACGCATTTCCGGATATCTCTCCGACACAAGTAAAGATCATTCTAAAATCAGACGGGATGACACCTTCGGAGATGGAGTCGCGAGTTACGATTCCGATCGAAATGAAAATGGTGGGAATACCTCATGAAACAATAATGAGATCGATCTCCAAATACGGACTTTGTGACATCACGATCGATTTTGAAGAAGGTACGGACATATATTGGGCAAGACAACAGGTGAGCGAAAGGCTAAACGACATAAAAGAGGAACTTCCCAAAAACCTCGACGGCGGACTCGCGCCGATAAGCACCCCGCTAAGCGATATACTCATGTTTACGATAGAATCCGACAATCTCTCGCTAGAAGAGAAAAGAACGCTTCTTGACTGGGTTATATCTCCCAAAATCAGATCCGTAAGCGGTGTGGCGGAAGTAAACGCTCTGGGAGGAAAAGCTAAAACATACGAAGTTGTTCCCGATCTCGAAAAAATGAGAACTTATAAAATATCTTTGAACGATATCTTTCGAACCCTTGAAAACAACAATCAAAACGACGGTGCGGGACGCGTTACTCAAGGTGTGGAAAGCATACTGGTAAGAAGCGTCGGAAGATTAAAAAACATTGACGACATAAAAGCCGTCGCGGTCGCGAACGTAGAAGGAAAAGTTATAACACTTGCCGATATAAGCGATATTCACATCGGCCATCTCACCCGTTCGGGATTCGTCACCAAAGACGGAAAAGGCGAAGCTGTACAAGGGTTGGTTTTGGGGCTCAAGGGTATAAACACGACGGAAGTTTTAAAAAAAGTTAAAGAACAATTAAAAAATCTCGAATCTCAACTGCCTGAAGGTACAACCATAGATATCTTCTACGATAGATCCGATCTTGTAAATCTAGCTACGGATACGGTCAAAAAAGCGCTCGTGGAAGCCGTCATTTTGATTGTTGTCGTTCTTCTTCTAATGCTTGGGAATTTCGCTTCGGCTTTTAGCGTCGCTTTGATTTTACCTTTCGCCCTTTTAATGAGTTTTATGGCAATGCAATATTTCGGACTGACAGCAAACCTTATGAGTCTGGGAGGTTTGGCCATCGCCATAGGAATACTCGTGGATTCGGCCGTGGTAATGGTCGAGCACATAACGGCCGAACTTGGCGAAGCGAAAAATAAAAACGAAACTAAACTAAAGATTATCTATCATGCGGCTATAGATATGGCTCCTTCGATAGTTACAGGTGTTTTGATTATCATTATCGTTTTTATGCCGCTGCTATCGCTCGAAGGTCTCGAAGGAAAACTCTTCAAGCCGGTAGCACTGAGTATAGTTTTTGCGCTCTTTAGTTCTCTTGTTTTGGCTCTTACGCTCATACCCGTTTTAAGCTCGTTTATACTTCAAAAAAGAGAGGACAAAGAGTCGTTCGTGATGAGATATCTTTTAAAATGGTACAAACCAGTACTCGATATGAGTATAAAATACTCCAAGACCATTATAATTTCGGTTATCGCTCTATTCGTCGGTTCGCTCTACCTTGCGGCAAATACCGGTAAAACGTTCATGCCGACTATGGATGAGGGAAGTATCATCATAGGTATAGAATCTCTACCGTCCATAAGCCTCGAAGAGAGCCGAGCGCTAAATCTAAAAATTCAAAAACGACTTCTAAAAGATGTACCCGAAATAAAAGCGATTATCGCTAGAAGCGGGAGCGACGAATTAGGTCTTGATCCTATGGCTTTAAACGATACGGATACATTTTTAGTGCTAAAACCCAAAAAGGAGTGGGGAAAGCCGTCAAAAGAGTGGCTTATAAACAAAATAAGAAAATCACTGGACAATTTTGTCGGTATAGAGTACGGCTTCACCCAACCTATAGAGATGAGAGTCTCCGAAATGCTGACGGGAGTAAGAGGAGATGTCGCAATAGATATCTTTGGTGATGACAACGACATACTAGAAAAAATAGCCGTCAAAATCAAAGAGATACTCGAAACCATTCCCGGAAGCAGCGATGTCTATAAAAAAGCGAACGAGGGAATCGAATATTTCGAACTAGAATTCAATAAAAAAGCTATGGGATATTACGGTATCGATGAACAAGAGATAGGTCTTTTTTTGCAAACGATGGTGACGGGAGTACAAAAAGGAATCATCCAAGAGGGTATGAGACGCACTCCTTTGATGGTCAAAGGTAAAAAAGAACTTCAAAACTCTCTAGCGAAAATAAAAACCCTCTACTACGTACTACCGGACGGTACGAGCGTTCCGCTTAGTAATTTCATAAATTTTATAACCACTCAAGGACCCGTTCAAATAGAACATGAAAACGGTTATCGTAAAACCGTCGTACAAACGAATGTCGAAGGAAGGGATCTCGTAAGTTTCGTTGACGACGCGAAGGAAAAAATAGGAAAAGAGATCAAGTTACCTTCAGGATACTACCTTAGCTACGGCGGTGAATTTGAAAATCAACAAAGAGCTATGAAGCGTCTTGCCATCATCATACCGATAGCTCTATTTCTGGTTTTTATACTGCTTTTTGTCTCGTTCGGCTCCATAAGACAAGCGGTAATCGTTATGATAAACGTGCCTCTCGCTCTTATAGGGGGATTTGCGGGATTATACTTCAGCGGTGAATATATGTCCGTACCCGCATCGGTAGGATTTATCGCACTGCTTGGGATCGCCGTATTAAACGGTGTGGTATTGGTAAATTATTTCAACGACCTGTTACGAAACGGCTACGATGTGGTGGATGCGGTAAAAGTAGGGGCGATGAGAAGATTGAGACCAGTGCTTATGACCGCGGCGATAGCGGCTCTTGGTCTCTTGCCTCTTTTATTCGCGACCGGTCCCGGATCGGAAATTCAAAAACCTTTAGCGATAGTCGTCATAAACGGTTTAATATCTTCAACCATCTTGACTCTGGTCATTCTACCCATACTCTACATCCTAACGACAAAAAAACTAAAGAGTATTCACTAACGATACGAACATTAGGCTTAGTACCAAATAGGTACCAAGCCGTCCTATTTAAAAGAGTGTCGCTCTTTTTCAAGAGTCAATTTTTTTATCTGAGATTTTAAAAACTCCTCTCTTTTTTCGATTCCGAGTAACTTTTTTCTTGTAAGATCGGGATAATTTCCGCCTAATCCTTTACCGTCATCCCCATGACATCCGCCGCACACGCTGGTAAAAAACATTTGAGCCTCTTTTGGGTATGGCTTTTGACATTTTCTGCCGGAAAGTTCGACGACATAACAGGCGATCTTTTCGCTATCTTCGTGCGAAACATAACCTCCCTCCATCACTCCGCCTTTAAATCCGAGAGTATCGGAGCCGTGATTTATCACATCGATAATATATTTTTTCAGATATTTGGCGGTATCTATGCGAGCCAACTCGGACTCGAGGTGGGAAAGCTTGATACTTTCGCTTCGACAAATTTGACAGTTTTCATCTTTTTTCGTAATTTTTTTATTACTCTTTTTCTGTGAGTTGTATATACCGTAAACGATAACCGAAATAAATAGAAAAACGACTATTTTATGCATAAATTATTTTATAACAATCATAATAATATAACTCTATTTTTTGTAGAGATATTCGGATTTACCATCAAAGCCGTCGAAAAAACACCGCTTTCTACACAGTTTTTTGAGATAACGGTAACCGAAGAGGGAGTGTTTTGTATATTTTCTTTCGAGATAATGTGTGAAAAAAGCTCCCCTTCTATCATGATATTTCGCTCATACGAAGCGGAAGTAGTCAGCGCTTGATCTTCGAGTCGAACGAACTCGATAAACTCTTTAGGATTTTTTGGATTTTTGATTCCGACCTTAAATCTTTCTGCGTCGGGTTTTCTCCCGAGCGCATAGATATCTCCCCCGAAATTTACCAAAGCGGAACGAATTTTTGCTTTTTTCAAAATTTTTACGGCTTGATCTACCGCATACTCTTTTACAAACCCTCCAAGATCGATCTTCGTATAAGGGTTGTCGAAATAAAGCCTATTCTTTTTGATGGAAATATGCTCGCATCCGGTAAATTCAAGTAACTTCGCCTTTTTTTCCAAAAACTCCTCTAGTTTGAAGTCTTCTCTATACAGATCTTTTACGGTCGCCACCGTTATATCGAAAGTTTTTCGGGTTATTTTATAGTATTTTATAGCGCGACGCAACAACTCTTTCGTCTCGGTGTCAAGTTCATTTACGGCTCTGGAATTTAGAGAGTACAAAAGAGATTCTTTTGAAAAATAGCTGTATTTTTTTTGAAGCCTTTTTGCCTCTTTTAAGATAGCTTGAGCCGTTTCATCGGCTTTGGCTTTGTCGTTTGAAAAAAGAACCACTTCACAAGGTGTCGTCATAGCTTCGAATTTATAGATATGTTTCATCCGTCAAAAAACCGTTTCAAATATTTTCATCCCCAGTTTGATCTTCTTTTATTATATCCGATTTTTTTGATTTTCAAGGACAAATCCCCGACCTATACAAGGATTTGTCCTATGTCGCCTAAGCGGGTGCTTCCGCTCTGACGGTTATGGATTTTTGAGTAAACCCGCTAATGTCGTAACCGCCGGGAATCGAAGAGTTCAAAAATATCGTAACCGATATCTTGTAAATTCCCGAATTTAAACTGCCGGGATTTCCCTCTATCAGCTTACCGGCCGGTACGCTTAGCGTATGTTTCCATTTTCTGTCGGTATATGAACCGCTATAGTTGGCTTTAGGCTCGAGACTGTTGGTAACAAGAGCCACATCGTCACCAGGTCCCACAGTCTCCGCATACGCTTTGATCACCCAATTGGAATTCATAGCGTTCATCCAAAGCGGTAGAAAAAATCCGTCGCCTTCCCACTCAAGCTCTATATCAAAAGGCTTCTGGGGATCCAAAACATAATTCGGCTGACTCCCAAAACCGGGATGCGGAGGTGTCGCCGCCGGATCCACTACCTTAAACTCCGTACACTTAAACTGTAATCTGCCCGCACCCAAGTCCGGATCGAAAGTTGTATCTGCCATAACATACTCCTTAATTTATTTTTAATTAATTATACGATATACTTATACTTACGCTAAACATACAAATATATCCCGGTGGTTTGAACTTCAACTTCATTCCACCTCCGCTTTTTTCCGTCCGTCCCCGTCGATTTGCGCAATCCTAAAGAGAAGTTGAAGATTTTTTCCTTCAACTGATGTAAGTATAAACGATAAAAGTTTCGCAAAAGTTTCATTTTTCTTCTTTTTTGCAATTACTTTAAATTTTAAACAATCTTCTTCAATATTTTTATGTTTATTACTATCATGATATAAAAAAGAGTGTTTTTATTGTCTTTATATCTAAAAAGATATGATTTATTTTAATTATTTAATATTTATGTGATAAAATTGAAATTATTATCTTATATCCATATATAAAGGATTTCTATGCCTCAAAATACGCAAAAGATTCTCATAGCCGAAGACGACCATATCTCAGCAAACTACTTAAAAGGACTTTTACAAGAAGAGGGGTATAGAGAGATCCGTATCACCGACAAAGGCGAAGAGGTCGTAAAATTGGCGAAAGAGATAAAGCCTGATCTCATTATTATGGATATCATGCTAAGCGACAACATTAGCGGATGCGAAGCGGCTTTGCAAATTCACAACGAGTTGAAAACCGTCAAGATAATCTTCCTTACCGCTTATTGTGAAGAGGAGATGGTCTCTTACGCCATAGATGCCAAAGCGGCCGCATACCTCGTAAAACCCTATCGCGACAATGAAATCCTGGCGACGATAAAACTTATGTTCGCCCAATCTTCGATTTCACCGCAACAACAAGAGTTGACGCAAGAGGAGATAGAGATAAAAAACGGTTATGTTTTCAATACGAGGCTAAAAAGACTCTTCAAAGACAATCAAGAAGTTCCGCTTGGCAAAAAACCGTTAAAACTAATCGAAATTCTCGCAAAAAACAAAAATACGAGCGTATCCAACGAGCAGATCTGCTTTCATATCTGGGGAGAGATAAAAAACGATAAAACTCTCCGCTCGCTGATATATCGTATTCGTGCCAGAGTGAAAAACGACCTTATCAAAAATATAAACGGACTAGGATATACGATAGCCTAATATCCTACCAAATTCTCCACTCTATAATCGAGCTTATCGGTTCCCTTAATGCGCTTTATCGTATCTTCTATCACTTTTATATCGTTATCGAACGATCCGTGAGCGTAAGCGACGGAATTTGAACGAACGGACATCTTGACTTCACCCAAATTTTTCACATATGTCAAGCATTTTACATCGTTACCGGCATACTCGAGCCATTTAAAGATCGACTCTTTATCGCAAAATCCCATAAAATCCTCATTCTCTTCATCTGGCGTCCAAGAAGACATCAATCCAAGCAGCGGAGTATTTTTTCTTTTTTCAAGTGCGCGACTTACAAGATACGAAAGCGACATCCCGTAAGGTCCTACATGATCTTCTTTTTCAAGTTCATCATCGAGAATATGAACATACAGCGAGTCCTTCGCCAAAACATCTTCATTGCGATAGTGCTCATTCGCAAACTCCATCGTACAAACCGGAGCATATAGATTTATCGAATCGACACGAAGCCCTTTTTGAGCTAAAATATCCATCCAATAACCAAATATTATGGAACCGGCGGAATGACCGATGAGATGAAGCTCACAATCGCGATACTCGCGTTTTAGATCTTTGATTTTATGAGAAAGAGATACCATCCCTCCCTCATAAAATCCGAATTCATTCGTCAAATCGGTCGAATTCGCAAGTTTCGCATTCTCTTTTATCTCCGACCATATTCCTGTAACCAAACCTTTCCTGCAAGCCAACTCAAGAAAGTGATCTTTCGCTTTTTTGAATTTCCCCAACAAACTATCCAAAACGCCACCGGAGAGTTTCGCGTCTTTATCCGTAACGCTTTTTGTCAAATTATCTTCCAACTGATCGACTATAGTCTCCAAAAAACCCGTTTTCCATGTCACAAACAGAGGATATATGCCGTTTGCTTTGAAATACGGCGCCATCGTACAGATACGCTTGAGATTGCTTTTTTCGCTAGTCAAGCCGCCGTGCGCATAGATCATGATCTTTCTGTTCTCGGCAGATCGATTCATCCATGACAATATATTTTCAAAGCATATTTGATGTATCGACTCTTCGATACTTCTATCCGTAAAAGGCGATCTTACATGACCGTTGTTTCTTAGAACCAGCGTATGTTCGTAAGCTTTGGATTCGCTCCACACGGATACAGGAGTTTGATTATCCGCCAAAGATTTGGTGGATAGAGAGTTAAGCGAGTAGTTGGAATAAGTCCTAGGCGAGAGATCTATTTTCGCGGGCACGCCCATAACGGCTACCCACGCGTCATTGCCGTTTTTTAACCACTCCTCGTACGGTAAAATCGCAAAACCGCGATATCCCCATCTCATTCCCCAAGAGTTTTGAATGATAAACCCGCTGCTGTTATATCCTATGACGGCAAAGGCATGTCCGCCTTTTTTTACATCGCTATCCGCGATAACGGGCAACATATCCATAAGATTCGGCGGTCTGAAACTCTCTATCTTTTTAGGATGATCCCATCCGGCGCCGACAGTCGCCGAGCAAAATATCGCACCGACCTCCCTTATAGCCGACTGCATATCGTTTATGGAGTTTTTATCTATCCTATAATACGCCCCTAGCGTGAAATTTGTCGCTTCTTTCGCCCACTGATCCGAGTCGGGATAGTCGCTCCTCCAGCTCTTTTCAAGACATACTCCGTGCCTATGCCACCCCTTCATAGCTCCTCTGCAACTAGAACCGTTATAATCCTCATCATCCCACTCGTCATAAATTTTCGCCATATGATAGAGCATCCGGGGACTTACTCTTATCTTTTGCGGTTTTAATTCGTCTCTCCATAAAATATAGTTTATCACCGCGGCAAGTCCGAAACCGGTACAAGCACCGTCACTCCCTTGATCAAGTACCATTTTATCGCGGATATAGTTGTAAAAATATTTAATTATATCTTCTTCTAAAGGCCACTGAGCCGATATCGAAACAAGCGGCGGTCTATACTCTCTGTCTCTTAGATCGAGTCTATCAATACCGGCATCGAAAATTCGTTTCGTTTGTTTGTTCATTAATATTTCCTTTTTTTGGAAAGATATTTTATTTTTTTAACTAAGATTAAGTATATTGTATTTTTACTATATATTTATTAAATTAATTTAATTTCAAGTAGAAAGCTTATATTATTCGTTCATGAGTGCCGACTATATTACATCCATAATTTACGATTACGACAAAAAAGAGCGATTTCTCATAGGTACATTCATAAGTTTCATAATCGTTTTGATCATAGCCGCCGTTACCAATCACATAATCGGAAACAGCGTTTTAGTCAACTACGAGTTATGGTTTCTTTTCGCCGCCGTTTTGACTTTCGTCTATTATCTTTACAGTAGAAATTTTATCGTCGCGATCTACACTTTGACTTTTTTATTTACATTTATATCGTATATTTTATTGACGGAAGTAGAGTATAAGCTGGCACTATTTCATGTGATAGTTCCTTTGTACTATTTTTTTCTCTTTAGGCTCAAAGCGGCACTTATTTTAACGACTCTTCATCTCTTTATCGTAATTTCAATATATATCTACGGCTATATGACTTACGACGGATTGCCTAAGATATTATATCCGGGAAACATTCTCTCGCTTATCATAGCCACTTTGGTAATCATATTTTTCGGTCTTATTTATCATATGACGCTTGAAAAATACTATCAACAACTCGAAAAAGCCAACACTCAAAACGAAATGCTTTTAAGCGAAATTCATCACCGAATAAAAAATAACCTACAAATGATCTCAAATATGCTTGGACTGCAAAAACAATCCACCAAAGATAGATTTTTAAAAGAGATTTTGGAAAAAAACAGGTTTCGTATTCACTCTATCGCTACCGTTCATGATATATTGTACAGATACAAAAGTTTTACGAAGATATCATTTTACAATTATATAAGCAGGCTAACTCAAGCGATCTTGCAAGTGCAGGATAAAACGACAAAGGTAAAAATCGCAAAGACCGATATCCTTTTGGCTGCGGAAGATGTTGTAAAACTTGGTATCGTAACGAACGAACTTCTGATAAACTCCGTCAAACACGCAAAAACAAGGGGAGAACTGGAAGTGAAGATCTCTCTTCAAAAACAAGACGGTTTTCTCATTTACACCTACGAAGACAACGGCTCGAACGAGATCGACATAAACGCTAACGACACTTTGGGATATAGGATCATATCTATGATGATAGAACAGCTCGAAGCGAAACTGACTCTCGAAACCCAAAAAGGTCTGCTATTTAAAATGAAAATACCCACAAGTTCGCTAAAAGAGTATTCCAACTTCGAATCTTAAACCTTCAAATTTTATACTTCGTCTCGTTTCGTAACAAAAAAGCTCTCTTTTTTTATAAAAATTAAAAAAAACATTACCTTTTGCTGTCGAAGGTAAAAAGTACGACGATACTAGGTTATCAACAAAACAACAAAAGGAGCAAAAATGTTTATAAAAGAGCTTATAGAGAGATTTTTCAATGTAGAGAGTTACAAGTCGGTCTATACTTTCGCGCCAGGAATGCATAAAAACTCAAAAGAATACGACTATCTTTTCGGAATGTAAATTTATTCAAAGCCGTGAGAGTTCTCACGCTTTGAGGCATTTTACATTAGTCCGGTCTCTTTGAGATAATCCGCAATTGACAATGTAACAAATAGCGTCAAAATCATAAATATATTTTTCATTGAATATCCCATCTATTTTTTCTCCCTGAGTATCCCTTTGTTTACATAAAACTTCTTCAAAACCTCATAAACCTCACCGTTTTTTCTATCTTTATCCAGCCATAATCCCTGCTCTATAAACTCCAAAGTTACTAAAAATTGCTTAGGCGACATATATCCCGGAACAACGAGTATCGTTTTGGCGGCTTTGTCGCTAAATATTATGGTCGGTGTCGCTTGGATACGATAAATATCAGCAAGTGTTTTTGTATCTACATCCATAAATTTTGAGTTGTGAAAGAGTTTATGCACTCTATTTATGCCGACATCAAGAGAATAGCTTGAAAAACTATTTCTCAGCTTCTCTTTTAGTTTTGGATTTCTCGAGACATCGACTCTAAGTTTTTTACAATATTTACAATTTTTAGAATCAAATATGATCACCATATATTTACCATCCGGTGCGATTTTCGCCGTATCTTTAAAAATATCGTTAAGATCAACCTCTTTATAGCCGGCTTTCGATACCTCATCAAAATCGATTTTTTGAGTCTTTTCTACACCGTCGGCACCTGAAGGAACTTTTTTATTTTCATCGTTTTTAGATTCACAACCGCTTAAAAGAAGAAGTGCAAAAAGCACTCCTTCTACAAAACTAGTAGTTACCTTACTCATTTACCGGCTCCCTTTTGAAGCAACTTATTTACCACGCCCTGATGATCTTTGTTGGACAAAATTCCGGGAGTTGTATTTACCTTTTTCCATAGATCTTTATTCGTCATATTTTTATGACACCCCATACAGACTCCGGTTCTCTCCATCTTCTCTCTCATATCCTGATCAAGAGCTCTTGACGCCGGCCAGTGCGAACCGACATTTACAAGTTGCTTACCGTCTCTCGTAACAACCTGCGACCAATCATGATTCATTCCAGGGATCGCTTTCATCTGAACTGTCGTATGAGACGATACGAATTTGCCGGTTTTTAAATCCTGAATATCGATCTTGACATCTTGATCTTGATCGGTCATAAATTGACCGTCTTGTATGCCGTAACCAAGAGCCTTCGGATTTGAGTGGCAACTCTCGCAAGTTCTAGCTTTTCTACCGCTGGTATGGGGCTGAACGGGAGACATATCGATGGCATTTACAATTTTACCGTTATCATGAACTCTAGCTTGCTTATTTAAAATAAGCGTTTCACCCTCAGGCCCTATGACGGTATATGTTACCTGACATCCAGGCATAATAGGCGTAACCAAACCTTCACCGTTTATACCGAGTATAGGATCTTCCCATCTGAGATAACTTCTGGTTTCATGAGCTTTTCCATACTGTTTTTTTCCTTTTGTTCCAAGTACAGACTCGCTTGTCTCGCCGTTTGCGAAATGTGTACTTCCACTTGCAATCCAGTCAACTTTTGTCTGACCTTTGGTATAGTCAACTTTAATATGACAACCGTAACACTGCGGCGCCCAATCGGAGTGACAAGCATAACACTCAAGTTTATCCATATGAACCCCAACCGCATCCATAGCGACTCTTGCGTTTTGAGTTTTGTATGAATTCGTCTCATGCTTTGTTTTAAGTATAGGAACTTCCAAATCCTTACCGCTTGCAAGATGTACCGTAACTTTATTGGAGCCTTTTTCCTTGACGACATTTCCAAGAGGATTTCCTCTGGTTGAGAGAAGATAACCGCCTTGAGGATCATAAACCGTACCCTGCTGCATCCAAGCGGGAAGAGTTTTAGCTAGCCCTCTTGGATTCTGCGGTATGTTTACGGCTAAGTTATCTTCCCCATACCCAAGTTTTAACTCCCAAGGAAATTTTTGAGTGGTACCGTGACAGTCGGAACACTCTATCTCAACCTGTCCTAGCGTCGTACCGAACAATGTTCCGTCTCCGTGCATATCTACGGATGTGTGACAATCCTGACAAGTCATTCCTGCCGCAAAGTGAAGATCCTCTTTTATATGTTTATATCTTTTGCCGTGAGTTTTAGTCTGAGATTTTCCGCCCGCCATCAAAGGTGAACCGTAAGGCTGTTCCATCATACCCATATAGCTGACTCCGATTCTTTTACCTCTGTTATGACATGAGTTACAAGTTTCCGGATGAATACCGCTAAAAGTCATATTTGTCGTAGGAACATGAACCTTGGCTTCTCTTGTACTTTGCATCTGGTGCACAAGAAGGTGACCATGCTCTTTTTTGTCGATGGTAGGATCATTACCTTCATACAATCCTTCGTTTCCATAAGGCATATGGCAAGCTGAACATCCCATACCTCTCCAATCCCCTCGTCCTTTTCTTCCTCTTACTCCTATATGGCATCTTTGACAATCTGACCTCTGGTAAGTTATAGAAGCGTAGTACGCTATCTGCTCCTCACTTTTACCCTTTAGATCCATCGGACCATTCGGTGGTTTCGGAAGCTGTTTAAGTTCTGTCGGAAACTGATCGGGGTATTTCTCGATCATAGCTACCATATAATCTTTATAGGCTTTCGTTCCCCAAGCGGGAGTTTTTCCATCCTCATCTTTTATGTCATAGTTTGCAAATTTTACTTTTTGAGTATCTTCGCTACCCCAAGAGTGTAAATTTCCCTGAATTTTACCGGCTTCCGTAGCCATCAGAGCTTTTTTCATATTATTTACGGTATCTGCATGACAGAGACCGCAAGTTTTATCCATAATCCAGTAACTTCCGGGATCTCTTACAAACGCGGTAAGCCCGCCAGGATGATTTGGAGATCCTTTATGCGCCGCCTCTTTCGTCATAGCTTTTACATCACCGCCGTGACATACGGTACAACCCTCAGGATCACCCAAACCTTTACCTAAAGTCCTGATCTGTTTCATCATCTCGGAATCCTGATGTCTAATATCTTCGATTCCGTCATGACAAGTCATACAACCCTTCTTCTGCTTCATGGCTTGAGCAGATATCGGTACGGCGATCATAACAGCCAAAATCGTAACCGAAAATAGTGGTTTTTTGAGCCAATTCATCTTCTCTCCTTTTTTAAAATTTTAGTCCTTGGCAAACTAATCAGTGAAATATTAACAAGTTAAAGTGCCTCAAAAGTGCTTGAGGGGTTGCGATCAAGAGCACTCAAAAGGCACTTTTTTTTGATATAATGACCAAAACTCAAACAGCTAAGGCAAAATTTTGAAACTACTTATTTTGATGGGACTTTTACTTTCATCTATGTTTAGCTCACCGCTTGTTTGGAAGCATAATTTAGAAGACGCAAAAGAACTTGCAAAAAAAGAGAAAAAACCGATTATCCTTTTTATACACTCAAGAAACTGTTACTACTGCCCTATTATGATAGAGAAAATTTTTCCAGATAAAAAGCTGCAAAATTATTTAAATGAAAACTTCATCGCTCTTTCTATGGACGGTTCGACGGATTCCGATTCGATTGAGTCCGACATTACCGATCAGGCACCGGAAAGATTTAAAACAAGTATTACTCCGGCTTTTTTCTTTTTTGGGCCAAACGAAGAGAAACTCTCCAGAAAAGGGAAAAAACATATGAAAATTTTCGGTTTTTGGAAAGCGGATGAGTTGATAGAGTGGTCAAAAGATGCAAAAAGAAGATTTAAAAATCTCTATGGAGACAAATACAAATGAAAAATCGATCCATTTTTTTACTTATATTTCTTACTTTTACGATATCTTTGAACGCCAAGATCATAAGTCATACCGCACAAGAAAAAAGAGGTCAGAAGTATTATCTCAAACACTGTTCAAAATGTCACGGTCTTGGAAACAGAGGAGGAAACCTCGCCGACTCGGATACCTGGAGAGAGTACTTCGCAAATGACGCAAAAGAGCTGAAAGAGCTTCATGAAGGAGATAACGAGGCTTTAAAATATCTAAACTCGAAAAAGTTTAAAAGTCATAAAAAGAGATTGCTGAAATTTTTACTTGAGTTTGCTTCCGACTCCGACTTTATCCCAAGTTGCAACAATTAATCTCCCTATACTCTTTTGTAAACATAGAGAAGATCCCGCTTGTTTTATCAAATCTAAGAGGTAAATTATGCAATCACGGGATCTTCTATATATTTACAGACTCCGGAATTTTTCAGGAGTCTGCTTTATACTAAAACTTATAATCATAAATAATTCGAAGATTCGTTTCATCAAACTCATTTTTATGATTTGACTCATAATCAATTTGAGCATACCTTACACGGATTTTACTCATATCGTCTATCTTGTATTTGATATCTATGTTCCACTCATCGGAACTTGGACGAGAGTTTCCGGTAAACTTACTCGCCGCTTGTTTTTCAAGATCTTGCTCTATATGAACAAATTTGATTGCCGGTTTCAAGCCGTTTCCAAAATTGTATCCGAGTACGAAACCATATGATTCGGCACCGGCATTTAACGCTTCACCGTCTATTTGAATATCCGTAAAGTTTATAAATTTCGACCAGCCAAGAGTAGAATAACTCGTACCCGATCCTATGATCGTATCGTCACCAACTTGGTCATACATGACTTTGAAACTTACATTGTTGTATTTCACACCCAGTTTCGCACCGGCGAGATATGTATCCAAATCTCCTATAAGAGCGTCTCCCACATCTTTTTGACTAAGATATTGAACGGCTCCGCAAACCTGTCCCCCTTCAAACTCAATAAGTTTCGGATTGTTAGCTTGAACATATATTGCATTTGCCACATCAGGGATGATATATAGATACGCCTGAAGTTTGGTATTTGGCACGCTTTTGTTTATGGCTGCCAGCATGATCACATCTTTATCAAGCCCTAGATTTGCCGTCATACCTATAAACCTATCACTCGCTTTGTATTTCCATTTGTTTACATACGCACCAATGAGCGTGGTATCTTGAAGGTCGCTGTTAGTGATAAGTAGCGCTTCAAAACTATTTGGCAAAAATCGGTTATAGTAGTCGTTCGCCAAAGGTGTATTTAGTCTTTGACGACCTATTTTTATCATCGTGTTTGCGGTGTTATATTGGATGTAAGCTTCTCCAAGAACCGTTATGGAGCTGCCGTCACTTTTTACCATTTCGGTATTTCCACCTACATTTTTCGTAACCATTTTCCCCGTACCGACACCTTTTTCCGCCGTTTGCATTCCGTCTCTTAAAAGATCATGACTCGTATAAAAAGCTATGCCTGCACGAAAACCGTAAAATGGCGCTGATACGGACTTTAATATTCCGCCTACCGCAAACGCTTTTCTATCGGTTCTGTTATCTCTATCACCGTCAAAATAAAATGCTTTAAACGCCACTGAAGTTCTACCATTTTTAAGGGCATCCGCCAAAGTATCTTCAGCATTCGCCATACTTCCTATGCCTGCAAGGATCAAAGTTACAAGACTTAATTTTAAACCTTTCATCCATACTCCTTCTTTTTGGATTCTCTTTTCACACGAAATAATAAGATAATAAAGTGCCTGCAGAGTGCTTTTATGCTATGAGGTAAAAAAAATAAGACATAAATAGAATTATGATACAATTAACGCCATCTTATGCGGTAACAATTAAAAGAAAAGAGAAGCAATGAAAATATTATTACTTGAAGACGATGAGATTATAAACGATTCCGTTTGCAACTATTTTCAGATGCAAGGTCATGTGATAGACTCTTTTATAAACGGAGAAGAACTTCTTGATAATGCCTGCGCAAACGCATACGATATCTTTTTGCTTGACATAAATACACCGGGTATCGATGGTTTTACGGTTTTAAGAGAATTGAGAAAAGAGACCAAAAGTACACCGGCCGTTTTTATTACCGCTCTTTCGGATATGAGAAACATTGAACAAGGATATAAATTCGGATGTGACGATTATGTCAAAAAACCATTTCATTTAAGGGAATTAGAACTTCGCATAAACTCCCTTACAAAATGCGATACACAAGGGTATATAAAAATAAACGAGGAGTACTCATTCCAGAAAAAAAGTATGCGGCTTCTTTATATGGATAAAGAAGTGGAACTTTCTAAAAACGAATCTTTGATACTAAATCTTCTTGCAAACAACATAAATACTACAGTCGATAGCGATACTATCATAGAATATGTATGGGATCATAAAAATATTTGTCAAAATACGCTTCGTACGCAAATGAAAAAATTAAGAAATAAACTACATACCGACTTTATCAAAAATATCCGAGGCAGAGGATATAAAATAGAAAAAGGAATATGATTTTTTCTAAAAAAAACCGCTTTCGAAACAAACTGATTCTTTTCTTTGTTCTCACGGCTTCACTTATTGTATTTTTAGGAACTTACAGAAATATCTATTATATGAACAAATTCGCAAACGAAGAGTTCATCCAAAAAGTTACAATTTCCGCCAGAGATAAAAACATATTTTTCGATGAACTTTTCATAAATTTAGCCAACAGCGCCAAAGCGATAGCCAGCGACAGACTTTTAGCTAGCGCTATCGTAAAAAACGATTTTTTAAGACCAAAAGCCGTTTTTGAAACCATCATGAATGCGAATAAGGACTATATGCAGCTTCGCTTTTTAGACACAAACGGAAATGAACTCATAAGAATCCAAAGAGACAAACCTGCAATTGCCAGTTACTTCGTAGGCGATTTGCAAAATAAAAGCAACAGATACTATTTCAAGGATAACATCTCTCTTATGCCGGGTAAAGTCTGGTTCTCGAATATCGATCTAAATATGGAGCATGGAGAGATTGAGTTCCCCATAAAACCGGTTTTAAGAATTGTTTCCGCCGTTTATATAGAGGGAAAATTTAAAGGGCTTGTCATTATCAACAGATTTATGGATAACTTTTTAAAGCAACTAACCTCTTCGTCACTTTTTTATATATATCTAATCGATGACGAGGGAAATTTTCTCATTCACAAAAATCCCAATTTCAATTGGTCAAAATATTTGAAAAAAAATTATACGATTAAAGATGAGTTTCCGGATTTTTATCGAGATATTTTAAACGGTTCGTTGAGCATAAAGCCTAGAGGTAAAGTATTTGTTCAAGATTTCAAGGTTACGAAAGAACAAAATCTAAAAATGATATTCGTACAAAACGAAGACTCGTTACAAAAAAATGAGTTAGCATCAAAACAGCTTGGAGTTTTCATCGGTTTTATGGGAATTCTTCTATCTTTACCGATGGGTTATTTTTTCTCAAAACCCTTTAACAAAATGCATGAGGAATTAGAAGAGCTTACTCACACGCTAGAAAAAAGAGTAAACGACGCAATCGAGAAAAATAGGCAAAACGAACAGATTCTTATGCAGCAGTCAAAACTTGCCGCAATGGGTGAGATGATAGGAAATATCGCGCACCAGTGGCGCCAACCGCTCACCAGACTCAGCCTGATTGTTCAAAATATCTCTATAGCTTATGAAAACAATAAGCTAAACAAAGGTTTTATAAAAAAGAGTGAAAAATCGGCTCTGGAGCAGATAGAGTTTATGTCGAATACAATAGATGATTTTCGAGAATTCTTCGCACCAAACAGAGATAAAGAACTTTTTTGCATAGAAGATATCTTAAAAGAGGCGCTAAAACTCCAATCCGCATCAATAAAACATAACAACATTTCGCTAAATCTCGAAATACAGCATTGTCTTAAAGTCTATGGCTATAAAAACGAATTTGCTCAAGTTATTTTGAACATAATAAACAATGCCAAAGACGCTTTTATAGAGAGAGATATAAAGAATCGAAAAATATGGATAAAAACTATTAAGATCGATAACTATATAAATATCTCCATATCCGATAACGCCGGCGGTATAGACGAGAAAAATATCGATAGCATATTCGAACCATATTTTACAACAAAATTCAAATCAATGGGTACGGGCATAGGTCTGTATATGTCCAAAGTTATCATTCAAAAGCATATGAACGGTACAATAAGCGTCAAAAATATAAAAGACGGCGCACAATTTACAATCAAAATTCCAATAAAAAAAGGACGGTCATGACAAAACGAATTCTCATTTTAACTCTACTTCTAACAAATATGGTTTCGGCGGATAACCTAGCTGAAAAGATCAAAATTCAAAATCAAAATGTAGTCAAAATGGCGGCGAAAGGATTATCCGAAAAACTTCCTCAAAAAGTTGACGACTATACGAGTCTGGTAAAGATAAATGCCGACGGCGAAACTCTGATCTACACTTACGAACTTAACGTTACGGGAAAAAGCGATGAAGAATTATCCAAAGAAGGTAAGAAGAGGATGAAAAAGCCTGTTATAAACGGTATTTGCAACTCATCGAAACGATTTTTGGATAGCGGTATAAATATATCCTATATTTACACGGGCGCTATAAGCAAAAAAGAACTTTTCCGATTTGATGTAGAAAAAAAAGATTGCAATTATTAAATATTCACTTTCGGTTCACGAATCTAAAATATAATATCCGATATATTTATTAAACTACGGGAGAAATAAAAATAATGAAAAAATCAATCATACTTTTACTGGCAATAAGTTCTTTTGCGTTCGCATCCGATGCTTCAAAAATCATAAACGACAAATGCGTCGGCTGTCACCTTTTGACAAAACCGACCCCGCAGCAAAGAGCGAAAATGAAAGCTCCTCCGATGTCGGGAGTTATGTTCCATCTCAAAGAGGCTCTCAAGGACGAACAAAAAATTATCGACTTTATAATTGACTATGTTCAAAATCCGACTAAAGAAAAGGCTATCTGCCTGCCGCAAAAGATAGAAAAATTCGGACTCATGCCTTCTATGAAAGGAGTACTGAGCGAAGATGAATTAAAAGCGGTAGCGAAATATCTTTACGACAACTTTCCGCCGGCGGGATTTAAACATAAACAAATGGGTAAAATGAAAAAACAAAATAAGAAGAATTCACCCTTTTTAATTATCGGTAAAATGCCTCACCTGACCAAAATGGTAAAGATGAACTGGGATAGATTAGAACTTTCACAAACTCAAAAAGATGAACTTCTTAAAATCAGAAAAGAGACTATGTCAAATATTATGAGACTCAAACCTCAAATAAAAAGACTCGAAAAAGAGGTCGCAAAATCGACGATGCTCGGAGATACGCCACAAAGCTTAAAAGAAAAAGTCGATCAAATAGCAAAACTAAAAGCTGAAGCCACAATGGTGCATATAAACTGTATTTATCAAACAAAAAAAGTTCTAACTCCAAAGCAACTGAAAATGATACTTCCGAAAAAAGCTAACAAAAAAGGGAAATAATCCCTTTTTTGTCCACCTAACTTCCCAACTCTTTACAAAGATTTAAAAACTCCTCTCCGTATCTTTCGTATTTCACTTCACCGATACCGTTGACTTCAAGCATCTGATCTCTATTTTGAGGAAGTCTTGAAGATAATTCATGAAGAGTTTTATCACTAAAAATCATATATGCGGGAACATCATGTTCTGTCGCTATTTTGAGCCTAAGTGCTCTAAGGGCTTCGAAAGTTTCATCTTTTTCGATTTTTTCATCATCTATTTTCACTCTTGAGATTTTTCCAAGCTTATCTTCGTCTATCCAAACTTTTGTCTCGCCTTTCAAAATTGAAACCGCACCGTTTTGAAGTTTTAGAGCGCGATGTTCGCCGATACTTATAGACTCCGTTTCAAAAAGTCTATCTGCAATCATGCTCCATTCGTTTTTATTTCTTATCTCTCCTATACCGTAAACCGAAAGCTTATCATGAGCGAATTTACTAACATTTGAAGCTTTCGAACCTCTAAGTATATCGATAATATGATTTTGACCGAATCTCTCACCGGTTCTATAAATTGCCGACAAAAACATCTGTGCTTCTTTTGTTATATCGATCTGTTCGACAGGCTCTTTTAGACAACTATCGCATCTATTGCCGCAATCTTGACTTTTATCTCCGAAATAGACTCCCAAAAGACGATGTTTACAAGAGCCGCTAAGAGCGAAACGATACATCGTCTGAAGTTTTTCGTACAATATCTCTTTATATGTATCGTTATCGACACTTTGCATCAACTCTCTTTTTTGAATTTCATCCGCTTTGGTATATAACAAAAGAGTTTCGCTCTCCAAACCGTCTCGCCCGGCTCTTCCTATCTCTTGATAATAATTTTCTATAGTTTTTGGCAAAGAGGTATGAACGACAAAACGGATGTTACTTTTATCTATTCCCATACCAAATGCGATAGTTGCTACGACAATATCGATTTTATCACGCATAAAATCTCTCATAACAGCACTTTTTTCTTCTGCCGGAACTCTTGCATGATACGCTTTTGCGTTAAAGTTTCTTGACTGTAAAAAAGATGCTAACTGCTCACTCTCTTTTCTCGTAAATGTATAGATGATTCCGCTTTCACCTTTATGTAAGTGCAAAAAATTCAACAACTGCGTACGTCCGTTCGAGACTCTCTTTTGAGTTTTGATCGTCAAGTTTTCGCGAAAAACTTTCGCTCTTAATTTCAGAGGCTCTTTCAATTTTAAAGAATTATGAATATCTTCTTCCACTCTCTTAGTCGCGGTTGCGGTAAATGCGGCTACGGGGATCGTCGGAAAATTCTCTTTTAAAAGATATAGCTTTCTATAATCACTTCGAAACTCATGTCCCCATTCACTTACGCAATGAGCCTCGTCAATGACGAAAAAATTGATCTTCTGTGTACGCAAAAACTCTATAAAACCGGCGGAACTCATACGCTCCGGCGTAACATACAAGAGTTTGATTTTTTTATCTTTAAGGGCTTCAAAAACGTATTTTCGCTCATCTTCACTCATATCTGAGTTGATAGTCGCTGCACTTATTGCATTTTCGTTTAGCCCCCTAACCTGATCCTGCATCAAAGCTATCAAAGGTGATACCACTACAGTTACACCATCCATCAAAAGTGAAGGCAGTTGATAACACAAAGATTTTCCTCCGCCCGTAGGCAAGATCATCGACAAATCACGCCCGTTCAAAATGGCATCTATCGCCTCTTCCTGTAAAGAGCGAAAAGTGTTAAAACCAAATACTTTTTCTAAAACTTCAAATTTATTCATAAATATATTGTAACTAAAAACGGCAAAAAGGTAAAATTATATTTCATTTTGAAATAATACTATTTCTGTTATAATCCGCCTTATGAAAGAAATAGCGATACTAGGCACCACCGCATCGGGAAAATCGGCTCTTGCAGTAGAAATCGCGAAAAAACACGATGCGAATATTCTATCTCTTGATTCCCTCTCCATATACAAAGAGGTCGATATAGTATCGGCGAAACCGACGCCAAAAGAGAGACAGGGTATAAAGCATTTCGGTATCGACGTTATGAAAATCGACGATTATTTCAGTGCCGCAACCTTTTTCGACCTTTATAAAGAGGCGAAAGAGCTAAGTCAAAAAGAGCGAAAACATCTCATTATAACGGGAGGAACGAGCTTTTATCTAAAATCGATGATCGACGGACTAAGTCCGAAAGTCAACATCTCATGTACAACAAAAGATAAAGTGAATCAAAGATTGAAAAACCTCACCAAAGCATATGAATTTCTTATGAAAAAAGACCCGTTATATGCAAAAAAACTCTCGAAAAACGACAATTATCGTATCCGAAAATGGTATGAAATTTACTATGAAAACGATATGAACGCTTCGGAGTTTTTCAGACTTAATAAAAGAGTGCCTATTATAAACGATATAACCGTTTTCGAAATTCAAATAGACAAAAACAGTCTAAAAGAACGCATAAAAAAGAGAACGAAAAACATGATTGACTCCGGATTGATAGAAGAGGTTTTTTATCTTGAAACCAAATACACCCGTCTTCCCAATCCTATGAAAGCCATTGGTATAAAGGAGACTCTCGACTATCTTGACGGTAAGATAGACTTAAACACCTTGAGTGAACGAATCAACACTCACACCCTTCAACTCGCAAAACGCCAAAACAGTTTTAACGCTTCACAATTTCCTCAAAAAATCAAACTACTTAAAGATGACTTAATAAATAAAATAGGCAATTATTTTAATCAAGATATTAACTCAGGTAAAATAAAACTATAATTATCTTAAAAGTTAATGCTTTTTTTAACTTAAAAGCGCTAACATGAGATTATTTACAAATTATATATTAAAGGATTGCGGATGAAAAGAGTTATCGTTAGTGTATTGCTAGCTACATCCTTACTCGGTGCGGCAGACCCCAGAGCCTACGAAATCGGCGTAAATATGGGGGCTACTTCTATTAAAAACGACGGCGGTATAAACCTGAAAAACGCAACGTTCGGAATGACTTTTCAGATGAACAAGTACAAAATTAAACCTAGATTCGATTTCGAATACGTTCGTATAACGGATAAAGAGAAACTTCTTGACGGTCTTAAAGCGGAAGAGGTAAACTCTCTTCTAAAAGGCTCGATAAACGGCGTTTACGAGTTCCCGAACACAACTAACTTTTTCCCCTACGCCCTAGTAGGTGCGGGTTACGAATATGTCACGGACGATACGAAAGGTTTCGAGAGTCATCCGTTCATCCAAGGTGGAGCCGGTGTCGGATACCGCTTTAGAAACAATAGTTTCGTAGCGAGACTCGAAGTGAAACTTCTTCAAATTCTAGGCGGTGAAACGGTCAAAGGACGATCGGAAGATAACGAGCTTATTACCGTACTGGGCTTTGCCATCCCATTCGGACATATAGAGCAGCCAAAACCGGTCTTGATTGATAGCGACGGAGACGGTGTTATGGATCAATTCGACAAATGTCCGGATACACCAAAAGGAACGAGAGTCGATGGATCAGGTTGCCCGCTTCCGGAACCGAAAGTGGAAGTCATAAAAGAGATCACTTCGCTTGAAGGAAACGAATGCCCGATAAAAATAGACGGACCGGATAGAGATAGAGACGGCATAGAAGACAGCCTCGATCAATGTCCGAACACTCCGTGCGACTTTAGCGTCGATGACAAAGGTTGTCCCGTCAAGGCGAACTTGATGATTCACTTCGCTACGGATAAAGCGAACATAACCGATTACTCCAGACCTTTAGTAAAAAAATTCGCTGAATTTTTGATCAACAACAAGGGAAGCTTGGTTCATATCATCGGTCATACCGATTGGCGTGGAAGCGACCAGTACAATATGGCACTTTCTAAAAGAAGAGCGAAAGCGGTTAGAGACGCTCTAATCGAGTACGGAGTCAGCGCTTCGAGACTCTCGACCGAAGGAAGAGGCGAAAGAGAACCGATAGCCTCGAACAAAACGGCGGAAGGTATGGCTCTAAACAGAAGAACCGAAGTTAGACTTACCTATCCACAATACATTGACGCAGGAGAGAAATAATGAAAGATCTAATAACAAAAAGTTTACTATCCACACTTGTATGCGCATATATAATATCTTTTTCCGGATGTATAGACGATAGAGCGATATTTGCGATATCGGATATCAACGAATCGGGAAATGTAGTAATCGATCCGAATGCCGACGACGATGACGATAATCTAACAAATGGACAAGAGCAAGAACTTGGAACCGATCCGGCGGATGCGGATACGGACGACGACGGACTTGACGACGGACTGGAAGTCAAAGTGATCGGTACCGATCCAAAGAGAGACGACAGCGACGGCGACGGTGTCAAAGACGGTATCGAAGTAATCGGAACATATAAAGATGAGACCGTAACCGAAAGCGGGGATGTCGTGACAGCCGGTCATAAAGCATATGATATAGAAAACGAAACTCTAAAAGTCGATAAACCCATCTCCATCAAAGACTTTGAAGGAAAAGAACCCGCAAACACCCACCACAACGAGTTCACGGATAAGGGCGACAAGATAGACGCGTTAGATCCTATGAACGACAGTGACTGGGACACGAAACAAAATATCGTAGAAACGAACGACGATAAAACAAAACCTCTGAATAAAAACGATAGAGCGCCTTGGATATATGAGACACCCGTTGGAATGCTGATGGAGGATAACGGATTTATTTATATTCCGGCCGTCGATGATAAAGGCGGTTTTTGGATGAGCAAATATGAAGCGAGACAAGGTGACGAAAGACTTGATGAAAATATAAATTTTCCGACAATAGTAAAAAAATATTTTAAAATGATCACCGGTGAAGAACCTAGTGGATTTTTAAGTGCGGACAAATCGGGAACTCCTCTTTTCAAAGCTGATTTAAAACTCAGTCCATATGATCCGATCAAAGGAATATACGGATTTGAAGCGGCGTATATACTGGATAATTCGCAGATTCAAGGAGCTCTTCCCATAGGACTTCCAAGTCTGGCTCAATACACTCATGTCATAAAACTTTTAAACAACAACAAAGTAAACAACTCCGTCATCGACTACGATCCGAATGTCGAAGAGGAGTATGCGAGGGAGATTTATGCACTTCAAAGCGGGGTAAAAGAGTTCACCAGCACCCTTGTAAAGCTACCTTTTGCAAGTACGAGTTGGGGCGGTATGAGTATCACTAAAAACCCTGAAAATCTAGCTTATGTAGGCTCAAATACAAACGGTGAAATAGGTATGACTTCTAATACCGCACTTGCGATCATAGGTACCGGATTTATCGACTTGCGTTATAGTATCTCTTATGCGGATAACGGTACACAGGCGATAGGTTTCCGCGCCGCATCCGATTATATAAAATAGTCGTTAACCTTAAAATGTTAAAATTTGGGAAACATCCCAAATTTTAACAAATAAGGAGACCTCATGATCAATGTCGTCTGTCCGCACTGTCTAAAGACAAATAGAATTCCAGTTAAAGATCATTACAACAAAGCCAACTGCGGAAACTGCAAAGGCTCTCTTTTAGATACCCAACCAAAAGACGTAGATAGCTTGGCGTTTTCAAAACATATAGAAGGAAACGATATCCCTGTCGTAGTTGATTTTTGGGCAAACTGGTGCGGTCCTTGTCGGATGATGGCTCCCGCCTTTACATCCGCGGCTTCCGAATTTCCGCTAAAAGCCAGATTTATCAAAGTGAACACGGAAGAAAATCAAGCCTTGGCGGCACGATTCGGCATACAGGGGATACCTACCGTCATTATATTCAAAAACGCAAAAGAGGTAAACAGAGTCAGTGGGGCATTGGCACAAGAGCAAATACTTCAACTAGTAAGAGAATATCTATAGTTCTCACTTCAAATGGCTTTTGATTTTCCGAAAAAATATCCTTGCGAGTAGTCGATTCCAAGTTCTCGTACGATGTTGAAAATCGACTCGTTTTCGACGAATTCGGCGGTTGTGAGGATATTTTGATCTTTCGCGAATGAAACGATTGTCTTTACAATAGAAAGGGAGTAACTGTTTTTATCGAGATTTCTTATAAGAGATCCGTCTATTTTGAGAATATCAGGTCGATAATTTAGCAGTCTTTCATAGTTGGAATAACCGCTTCCAAAATCATCTATAGCTATTTTGACTCCTCGTTTCTTGATACTTTTTATGAAAGACGAAATCGTATTGAAATTTTTGATATCTTCATCTTCAAGCAACTCGAAAGTAACTCTTTTCGTATGTTTTGAATACGATCTCAAAAGGTTGTCTATAATTTTTCTGATACTTGGGGAATACAAATCTTTTATGGATAGATTTATGGCTATATCTATATCATAATCGTTTAACACTTTAAACGAATTTTCCAAAACTATTTTAGTAAGTTGAAAGTAATATTTCCCTTTTTTTGCAACTTCCAAAAAATCACAAGGATACAAGAGGTCTTTTTGTTCATTCAAGAGTCGAACCAAAGACTCGTATCGAACCACCTTTTTCGTACTATTGCATACGATAGGTTGAAAATGTGACACTATCGTTTCATTCTGGATAGCGTTTTTTATAGTTGCGATGGTTTCAAGATTTTTTCTGGCATTTGTCTTCTCTATTTGTGCGAAATTGTTGGAAATGATGAACGCTTTTTTCATAAATTGAAGTTTCTTGATTCCTATTCTCGCACTTTCGAGAATATTTTCGTTTTTGTACGCGACACTTACAAGTAAGCAAATTTGATATTGCAGACCTCTTATGCTAACTATTTTGTCTCTAATTTCGTTTTGAAAATTTTTTAAATTTCTAATAAACTCTTTTACATCTTCCTCTATCAGCATATATTCGAAGGCGATAGCAAACTCTCCATACCTCAACTGGTATATTTTTCCGTAAAGCACGCCGTACTCTTGCATACTTTTTTGCAAAGCGCCTTTTACTCTCTCTTGTATGAGATTGACCGTTTCATTGTCATAAAAATCCTCAATAGAAGAGAAGTCTTCAAGTTTCATATAGACTATCACGGGATTATCAAGCAGAGATATTTGATTGTCGAACTCTCTTTGGCGACTCATGATGTCGCTTATATCATCTCTTAGAGCTATAAACTCGACTATCTTGTTATCTTTGTCAAGTATAGGTGCGATAGTAGCCTTTACAAAATAGGGAGTTTTATCTTTTTTGAGATTTTTGATGATTCCGCGCCATATCTTTTTTTCCTTTTTTATAACATACCAAAGATTTCTAAATACTTCGGAAGATTCGTCCGGATGGCGAACTATATTATGATTTTTTCCGATAAGTTCATCTTTTTCATATCCTGATATATCGCAAAAAGCCTCGTTCACATATGTAATAACACCGTTTACATCGGTTTTCGAAACTATGGAACTACTATCGACTATCATTTGGTACTGTTTTAAAAGACTTATACTCTCTTGTGCTTCTTTCAGCATCTTGAACTTAGATGCGACTTTTTTAAGAGAGAAGAGAAGTTTATCGATCTCTAGCGGTTTTAATATGTACGCATCGGTTCCTAACTCTATGGCTTTTATGAAATAGTCGGTATCGTCATATCCCGAAAGCAATATGATCGGTATTTGATCGTCTATATCTTTTATCCGCCGAATAAGCTCCAATCCGTCGATATCTTTCATGACTATATCGCTTATGACCAAATCGATCCGATTCTCTCTAAATCTCCTTAATCCCTCTTTCGCATCGACGGCAACAACCACTTCGTCAAAAAGCTCTTTCAATATTTTGAGCGTAAGCTCTCTTGAGAGTTCATCATTTTCGACATACAAGAGTCTTAGTTTCGAGATGAAGTTTAAGATACTCTCGTCAGAGTCCATACCGATATCCTGTCGTTTTTATAAGAGCGGGTACCGAATACATAAGAATTTAGCGGAGACAGATGATTATAAAACAATTGAAAGTTAAAAACTTATGTATCGATACCCTTGAAAAATAGTATATAGTATAAATCTAAGTTAAATCAGTATAAAATCTTAGGAATCTGAGCCAAAAAGGATAAATATGAACAGGGTAAAAATTTTATATATCGAAGACGATATGACCGCCGCCAAATATATAGTCGAATTTTTAACCGGTTATGGCTTCGAAGTAGAGCATACAGATTCGATCTCCAGCGGTATTTCGTTTCTAAATCAAAAAGAGTTCGATCTACTACTGCTTGATCTCGATCTACCGGATTTCGACGGATTTGAGCTTTTAAAAAGCGATGAATCTTCAAGTTTGCCTATCATAGTTATCAGCGCGATAGCGGATACGACAACCAAAATCAGGGCTTTTCGATACGGAGCGAACGACTATATGGTCAAACCTATCGACTTGTTGGAGCTAGAGGCGAGAATATGGGCACATCTTAGCAGATGCAGTAAAGTATGCGTGCCTAAAAAAGATAAAGACAAACGCGATATCTTTCGCATAAAAAATTCTCAGCTATATTTTCAAACAAAAGCGATCGATCTGACTCCGATAGAATTTGAAATTTTTCAAATTCTGCTCAAAAACAAAAATAAAACGGTCACTAGAGAGATATTGACAGAAACTCTATCATCCGTAAGCTCGCACAGGGCTCTTGATTATCATATCAAAAATATTAGATCCAAGATTGAAAAAGAGAGCAAAAACCCAAGATATCTAAAAACTCAATACGGAGTAGGATATAAGCTGACCATATGACTCATTGAAGCTTTTTAACTTCGAAACTAACAATATCGTCGTTTTTAAGTACAAAAACGATTCCAATGGGACTACAGCAAACTTGACAATCCTCGACATACTCCTCACCGCTCATATCGGGATCTAAAATCATCGAAATTCTCTCCAAGCAATACGGACAGAAAAAAAATGCTCCGTCAAATCACATATCATTCATCTTCTCCTCTTTTCTCTCTGGATTCCGTAGATTTTAGATAAAACGCAAGCCCGGCAAGCAAAATAGCTACACCGCATATCAATAATACGGCATACATGATCTTTTCAGGACTCATAAGAGCGAATTTAAACACAAGCATCAATGCTTCGATAGAGAGAGCTATAACAATAGAGCCTAAAAATCGAATCATCGTTCTGTGGATATCTTTATTTTTACCTACATGATGACCTAAAACTTCCTCTTCGAAAATTGTCTTTACCAGATCGAAAATAGCAAGTGCGAGGGTTATTAAAATAGTTGCCTCGAACATCTCCTTTATCTCAAGCTTTTCAATTGAAAACCCATGAATAAATACACTCTCAAGACCATGGAAAAAGAGCAAAAACGCTATAAACAAAAGAGCTCCGGAAAAGAGAAAATAGGAAGTTTTACTAACATAATGAAAAACTGACTCAAGAGATGTGTTTTGAGCGATCTTCAAAACATCTTTTAACGCTATATCTATACAAACGATATATTTTAATTTTTTATTGGCGTCATAGACGGGATAAGCCGCCGTCACGGTAAGATCGTTCGTCAAAAGCGACGGATACGGATTTGTCAAAATACACTTTTTCTCTCTAGCAACTCTATAATAGTAAGCTCTAGTACTTCTATTGACATCTTTTCCGATACGATACTTCGGATTATTGGAGAGGTTGTGAATAACTTGTACTCCTTTTGCGTCAAGCACGTAAATCGATTGATAACGAGGAAGTTCTTTTTGGATATTTTTCAATCCCCTTATTATCACATCAAGCGATTGATTCGGCAAGTAGTTCGGAATCGTACGATTTAGTATATAGCAAAAATAGGCTCTAGCCTTCGTTCTAATATCCGCAAACTGTTTTATCTCCTCCGGTACCATCTCTTCTCCTTCTTTGGGATATCGTCAATAGTTCAAAAACTTACCGAGACTCTTTTTAGATTTATAATCGATACTATAATTGACTAGCTTCAGATAAGATTTTATGTCACTCATCGGAATATTTCGTTTTTTAGAATAACGCTTAAGTATATAGTATGGTATCTTTACTTTCGTATGTAAAAATTCTTTTATAAGTTTTTGATAAAATCCGCTATTTTTATTTACACAAAACCTCGCGAAAACAAAAGGCAATCCCTCTTTCTCATACCAAGCGGACGCTAAATCGATATAATGCTCGGGGTTTTGTAAATATAGCTTCAGAGCCTTATCGCCTATGATGACTTCTCCTTCGACATCTAATATTTTCGCTAACGCATTTGAAGTGGCCGACTCCGAATCGTTTTGAAAAGCGCCTCTTTTTACTATTACGCTTCTTATCTCTTTATGTGCGACTATTCCGGCATCAAGACATTTAAAACACCCTCTACCGCTTTCTATGCTTGAGATAAATGCCGCATCTATACGACGCGTTTTAAAAAGTTCGTTTATACGGGAAGGGTAGCTTTTTTTGTATTCTATGGATTGTTTTAGCTGAGAGTTTTTTATGTAGCGCTTTAAAAAGACATGAAAAGGAGCTAGATTGATATAGTCTATCTTGCCAAAAAGCACTAAAATACCTCTTTATTTAAATGATATATCTCTATTTTATCATAAGACGACTTTATATCTTTATTCCACCTCTTTAGTAAAAGCAACATATATCAAAAACACGATTAAAGTTCCAAAAGCACAGAACAACAACGCACTATTTACTCCAAAATATTCCCAAAGATATCCGCTGACTAAAGCTCCAAGCGCGCCAAATAGTGCGACCAAAGCGTAAAAAACACCATATACGGAACCTTTATTCGTAGCATACCTCGCTATATATGCGCGATTGGCATTTAAAGATACGACCGTAAAAATACCTAAAAACGCATATGCCGTCCATATCGAAAATACGGTTCCGTAAAAGAGTAACAGTTGAGCTATCACCCCGCTAAAATAAGCCGCCGCCAAAACATACTTCACGCCGAAACGATCGATAAGTTTTCCAACCGGATAACTGATAATGGTCTGGGTTGCGGTCGAAACTATAACCAAAAGAGGTATCATAAATGTCTCAAAACCGACCTCTTTCGCTCTCATAACAAAAAATGCGTCACTAAAAAAGAATAAAACAAACAGAAAATAAAAAAAGAGCACCTTTACAACTCTTCTATCTTCTTTAGTTATTTTAAATATATATTTTTCATCTCTTCTTTTTTCAATATCTTTTACCAAAAAAGTGACGATGACCACTCCCACGACTCCCGGAATCAATGTAGCTAAAAATATATTTCTTATTACATCTTCGCTTTGACCATAGTAGTATAAAATGCCAAAAACGATCAGAGTTCCACTAAGTTCACCTGCGATATCCATACTTTTGTGAAAACCGAAAGTCTTTCCCTCTTCTTTTTTTTTCGCAAAAACCGAGATCAAAAGATCTTTGGGAGCGGAACGAATACCCTTTCCGAAACGCTCGACAGCCCTTAATGAAGCTATACTTTTATAATCATTCGTAAATGCGATAAGGGGTTTACTAGCAGCCGAAAGAAGATACCCCAAAACAACCAAAGGTTTTACGATAGCATACCTGTCGCTTATATATCCCGATACCAACCTTAAAGCATATGATACGAAAGTTGAAACCGCCACTATAAAACCCAATTTATCATAACCTTCATGCAGCACGCTTACTACAAAAATCGGCAGCAGAGGATTTATCATAGCCGAAGCCATATCCGTAAAAAAACTGACAAACCCGAGATAGACTATATTTTTATCCATATCTTTCAGAGCTTGCCCCTTTTATAAATAGAAGCTATCAAAATAACTCCCATCACAAGAGCGATCAAAAATCCGACTAGCCCGAAAATGGGTATGCCGAATATCAAAGGCGGCATTTTCGCGTAAGAGAGCAACGACGAACCGATCAAAAATGCGGCTATAATGATCGATATGGAGAGTCTGTTGAACGATTTCTCGATAGAGTGCTCAAGACTCTCAAGCCCCACATGTTCGAACTCTATCTTAAAATCTCCATCTTTCAGTTTTTTCACCAAAAGTTTCATATCATCCGGAAAATCTATGGCAAAATCGGTCAAACTTTTCGGAAGATCGCCTATTTTTGAAACAAACGCCCCCAAAGAACGGCTGTTTTTAAAAAAATCCAGCACAAAAGGTTTTATCTTCTCAGCCGCGTTAAAATCGGGATCCAACTGCTTACCGACTCCTTCGATCGTAATGAGCGCTTTGGTCAAAAGATAGTTGTCTTCACGAAAATAGACCTGATATCTGCTCATCAAAGCTACTATATCGTTTAAAAGATTTTGTATGGAGATATTTCTTAACGATCCGTAGAAATATGTAGATATGATATCTCCCATATCTTTGCAAAAGGCATCTATGTTTAGATTTTCATCTTTGATTTTTGCGAGTTTCAAAAGATTATAAGCCGCTTTTTCCTCTTCGTTTTTAACTATATAGTAGATCATGTCAACAAAATAACGCCGGTCTCTCTCGCCTATGCGTCCCATCATACCGAAATCTATAAAAGATATCCCTCCCCCTTTCAAAGCGAAGATATTTCCCGGATGAGGATCGGCATGAAAATATCGATGAACGAATATCTGTTCGCAAAGCAGATCGAAACCATCTTGCGCCACAACGCGAGGATCGATACCGTTTGCGATAAGATCGTCGTTGTCGGAAACTTTTATACCTTCTATATACTCCATCGTAAGAATTCGACCCGTACTTAACCGCTCATACAGTTTAGGTACTTTGATTTTGGTATTGTCGGCAAAATTTTTGGAAAATCTTTTTAAGTTTAGCGCCTCGATATTAAAATCGAGCTCTTTTCGAATCGTCTTTTCAAACTCGTTTATGATCATCTCCACATCATCTATGCCGTACTCTTTGAGACGATCTTTAAGAAGAGAGCCGATTTGCCGCATAATAGAGATATCCGAAGCTATCTTTTGAGTGATGTTCGGTTTTTGAACCTTTACGGCTACCTCTTCACCGCTTTTTAGATATCCTCTATAAACCTGTCCAAGCGATGCCGAAGCTACCAGTTTTAAATTTCCGTCAAAAAGTTCAACACTTTTTTTACCGAATTCTTCGAAAAAGACCTGTTCGATCTCTTCAAACTCTATCGGCGAAACCTCATCCTGAAGCTTTGAAAAAGCATCCGCAAGTTCCAACGGAATCAAATCCGGTCTTGTAGATAGGATTTGTGCGAATTTTATGAAAGTAGGACCTAACTCCTCTACAGTCTTTTTTATTCTTTCGCTTCGGCTTAAATGATGGATATCGTTTTTAGCGGTAGTAAACGGTATATGGATGTGCTTGTTTACCTCAAGCGTCTCTATAAGATTTTCAAAACCGTTTTTAAGCAGGATGGAAGCTATCTGCTGATAACGCTCTATCTGCCTGAAAGTCTGCCATACCCGCATAAAATAGACTTATTTTTTCTCTTGTATCGCTTTTTTCAAAGCGGTAATCTCTCTTTTAACGGAGGCTATATCCTCTTTTGTAGCAAGTCCCAACTCTTTTAACTGTTTATGAATCTCCTCTTTTATCTTTTTATCCGCCTCTTCGGATTTTTGAGTTACCTCTTTTTTAAGTTTGTTTAAAAACTCCTCTCCCTGATCCTTCGTAATCTCTCCCTGTTTTATAGACTCGTCTATAAGTTTTTCCACTTTTTCCTTCGCTATGAACATAGCACCTAATCCCATTTTAAGCAAATCCTGCGGTGTAACTTTTTCCATCGTCTCTTCTCCTTTTTTATTTTTAACTCATCAACCACTCTCTAGCTGCCGTCTCATCTTCGAAATATTCCATCTCTCCATGCATAAACCATTTGGAGACATTTATTCCGGCTTTTAAAAGTTTGCTATGCCCTACTACGGCAATCTTTTCAAAATCTTTGTTATGTTTTAGTCCGAACTTTAGATCATCCCATGCGGCTCTGATTTCCCAACCTTCAAAATCGGTAGCATCGATAAAAGCTTTTACTTTCGGTTTGTCAATTCCCTTGAGCGCTTCTTCGACCATGGGTATAAAAGACTCATAATCTTCATGAGTAAGCTTGCCTTCTATCTTCATCTCAAGCAGTACTTCATCGCCCTCTCTTTTTATGCCTAGATTGAAGCCGTGTTCATATACTTTAACCGCCATCTTATCCTCCTTCGATAGATAATATTCCCCTCTTTTGAAATTATACTACCTTTAGTATAGTTATGTCAAGTTTTTTAAGCTTCTTATAGGCAATCTAAAACTTGTATCGAAGCACGGACTCCATTCCCTCTTTATCGAGCAACCTTACGAGATTTGTCGTACCCCGTTTTCCGCCGGCACTTCCCATCGTCACTACAAAGCGTTTGTTTATCTTCATTTTGTTTTCGTCTAGCATCTTTTTTATGAATTTATAAAGTAGTTTACTAGGGTTGTCACTCTCTTGCATGACAAAAAGCGGATGCACTCCCCAAATCAGGCTTAGCCGTCTGTGTGTCTTCAAAGAGTGCGAAACCGCATAGATATTTACGGAAGGTCGATAACGAGATAGAGCCTTTGCGCTATATCCTGAAGTAGTAAAGGCGACAAGCGCCTCTTTTTTTAAGTTTGAAGCTAGTTGTACCGCAGCTTTCGCAACCGCATCGGAACTATTTTCAGGTGTAAAATCTTTAAAATACGGATAATCTTTTTCAACATCTTTTATACTGTCATGAAGAACCCGTACGGCTTGAACCGGAAATTTTCCTACGGCCGTTTCATCGCTTAACATAACGGCATCCGTTCCGTCGTAAACGGCATTGGCTATGTCGCTAACCTCGGCACGGGTAGGAAAGGGGTTCTCTTTCATTGATGTAAGCATTTGAGTGGCGGTAATGGAAGGTTTGTTGGCTCTGTTTGCCGCCGAGATGATATATTTTTGTATGCGCGGAAGTTTCGTAACTCCGAATTCCGCTCCCAAATCGCCCCTTGCAACCATCACGCCGTGACTCTCTTTCATGATCTCTTCGAGATTTTCCATAGCCGTCCCTGTCTCTATCTTCGCAATAATAGTAGGGTCAAAATTGTGTTTTTTCATAATCTCTTTGGCTTTTTGAATATCCTCCTTTGTCTGTACAAATGACAAAGCAACTATATCGATTTGATGAAGGGCACCAAAAGCTAAATCTTTTTCATCTTTTGAAGTAATAGCAGAAATGGCGATTTTCGTTTTTGGAAAATTTATCCCTTTATGAGAGCTAAGTTCACCGTCGGTTAAAAGCTCAAGTTTCAATTTTTGCTCTTTTTTATCAACGACGACCGTTCTGATCGTTCCGTCGCTAAAATAGACCTCTTCACCGATATTGACCATATCTATGATAGCCGGATAGGAGATATCCACTACTTTTGGATCGTCTTTATCGGGAAATTTGGCTAGAGTTAGGATGTCTCCTTTTTTAAGACTCAAAATTCCGTCTATTTTACCTATGCGCACTTTTGGACCCGAGATATCCTGAAGTATCGCGACCTCTTTTTTAAGCTCCTTCGAGGCTTCTCTTATTTTTTTGATATTTTCCGCATGCGTCTTATGATCGGCATGCGAAAAATTGAGACGAAAAACGTTCACGCCGACTTCGATCAATGTTTTAATCATCTGAAACTCGGAAGTTGCAGGACCAATTGTCACTACTATTTTTACTCTTCTCATTTTAATCCTTTTTAACGTTGACTGTCAGCTGGCAAACAGTTTTTTTAACGTCGATCATGATACTATCTTTTTACATAGATACAAGGAGTCTTACGATGAAAAAGGTTTTAATTATCGGCGGTGGATATGCGGGTGTAAGTGCTTTGAGAGAACTTGCTAAATCCGAAGATATAGAAGTTACGCTCATTGACAGGCATCCTTACCATTTTCTTCAAACGGAAGGTTACGAATTGGTCGCAAATACGATCCCTTTCGATAAAACGATCGTCAATCTTCACACGCTATGCGAAAGCTTTGGAGAGAATGTCTCTTTTTTACACGATGCAGTCAAAGAGATCGATCTCACTAAAAAAAGAGTTATATGCGAAGATAGCGAAGAACTTTCTTACGATTATCTCATCGTAGCCGCGGGAAGCGTAACGAAGTTTTTCAAATCGATCGAAGGACTCGAAAATTGCGGACACGGTGTCAAAAGCCTCACGGGAGCCTTTAAACTAAAACAGTTTTTTGAAAAAGAGCTCTTTTTAAGACTCGAAAGTCCTCTATCGGCAAAAAATCATTATAGCGTTTTGGTCGCGGGCGCCGGACTCTCAGGCGTTGAAATAGCGGCACAAATGCAATACTACTTCAACCGCTATTATAAAAGCAACACATTAGCTTGTAAAAGTTTGAAAATTCACCTGGTTTCAGGATCTAAAAACATATTAAAACATATGCATCCAAAAACGATACGAAAAGCTCGAAAGAGATTGGTAGATCTGGGTGTCATTATGCATGAGGGATCACATATAAAAAAGGTCGAGAAAGAGAGAGCCGTACTTGAAAACTCCGAAGAGATCGTTTTCGACTTCATGATATTTACGGGCGGAATCATGGCCTCTCCTCTCATAGATACGATAAAAACACAAAAAAACAAACTGGGACAGATCATACCGCGACCGACTCTACAGCTTCAGGAGAAAAAGGAGGTGTTTGCGGCGGGAGATGCGGCGGAGTTAAGGGATATAACGGGGAATCTTTTGCCGCCGACGGCTCATGTAGCTATGCAAAGCGGAAAAACAGCCGCAAAAAATATAAAACTTCTCTTAGACGATCAAGAACCGGCTTTTGCACATATGTCTCAAGAAGGTATCGCCATAGCGCTCGGGGGAAAATATGCGATACTGGATATGAAAAGTTTCAGATTTTCGGGATATTGGGCATATTTGGCAAAAAAAACGATAGAAAAAGTTTATAAGTGGCCGCTTTGGTTAAAATGCGCGACGGTAAGTAGAAATATTTGCAAAAAACTTTGAGTCATTTCGCGTTAACCTATTAAAAGCTATAATATCGTCTGAAAATTATACAAAGGCGGTTATTATGGCAAAAATAGAATTTTTAGGTCCCATAAACAAGGAGCCGATAGTCGCGGAGATAACTCATCTAAGCGAACTAAAAACTCTCTTCAGCGACGATCCTGCACTCAAAGAGTGGCTTGCATGCAGTGCCATAGCGGTAAACGACAAACTTGTAACGAATTTAAATCTCTGCGTATCTAAAAACGACAAAATTACACTTTTGCCTCCCGTATGCGGAGGTTGAAATGCTCGAAATTTACAAAGACGCACTTGCGGTAAAAAAAATTACGGACAAATGGTATGATAGTTATAAAGAACGAAATTACGGGGCGTTCGTTACATTTTTAGGAATCGTAAGAGATGAAAACTCTATCGACGGCTTAAGTTTTGACATATATGAACCTCTTCTAAATAGTTGGTTTCAAAAGTGGCAGCAAAAAGCCTCGCAAAAAGGCGCCCTTATATTGATGGCCCACTCCAAAGGAAACGTATATGTTCATGAAAGTTCGTTTTTGTGCGCGGTTTTATCCCCAAAAAGAAGAGTGGCGCTGGAGATGATAGACGAATTCGTGGAAGATTTCAAGGCGAAAGCTCCGATCTGGAAGTACGACATAATAGAGGGAGAGAGAGTTTATGCGAACGATCGCAGCACACCGCTTCCAAACAGCGGACTTTTGGCATAAAGAATAGAGATGGCTTTTATTACATATGAACAATCGTTAAAAAATCTTTTCGATAGTTTCGTCGAACCCAAAATGGCTGAAAAAGTATTTATAAGCGACTCTCTCGGGCGTATTTTATACGAAGATATAGTCGCGGATCACAACTCGCCGGCTTTCGCCACTTCGGCTATGGACGGATACGCTATAAAATTTGACGATCAAGGACTCGGCAGACTTAGAATAACCGGAGATCTTCCGGCGGGAAGCTTCAATGACGAAGAGTTGATGGGCGGCTACTGCATAAAAACTTTTACCGGATCGCTTATGAGCAAAGGTAGCGATACTCTCATACCCATTGAAAACGTCGAGGTTGAAGATGACGAAATCGTTATTAAAAAAGAGGTTCCAAAAGGCTTTAGCGTCAGACCTGTCGGCGAAAACTATAAAAGCGGCGAAGTACTTATAGAAAAAGGAACGAAAATCGATTTTGCACATATCGGCGTACTTGCAAGTTTAAACATCTCTCAAGTGAGTGTTTATAAAAAACCGACAATCGCTATTTTAGCGACCGGAAGCGAGATATTGGACGTGGGAGAGAAACAAAGCTCCCCTGCACAAATACGAAGTTCGAACCAGTTTGTTCTTGAAGCTCTCGCCAACAAGTCGGGTGCCGACGCTACACGAGCTCCTTTGACGAAAGACAACAAAGAAGATATACGAAAGAGACTGTTCGCCGCGCTCGAAGATCATGATATTATCGTTACGACCGGCGGTGTTAGCGTCGGGGATTACGACTTCGTCAAAGATATATTGGCGGATTTGGATACCGAATATATAACCGAAGGCGTCATAATAAAACCTGGACAACATATTAAGATAGTCAAAGTCTCAAATAAATATATTTTTGCTCTTCCCGGTTTTCCTTACAGTTCGACGGTAACTTTCATACTCTATGTAATACCGATCATCAAAATGTTAACGGGCAGAAAACCCGATCTTCCGACCGTCAAAGCCCTGTTAAAATCACCATATAAAAAAAGGAGTCAAAAAAGTGAATTTACAGCTTGTAACATCTACTACGAAAACGGCTCTTATGTGATTGACTTCAAAGGTAAAAAAAACGGTTCAAGCGCCATTTTGACAAATATGCTTGGAAATACCGGACTTTTGGAAGTACCGCAAAACAGTGGCGATCTCGAAGCCGGATCTATCGTAAATGTCATCAATCTAAAGGCACTGTGTGAAGGATAAGGTACTTCACTTCGCACTCTCCGTGCTGGTTTTTACCTATATAGTTTTCGAAGAGATCATTTGGGAAATGATCGCGAAACCGATCTATCTCTATCTGCACTCTCTTAGAATACTACAAAAGATAGAACAAAAAGTACAGTTGTTGAAACCATGGATGCTTTTGACGATTTTTTTGATCATCTTTATAAAAGTGGAACTTCTGGGAATCTTGGCGGGCATATTGTTTTTAAAAGGAAACATCCTAACGGCAACGACTCTATACTTGGCTAAAATTCCCGTAGCGGCGTTTGCGTTTTGGCTCTTTCGAGTTACGAGAGAGAAATTGATGAGTATAGAGTGGTTCAAAAAGTCTTTCGATTTTATCATGCAAAAAATAGATCGACTCAAACACACTAAAATATATATAGACATAAAATATAAAAGCAATCAGATCAAACTGAAAATAAAAGAGTTGAAGCGAAAATATTTTCCAAAAGGAGAGATAAAAAGAAAAGTTAAAAAAATCTATATCCAATTTAAAAAGATCTTCCAAAAAACCGATATATAAAACATCGACTAATAAATATAAAGGTTTTTTCGCTCATGATATATCTACTTCTTGCTTTTTTAACCCTAGTAACGATTTTATGGTATCTTTACGACAGATTCGTACAAAGAGAACATACGCTTTTGGTAAATTATCCGATCATAGGACGCTTCAGATATCTGTTCGAATCCGTCAGAGAGCCGTTTCGTCAATATTTCGGGAGTGAAGATATCTTCGACTCAAGAGATAAAATAGAGTGGGTTTACAAAGCCGCGAGCGATAAAACGAACTTCATCTCTTTTTCACCCAGCGACCCTCAGAAAAATCCGAAATTTATGCTAAAACATGCATTCGCACCTCTAAATGAGGATGAGGTAAGTAATGATTTTTTCATGACATTTGGTAAACATAGGAGAACTCCTTTTATAGCAAGATCAATCGTCTGTCGAAGCGCTATGAGTGACGGTTCTATATCACCGGAAGGAACACAAGCATTTACAATAGGTGCATTAAAAGGGAAGTTTCCCATAAATACGGGAGAGGGAGGTTTGACTTCGAACTTTTTAGTCACTCACCGCTCATACGACAAAAAATATATGCAAATCGTACCTTTGAAAAATTGGCAGATTTCACTTTTTAAGATATTGAAAATAGCGTTTAACACATCCTTTGCCATCGCTTCGCTAAAACCTCTTGTCTTAGAAAAAGGAAGTGAAGATACATTTATTTTTGACAGATCGAAAATGGCATTTTACCGTATAGACTGGAGTGCGCCGCTTGAAGCCTTTCCAAAAGAAAAACCCGAAGATATCGCCGATATTATCCTCCAAATGGGCTCCGGACTTTACGGAGTTAGAGATAAAAACGGAAAATTCGATCCGCTAAGATATCAAAAAGTTATGCGCTTTTGCTCTATGACGGAGATCAAACTAGCCCAAGGTGCGAAACAAACAGGCGGAAAACTAACAAAAAATAAAGTAACCGAAGCGATAGCCTATTACAGAGGAGTCGAACCTCATAAAGACCTCTACTCACCTAATCGTTTTCCGTATGCAAACAGCGTGGAAGAGCTTTTTGATTTTATAGAAAGACTTCAAAACCTATCCGGTAAACCGGTTGGTTTTAAGATCATCATCTCAGACAAAGACGGCTTTTTGCCAATCGCAAAAGAGATAAAAAAACGAATCTCGCAAAATAGAGCGATACCCGATTTTATTACTATCGACGGAGGTGAAGGAGGAAGCGCCACCGCTCCGATAGAACTGATGGAGCGAATAGGTCTTAGTATAAAAGACGCTATCTTTCTCGCCGATGAGATTTTAAAAGATCTCGGCATCAGAGATAACATCAGACTTATCGCAAGCGGCAAAGTCCTTACACCCGACAATGTCGTGATACTTCTGGCGCTCGGAGCGGATATGGTAGCAATCGGCAGAGGTTTTATGATGAGTGCGGGATGCATTCGTGCGAAATTCTGCTCGGGAGTCGGAAAACATCAGTGTCCGGTAGGACTTGCGACTCAAGATAAAAAAAAGAGAAAAGCGTACATCGTTCACAAACAGGCTCAAAAAGTCGAAAACTATCACAAGAATATACTTAAAAATATAAAGATGATACTCGCCGTTATGGGGCTTGAAAATATCAGAAAGCTTAAAAAAGAGCATCTTCTTTTAGTGGATGAAAACGGCTATATTCATCATGATATCAAAAGGTACCTCGACAAAAGATATACGGAAGATGAACACATAGAACAAAAAGAGGCGCTACCGGCTTAAAAACAAACGATATGTAATCTATATCTCTATATAATCGAGCCGATGCTTAAAAATATAGATACGAAAAAACATAAAAAAATTCTCTCCATCTCTTTACCTGCGGCACTCAACTCTCTTATGGATATGCTGCAGGTTATCGTCGATCTTATTATGGTCGGACGAATTTCGGCGTTTGCCGTCGCGGCTGTCGGGCTCGGACTTCAATCTTTGATGTTCATTTTTGCCGTCTTGACGCTTCTTCATGTAGGAACAAACGCTCTGGTTTCTCGTTTTATCGGCGCAAGACAGATTCGTCGCGCCTCTTTGGGACTTTCGTCACTTCTAGGTTTTTCGTTTCTTTTATCTCTTTTTATAGGTACGGCTTGGTATTTTTTATCCGCAAAACTCTACATTTGGTTCGGTACGGCGGATGAAGTTATCAGGTTAGGAGAGGAATATGTCAAAACCCTTACCTGGATGATGCCTTTTATATTTATAAAACTGGTTTTCGTTACATCGTTTAACGCTTCAGGCGACACGAAAACTCCGATGTTCATAAAAATATTTTCTATATTTTTAAATGTATTTTTAAACTATACGCTTATATTCGGTCATTTCGGATTTGAAGCGATGGGAGTTAAAGGTGCGGCAATTGCTACCGTCATCGTCAATATGATAGAGTTTTTCATATATGTCCGGCTCTATTTAAAGAAAAAAACACCGTATATCCCCCTTTTTCGATTCTCTTTACCGCTACTAAAACGAGCTATAAAAGTGGGATTTCCCGCTTCCCTCGAGAGGACTCTAACATTCGGCAGCTTTATGCTCTTTACGGCAATTATCGCGAAATTCGGCACCGAAGCCCTGGCCGGATATCAAATAGGACTTAGAATAGAAGGTTTAGCTTTTATGCCCGGAATCGGCTTCACTATCGCGGCTATGGCTTTGATGGGACAGGGACTTGGCAAAAAGCGCCCGGATATGGCGAAAGAGGATGTTTTGCTAGTTTTAAAATATGCAACCGCTTTGATGTTTTTTCTCTCATTCTTTATGATTTTTACGCCGCACTGGTTAGCATTGGCATTTACAAACGATCAAAAAACAATAGAAGAGGCTAGTTTATATCTTCGTATAGTCGGGCTTTCTCAGATCCCTCTAGCTTTTAACTTCGTTTTAAGCGGAGCATTGAGAGGTGCCGGGGATACAAAAACCACTCTTAAAATAAATTTGCTTTCATTATGGTTTGTTCGAATAATCCCGGCATTTGTTCTTAGCTACTATTTTGAAAATATTTTATATGTCTATATCGCTATGATAAGCGACACCTTTGTCAAAGCATTCTTTTTATATAGAGAATTCGACAAAGGCGGATGGAAAAGCATCAAAGTTTAAGCGGGACACTTCGCTCTTATATTAAATGCTTTTGTAAGTCCAAGATCATCTAGTAACTCAACTAGTCTCGCATCACATGCACAGATATTTAATTTTATTTCATCTTTTTGTATAAGTTTCATTAGATATCCGATCAAAGCGGACGGCATAGAAAACGAATCTTTAATCTCAATGCTAAATCTATCGCCGTTTTCAAGGTTGAAAGATTCGATAGCATCTTTGATCTTGTTTACATCTTTCAATCCTTTTATGTTTCCTTCCACCCTGATCATTTTTATTTTTTTCGTAACTACAGCCATTTAACCATCCTTTTTCTGTATTTTTTTCATTACCAATTTATTCCCTTTATCGTTATAGTAAAAGGCATCTACCATTTTGGATGTCATGATCAATCCTCGTCCGCTGTATGAACTTTTCTTTAAAAACTTATTTCTTATAATCGAAGTATCAAAACCGTCTCCTTCATCTTCTATCTCGATAATAAAAATTTTAAAATCTCTTTCCTCTTTTACCGAAAATTTTATGTAAATCTTTTTATCGCCGAATCTCTCTTCTCTCTCTTTTATAAGCTCATCAAAAGTTCCGTTTTCCATATGTTCGTTTTTTTGTCGATAAGATATGGCAAGATTACCATGTTCATACGAATTCATAAGCATTTCGTTGAATGCACTACTAAAATATACTTCATTTTCCAAAGAGAGACTATGTTTAAAAAAGAGAGCTTCCGTTTTATCTATCGCTTTTTGAAGTTCATTCCTGCGACTTTTGATACAAAAGCTCTCGCTAACGCTCTTGTCGCAAACCTCTTTTTCTATATACAAAAATGTCATATCGTCATCGAAACTTCCAACTCTTTGTTGCGCTATGGATAAAAATTCTTTATAATTGGCTCTGTTTGCGAAGTCGTTCTCAAGATACTTTTTATACATATGCATATCACTAGTAACCGTTTCGTTAAGCCCGTCGCTATAAATTAAAAGTTTTACAACATCCTCCAAAGAGTGCTGAGTTATGTTTATTTTGAGTTTATATTTCGAAAGCGGAAGATTGTTCGATTTTAACGATTTTACACTATTATCCGACATTTTTAAAAGTACGGGCGGCATTGAAAAACTTGCATATTCGACCCTATTTTCATAAAAGTCGAAAACAAAAAAAGAGACTGAAATTATCTCATCGTCAAATATACTTTTTTTTATGAACCTATGATACTTTTTAATAGTATATTCAAGATCGAATTTACCCTTTTGAGTCTGAGTATCCGTAATATAATTTAAAAACGTTGAAGACATAATCGATGTAAACGACGCGTTAAGACCCTTACCCATAGCATCCACCAAAAAGACAAACAGTTTATTTTCGCCTACATTTCTGATAGAGTAACAATCTCCGCTTGGAATCTGATGAGGTTTATAAGATATATCGAAACACCATCTGCTTACATCGTTTTCAAAAAATTTATAATAAAGATCGTTTTGCAGAGCAAAAACCTCTTTTTTAAAAATATCTCCATATCCGCCTTTATCGCAACAGGCGTCGCTGTCATCTTTCATCTGAAGCATTTTTACGTCCTAAACATCTCTAACCGTTTGTTGAGATCGTCGGATTTTAGAGCTAAATTTTTAGATACTTCGTTTACGTTCTCTCCCGCTTCTTTGTTATTGTGCGTAATGGTGACTATATCGTTCATATTTCCTATAAGTTCTTTTGTTCTTTGCGCTATATATGTAGTTTTATGAACGGAAATCGAAGAGACTTTTACACTCTCTCCGAGCTTCTCTTTTGTAGTATTCGCCTCTTCAATGAGTATGTCGGCTTGATTGGACACTTGAACGAAATCTTGCGACGTATTTTCAATCTCTACGCTGATTTGATTTATACTCTCGGTAATAGTATTGACATTTACGTTTATCTCGGCCAAAGACTTTTGAGTTCTCTCGGCCAATTGTCTCACCTCATCCGCAACTACCGCGAAACCTCTTCCATGTTCGCCGGCTCTTGCCGCTTCTATCGCCGCATTCAAAGCCAAAAGATTGGTTTGATCCGCTATTTCCCCGATTATCGATATGATACCTTTTATCTGTGAAGCTTGAGAATTAAGATCGCTAATTTGCGTCGTAAGAGAAGCCTGTTTATGATTTGTCTGCGCGATTTTACTAACTACGTTTTGAAGATTTAGCACGAACTCTTCAAGAGTTGTTTGAGTTTTTTCCAGATCCTCGGTAGTACTTATAACCTGTTCTTCCGTAATGTCTAAATTTTTGCCGACATCTTGAATCAATACATGAGCATCGCGAAACAACTCTTCGCTTTTGTTGATATTGTTCGCGAGACTTTGCGCCGTTTTTTCAAGTATAATACTCTCTTGTTTCGTCTGCTGCGAATTTTGTTTTATCTTATGAAGCGTCTCTTTAAACGCCTCTATAAGAATATTGATCGAGTTTACGACTTCCGCCAATTCGTCGTTTGATTTTATCTCTATTTTTTTGGATAGATTCATATCCGTCGAAATCTTTTTTATTTCGCCTTTTATGCTCTCCACACTAAATATGATACTTTTCGAAGTGAAAAACAGCACCAAGATCAAAACGATAAGCAGCCCGCTACTTAACGCTATATCTTTTATCTCCTCTTTAAAAAATTCATCTTTTATCCTAGAGGTCGTCTTTATAGCTTGTTCGGTGATCTTATCGTCAATTTTTTTAAGTATATTGATTTTTTTAGTCATCGTTTTAAAGCAATAGACAGGATCAACGCTAAAATCTCCATTTTTCAGAGCTTTTTCTCTCATAACCAAAACTTCTTTGATAGGCTCGCCTTTATACGTTTGATAATAATACTCTTTTATCATATTCGGGATAACGGCTAAAAACGCGTTTAAATAGCTATCTTGCTCGGCTATAAGTTTGATCTCTTTGTCTCTCATTCCCGGTCCGAAACTACCGGCCGAGAAAGTATTCGTAAGTACGGCTCTTTCTATTCCCGCTCTCTCTTTTGACTTAAGAAAATTGGAATAAGCGCTCAATAGATTCGCCAACTCCCTATTCGGGCTTATTTTCGCTGTCAAAGGAACGATATCGAGCATTTTAGAATTCATACCGCTATAATATTTTATAGCCTTCACAGTACCTATATCAAGGGTATTTATCTTTTTTCTTATTTGATTCAGTTTTTGAAAATCTTTATCCAAAACCGTCAACTTATCTCGAATCTCTTTGGAAAATTGATGCTCTTTTATGTAGTTGTTATACTCTTTGAGTCTTTGATCCGTCAACTTTCTTTGCTTTATCAAAGAGTCGTAGAACTTGACACCTTTTGAACCGATATATCCGGCGCTAATACCTCTCTCTTTTTGAGTTTCATGAACCAAAAGAGATATTTTAGATGAAAGTCGAACCAAATTTTCAAGTTTTCGGATCTCTTTTTGATCGTAATATTTTTCCATAACCGTTGAAAAAATACTTGAAAGACCTACCAACGTAATGACCACGGAAACTAGAAAAAGTTTTTTTCTTATGGTTAAATTGCCAAACATAAGAGTCCTTTATTTTTGTTATAATGTGCTAAACAAAAGATCGTCTTATGCGTTTTTTTCTTTAATCTCCGTCACTTGCAAGTTTAAAGATATCTCCAAAATCATTTTCAAAATTTTCACATCTGTCGCAAATCTCCTCGCCCCCCTTATAAGAGAAGGCGCATTTGCACATCTTGCAGACTCTAAGATCGTGCTCTATCAGCACTTGCGCGCGATCAAAAGCGAAAGAGACCAGATCGAAATCGTGATCGATCTCGTCAACGACGGCTTTAGTTTTGCATATATCGTTACATATATCGCAGTCTATACATTTACCTTCGCTAAATAGATATTTCGCTCCGTCGCTCGATCTAAAAAGTGCGTCGGTGGGACAAAAAGTAACACAATCGCCGCAGTTGGTACAATCTTTCGTGATCTTTTTTTTAGTAGAAAAACTATAGTTACCGCTTATGGTGGTTTCATCGATATCTTCTAGTTTTCGTTTGATGGAGTTTTTTAAAATCGTTCTTTTTACGGGAAGAGGACTTTTTGATCGTTTTTGTATCTCGTCACTTATATTTTGATCCGCCGAACTCTCTTTTACGCTATTTATCGCTTTTTTAAATAGAGCTCTTCTTGAAAGATCTTCATCGGTTTTTTCCACTTTGATGATTTTATACTCAAATCCGATCTCGCTTACGAAGCGATTCGATTCCTCTATGCGGCTTATTATCGCCGTCTTTATAGCTTCATCTTCATAATCGCTTAGATCACACTTGATATCCGTCTCTTTTCGAAGAAGTATCGATATAAAATGATCCGGCGCAAATACTCCAAGACACGGAACATTCGTCTTTTTCGAGATCATATTCTCTTTAGAGTCGCAAAATTCGATCACAAAGCGGTTCGGATCGAAATTTTCAAGTGAAAGAGCTTCCGTGGGACAGCCGCCTATGCAGGAAGCGCAGGCGGTACACTCGTCGCTTACTAGAGTCAGCTTTTGTTTCTCTATGACCATAGCGTCATGAGGGCATATATCGATACACTCTTGACAATCGTTGTAAAGATACTCGTTTCTAAGACATTTGAGTTTATCAAACGAAAAGAGACCGCTTTTTTCTATGTATTTGTCAACTTTCAACTTCCGTCGCCTCGCTCATCAATGTTTCATAGCTTGCCAAAATAAACTCTATCGTAAAATCACACAACTCTTCGTAAAAAAGACTCCGCGCACTCTCTTTCATGCTCAAAAGATATGAAGGAACCCACTGTAAAATATGTTTTTTCAAAAACATAGCCGCAATGTCATACCGCTCTTTTTGTACCAAGTTTTGCATAAAGCCAAACTCCAAAGATATATGATCGGGAGTTTGAATATGCGTCTTATCCAAATGAAGCTCGTATCCATGATCGAAATAAAACTGCATAACGGGATTTTGAAGACCGACCAACACTTCATCTTTATCATCCAATATAGCCGTCTCGATCGGCTGCGTATGGTTCATGACAAAAAGTGAAGTGAAATCTATACTAAGCTCTTCGAGCAATTCATCGTCGGATTTTAGATCAAACCACTTATGCAAATCAGGAGATATCATTTGCGTTATCTCTTCACTCTTTTTCAAGTCACTTAAAAGTTTGAGATCTATCTCTTTTTCAAATAGCCTCGAGAGAAACGCATATATATAAACCTGTGTTTTTTTATCCAAAATAGTTACCTTCCGTAAGCGGGAGATATTCCCGCTTTGTTAAATGCTACTACAGACATCCTTTAAAAAAGGACTTTTTAGGGGGCGGAGGAGCTTTAAATTCATGAGCTATGATAGTGTCGTCTTTAATCTCACCGATAATTTCGACTTCATTTCTAGCGACTCCCTCATCTAGTTCGTGTCTTGGAAGTTTAGATATATCGAGCTTATAAGCTTTTCCTTCATCATGAACGAAAAGTACGAGTTCAGCCGTCTCTTCGTCTCCGGGATTCCACTTTTTATAGCATCCGCCCTCGCCGCATAAAAAACTCTCCAGCCTGCAATCGGAAAAATATCCGCCCTCAACACACCACTTCGTCGATAAAAATCCGCTCTTGCTCGGCAAATCTTCCATCTCTTCGTCCGCTTTTTCGCTTGCATTCAGTGACAATACCAAAAATGCCGAAAGAAGCATATAACTTAATGCTTTCATTATTTCACCTCCGCTTTCAATGTTTGTAAAAACGCTACGATATCGAGTATCTCTTTGTTGTTAAGGTGTGCGAAAGACGGCATAGTGGATACTCTTTTTCCTTTCTCGTCCAGAGTGTACCAATCAAAATTTTTATGAGCGTTTTTGTTGTAGCCGGGAACCACAACCGCAGAAGGATCCACGATAGACTCGGTAAGATACGCGGCATTCGAATAACCGCCTATGTTCGTAAGATCGGGCGCCATAAACAAAGGAGCGTTTGTCGCACCTTCATATCTATGGCAAGATGCACAGTTTTGTTCCGCCAACTCTTTTCCTCTAGCGATATCGCCTCCGGCAACGGCATTTAGCATTTTTACCAAAATATCATCTTTGCCGCCACCAAGATTAACCGCAATCCACGGGGAAAGAAGCTTTACTCCGTCTCTTTGAAGTCTCTCTCCGTCCCATATGGCAAAAGCTACCGGAACGCTTGAAGCATCAAGATCGCTGTAGGGGTCTTTTAAACTCCTTATAAGCGTTCCTTTCCAAGTACCGTTTGCATACTCCATTTGGGCTTTTGCATCCAAATCTTCTTTTTTGATCTCGCTCATAGATCTAAAGCCTTCGCTGATATAAGCTTTTTGATAATCACTCATACCCAAGGAGGAGACTTTTTGATCAAATTTCACCAACTCTTCGCCAAAAGCGTTTGTATTGTTTCTATTTACTTGAGAGGCCACATCACCGTTACCGTTTGGCTCATAAAATCTTTCAACCCTCTTTTGTAAAAATATCTCGACGGGTCGTCCCTCACTTCCCATGCCGATATAAGGCAGTTTCAAAGGATCGACTTCGCCGCTTACAAACTCTACCGCGAAACCGTCGGCATAACTAGCGGTTTTGTCCTTTTTTTGAATACTTTTCGTACCGTCGGGCCACTCGAGTAAAAAAGCTATGTTTGTACCATCATACAGGGCTCTAACCGCCACTTTTTTCGCTTTTAACTCTTTATTTAGTTCATTTGCCTTTTTATCGTTTAGAGTTATAGTCGTTTGAGGATAGAGATATATCTGCGAAACTTTTGCCGACATCCACTCTTTTGAAACGGGAGTGACGCCGCTTAAGCTCTCTATCTTTTTAGCGTCGATTGTCGAGGCACTCAGACCAAGTACCGCCGTCATACTTAAACAGATTGTTTTTAAAATCCTCTTTTTCATCTTAATGCCCCTTACCGCGTTCATCGTCCAAATTAATGCCAAGTCCCGTAAATGTGTGAGACGGCGCTTTCGTATGTTTTCCGACTATATACCTATGATCGACGGGAGGCGCCAAAGGATTTCCTTTCTCTTTCGCCACCTGTCGGTAGTATTCGTTATCAAGCCTGAACATATCCTGATGCCGATAAGCTATGAGTATATCCATAAGTTCACTCTCGCCGCTCTTTTTTCTCTTTTGCATCTCGGATTTTACCCTTTTTACGGCTTCATGAACATCGGGACCGAAAAGTTTTTCAAGCTCCTCTATCGGGATTCTATTCGAACCCTCTATGATTCTCCCCTCGGCGTCAAATTTTGCGGGAGCTTCGGTAGGCGGCACATAGTAAACATTCGGTTGCGTACCGTAATCGCTTCTAAGAGGAAGTGCGACTTTGTATTTTTTTACCAACTTATAAACTTGCGAATCTTCATCATCCAAAAATCCTACAAATCTGATACGACCGACACACTGTTGCGCACAAGCCGGAGGAAGTCCCCGTTCGATTCTCGGAAAACAGAGGATACACTTTTCAGATTTCGAGATTTTGGGATTGAAGTAGATCTTTTTGTAGGGACATCCCGCTATGCAGTATCTATACCCCTGACATCTATCAAGATCAACCAAAACAACGCCGTCTTCATCTCTTTTAAATATCGCATCTCTAGGACACGCACTAAGACATCCGGGATTCGTGCAGTGGTTGCAGATACGAGGTATATAAAAAAAGTAGTTATCTTGAGGAAATACTCCCGCACCTTCGTCTTCATCCCAGTTAGGCCCCCAAGTCGGCTCGACATTGGGTGTGAGGATCTCGCCTGCGGCCAGCGAATCGTAGTTATAATCCCAAGGCACTCCGTAATCACTCTCTATCTCCGGCACCACACCCGGTTGAAGATCGCCTGCGGCATCAAAACCCCCGCCAAGCTCCATCCAGTTTTTGGGATATCCGCTTCCCGGATATGTTTCGACATTATTCCAGTACATATACTCTCTGCCGTTTCTATTTGTCCATTGTGTTTTACAAGCGACGGTACAGGTTTGACATCCGATACATTTGTTCAGATCCATTACCATCGCTAATTGTCTTTTTGACATATCTCTTCCCCCTACGCTTTTGCTTTTTCAAAATCTATCGCACCGTCGTACGCATACTGGTTACCGTCCCAAAGACCGCCGAATTTCAGATGTCCCCAGCCGTCAGCCAATTCCAAAAGATTCATAGCCGTCGGTACGACTTCGTTATGACCTTTGTTCTCTCTATACATATACGGCTCCCAGCCATGCTCCATCACCAAAGAGTCGGGAGGGCATGAAGAGCTGACTTTCGCCATAGCGTAAAATTCGCCTATATTGTTAAAAATTCTTATCTCGTCGCCGTCTTTTATCCCTTTTATCTTCGCAACTTCTCTATTTACCTGAATATAAGGCTTTCCTCTTTGAAGTCTAAGTAGCGTTCTGCTTGTTTTATAGTTTGAGTGGATCGACCATCTGGCATGCGGTGTCATCATCGTAAACGGATACTTTTTGTTGTCCGGTCTTATGCCTTTCATTCCGGTATTTGTCTGAGCACCCAACTTTATATACATATCATGATCGACATAAAATGTTTGACGACCGCTTAGAGTTTCGAGTCTTTCGAATTTAAATAGATGATCTTCGTTCGAATTGAAAGGTCTGTCTGCATAAAGAGGCGAAGATTTCGCCGCTTTTTCGTTAAGCTGTAAGAAACCTCCCGCCTTATACATCTTCTCCATAGTCCATGGCTCGTATTGTTCGCATTTTTCCAAAGCCGCCTCTACAGCTTTTTTATCCGTTCCAAGATACGGCTCCATCTCGATTTCGGACTCTTCATCCGTGTTTGTGTATTCTTTATAAAAGTTGGCAAGATCTCTATAACCTTCTCTTGCGTACTTTTTATCGTCTTTTACTTTCGCTTTGTCTATATTTTCAGGCTTATTGGCGAGCTCTTCTAGTTTTTTGGCTAAAAACGCAAACATACTCCACTCATCTTTGGCTTCACCTACGGGTTTCATATTTGCGACGGGCTGGGCGAGATTCGTAAATCTATGATATCCCGGGCTGGTTCTGAGGTCATAAACCTCGTAGTGTGATTTTGCGGGAAGCAAAAGATCGGCATATACCGCGGCTTCACTCATCCTCGTATCTACATAGCACCACCATTTGATCTTTTTCAAAAAGGCTTCTCTGTATTCGCTTCCTTTGTTTCTTCTAAATCTGGAATCGGCGACTATGATGGCGGTATCGGGAGACCAGTGAGGTTTTACTATATTTCCTTTTCCCCCTTTTTCCGCGTACTCGAGATTGGCTTTGTCGTCTTTTCCCTCTTCTAAAATGAGTTCGACTATCTTTTTATACTCCTCTTTGCTCATGCCGTTTTGAGCTCGTTTGACATCTTCATCGCTAAAATATTCGTCAAATGTCTTCATCCCGTCGCCAAAGACAAACTCTCCGACCATTCCCGAACCGAATCTAGGACTGTATTTCCCGCTAAAGCCCGAGAGAACTCCGAGTCCCGAGAGGGTAAATTCATTTTCGGTGTTTATACCCCCATATGGACCCATTCTGCCCGTAAGCCCGCATATAGAGGAGATATTCCAAAGAGTCATAATACCGTTGAAGTATTTGTTCAGAGAAAATCCGGCCGTTATCTCCACGACTTTCGCAACCGCTATATCTTTTGCCAACTCTCTTACTACATCCGGATGAACTCCCGTATCTTTTTGAGTATCCTCAGGAGAGAAAGGAGCGATATTTTTTTTGAACATCTCAAAGACGGTCGTTACTTTTATCTTCTTCCCGTCATGAAGAGTTACTTCCCATTCTCCTTCAAGTTCGGGATCTATACCGAAATCGGAGATTCTTAGAGTTTTGTATTTGCTTCCTTCGGTCCCGGGCATAAGAGCGATCTTGCCTTCTTTTTTGTTCATGCAGTAAAACTCCTCTTCGAAGCCGTGCTCTTTGTGACCTTCCACATCGCTTCTTCTAAGAAGTTTTTTCGTATCGGTATCTACAAGAAAAACAAGATCCGTATAAATTTTCATAAATCCGGGTTTATACATCTTCTTTTCAATTATCTCATGAAGTACGCTTGCGGCAAGCAGGGTATCCGAACCGGGTTTTATCGGTATCCAAAGATCGGCCGACTTCGCCGAGGCGTTGAACTCGGGAGTTATAACGATGACTTTCGCGCCGTTATATTTTCCCTCCCAGACGAAGTGAGCGTCGGGGATTCTTGAAACGGAAGGATTTCCGCCCCAAAATACGGCCGTATCGACCGTGTACATAAAGTCGTAAGTGCATCCCATATTTCCCTCGCCGTAAGCTACCGCAACACCTGAGAACATATCTCCAAGATACGATGACGGGTAGATTCTCGAAGCTCCAAGCTGAGTCGAAAACCTAAGAGGAGCGCCCCTCCTTCCTTCGGTCAAAAGCCCCGTTCCCGCATGAACGGTTAGTTTGTTCGGTCCTCGCTCGGGATCGGTCATGACATCCCAAATCTTTTGAGCTACCAGTTCTCCCGCCTCATCCCAGCTGATTCTTTTCCACTTTCCTTCACCTCTTTTACCGACTCTTAACATCGGATAAAGAATACGATCTTTTTCGTACATGATTTGAGAATGTTGGACGCCTTTGTTACAGCCGCGCGGATTGAAATCGGGAATTTTCGCGTTGATTCTAGGGTATCTTGCCGACTGATTCTCTCTAGTTACGACACCGTTGTGCGACCAGATCTCCCATGAACAGTTACCCTGACAGTTCACACAATGATAAGCGAATCCATGCTCCTCTTTTTTTCCGTATGTGAACCCGAACTCGTTTCTATACATCTGCTCCGTATAAGTTGTATTGGGATAGTTCTCTTTAGCGTTTTCCACTCTTGTTACGCCCGTATTCGCAAAAAGATATCCGCCTCCCGCGACCATAGCCGCCGTTGCTGAAGATATCTTTAGAAAATCCCTTCTTTTCATATCGCTCATGCGCCCCTCCTGTTTGTTTTATGCTTTTTATTTTTAAAAACTCTCATGTTCTCTTCCTATCTTCGAATGGGCAGGTTCATATCATTACCCCACTCATCCCAGCTTCCGGTATATACTTTGGCATTTTTATATCCCAACATCTTAAGAGCCGTAACGATCTCGGTGCTTCTTCCGGCTCCCACCTGACAGTAAGCATAAACGATCTGATCTTTTCTGACTCCGTATCTATCGAAAACTTCCTGCATCTCTTCTAGATCTTTAAAAGAGAGTTTATTTTTAAAGTCGGTAAAATTTTTCCACTCTATGAACTTCGAACCCGGAATATGTCCGCCTCTTGCGACATTGTCCATCTTTCTTTGCCCTATGATCTCTATCATTCCTCTTGTGTCTATAACGGCGTATTTTGATTTATTACCGTTTTTCAATATGTCGTCAACCGCTCTTTTTACATCCTCTTTGTCGGCTATCCAGCTATGGTCGATCTTGGACATATCTATGACATATTTTTTAGGTTCTATTTTCGGCTCTTTTCCTTTTACCACTATGAGATTTTTCTCTTGATCTTTCATCGCCTGTTTGGCTTTTTTCATCTCCTCTTTTTTAGCATCTATCTGTGCCCTGTCGGCTTTTGCCTTTTTCAGTTTTTTGAACTCTTTTTTAATCGCTCTATATTTTTTCTTGAGATCGTTATATATCTGTTGCTGCGGATCGGCTTTCATCATAGCCGCTCTACCTCCGTCGAGTATTTTTATCTTTTCGTGTCCGTAGCTTTTAAAAAACGCATACACGCCCGTAGCGTTCGGACCTTTGAAATCGTCATATGCGATTATGAAGGTGTCGTTGTCTATACCTTTGCTTCCTATATATCGCTCGGCGTCCTCTTTGCATCTAAAAAGCGGGGCGCACGCCATATTTCCCATTATATCCGAGTGATGAAGATGGTGAGCGTACATCTCTACCGATCCTTTTATATGTCCGAGTTCATAAGTGGTATCGCTGTCTCCTGTCACAAATACCACTCCCTCTTTCCCGACAAGTTTTATCGCCTCATCGGCGGAGATCAGTATATCTTCTTTACTATTTGCGGCATTCAGGCTTAAAGTCGCGGTTAAAAAAATCGCGAAAACCTTCATAATTTTTTTAGGCATAATATAACTCCCTCTACTGATTTGAAGTCTCCATTATACAGGTGACGAGCTTAACAAAATATAAATAATTGTTATTTTACATACATAAAATTTAACCACTTACTTTATTTAATGTTTTTCATATTTGTTTTATATTAATATATGTTATACTTTATCGACAAAAGAATATAATATAATTATTTATAATATAATAGGAAGAAAAAAGATGAAAAAAGACGACATAATTTCGTCACTTGAAGACAAAGATATCGCCATCGAAAAAGTTGATAAAATTTTTGAAGAAAACAGAGACGATCTTCAAATCGTAGGTCTCGTCGCCATGAATCTCTCCCTTAGAACATCGGTTTACGATAGAGAAAAAAACAAAAGTTCCGTTATGATCGAACTTCTTGAAAAACTCTGCGAAGTTGATGACATGGGAAGTCGCTGGGCGGTAGCTAAAAATCCCCACACTCCGGTGGAAGTTTTGAAAAAACTGGCAAAAGATGAAGTAAATCTGGTTCGCGCACTCGTCGCGACAAATCCGAACACCCCGTCCGATTTGCTGACCGAATTTTTTTCGGATGAAAAGATAGTAAGAGACGGCCTTTCCGGAAATCCTTCCACTCCTCACAGATACCTTCACGCTTTAGCCGACGACAAAGACAAAATGGTCAGACTAAGAGTCGCGGAAAATCCCTCCACACAGAAAGAGACTCTGCAAAAACTATCCCAAGATGACGACGCGGATGTATCCAAAGCCGCAAAAACGAAACTAAAGGATAGAGCATGAGAAAAAAAGAGATGCAAAAACAAAAAATCTCTCTTGTAGAAAAACAGCTTCTTTCTCTCTTTTTCTGCGGGCACTATATATCGACCAAAGATATCGTCGATATCGGTAAAAAGATGAAGATAGAGCTGGATTTTAAAAGCAGAAAGATCATACTTCAAAAACTCTTCATTGGCGCAAAAAAGGAGGATAAAGCCCAAAAACTTGCCGATCTTTTTTGCGATCTTCTTGATCGAAGAAACAAAGAGCTTATAAAATACATCGAGCTTTATCCCTCGTCAAAAGATATCTTTCAGATTCATATCCAAAAGGCAAACAGCACAAAATTGCTACTACAACAAGAGTCAAGGAGAAATCCGTATGCATAAAAGATCGATGAACTACGGCACGAGTCAAAACCCCAACAACAGAGCGCCCTACGCAAAAAAAGTGATAGCCGTGACAAGCGGAAAAGGAGGCGTGGGCAAAAGTACGGTAGCGGTCAATCTCTCCGTAGCCCTGGCTCAAGAGGGTTATGAGGTGGGACTGCTTGATGCCGATGTATATGGTCCGAATATCCCCCGAATGCTTCAAGTGGCAAACGAAAAGCTCCAATGGAACGACAACGACAAAATGATTCCGAGCCGAAATTTCGGCATAAAGATCATGAGCGTCGCACTCACCACGCCAAGAAGCGATACTCCGCTTGTTTGGAGAAGTTCGGTCGCCGTTTCGGCTCTCATACAGTTTTTGGAAGATGTGGAGTGGGGCGAGCTGGACTTTTTGATCATAGATATGCCGCCCGGAACCGGAGATGTGCAACTGACAATGGCGCAAGAGCTTCCCATATCCGCGGCCGTTTTGGTTACGACTCCGCAGGATGTGGCATGTGATGATGTAAGCAGAGCGATCATGATGTTCAAAGAGACGAAAGTCCCAATAGGAGGGATCATAGAAAACATGAGCTATTTTATAGCTCCCGATACGAAAAAACGCTATGACATCTTTGGAAACGGAGGAGGCAAAAACCTAAGTAAAATCTACTCCGTCCCATTTTTAGGCGAGATACCGCTAAACATGAAGATAAGAGAGTTCTCGGATACCGGAAAACCGCCGGTTGCGATGGGGGAGGAAGAGATGAAAAACTATTATAAAAAGATAGTCGGTAAGTTGCTTGAGGGATCGTCCGATTCGATAGTGTAAAAATCCAACCAAGTATAGATATATTAGAGTGGCTATCTGCTATCTTGACGGTAGTATTTTAAAATAGTATAATACCTACCATCAAAGGATAACCCTTGAAAGCCATATCATCGAGCGATGTTATCAAAAAGCCTTCATCTATCACAACCCCTAAAGAGATAACTATCGTCAAAGATGAGCTACAAAAAGTGGATAAAAAACTAAAAAAACATCTTAGGATTTTATAGATAGAGTAATGGTTATCGCTTCATCTACAAAAACTTGGAAAAAAGTTTTAGTATAAATATTCTCTAAATAATATATTTGCCATCATCTTGCATTTAAGATATAATAACAAAAAAAGAAGGGGGAATCCTCATGTCAAATATAGATATGATATTATCCGAGATTTCACCATTGAAGCCTGTTGAAAAACTCAGGCTTGTAGATGAGATATTAAACTCTCTAAACAGACCGAACGCAGAGCTAGACGAGCTTTGGAAACAAGAAGCTGAAAGTAGAATATCTGCTTATGAAGCAGATAAAATCTCCTGCGTTTCGGCAGAAAAAGTTTTTGAGAAATATAGCAAATAACGGATGCCTTATGTAGAGTTTTTAGAAATTGCTGAAGATGAGTTGCACGATACTTTTGAGTATTATGAATATCAACAAAAAGATTTAGGGTATAGGCTTGTTAATGAAGTTTATAAATCTATCGAATTAATCAAGCTTTTTCCGGAAGGCTGGAGTAAGATTTCTAAAAACACAAGAAGATGTTTAGTGAAAAGTTTTCCTTATGGTATTATTTATCAGATTAGAGGTGATAAAATTCTTGTTGTCGCTATAGCTAATCTTCATAGAAAACCAAATTATTGGGTTGACAGAGTTTAAAGAATTAAAAAATATTTGTGAAGAGTTGAATAGATAAGATGACATGTACTAACCAACACTCCCTCTGACACTCTACAATTTTATCGGATCAATAGGCAAAAGCTACACCCTCTTTTACATCTATCAAAGTTTTATCCAAAAAGTCTCCATATTCGTCTTTTTTACAGTATCCATCCGGAGTCGATACAAAAAGTTTTGCCGGGACTCTCTCATAGGCGAAACTTTCCACCTGATCAGATGCTTTTTGACTATACTCTATTCCCATCATATTAAAATAGTCTCTAAAATCAAGGCCCGACGCAAATGAAAAAGATACCAAAAGCCAATCGTTTTTTCTCATGGAGTTGAACTCATCCCAAGAGTATCCGTCAAATCCTATGGAAGCTTTTTTATTTTCCCAGTCATTTTTTACTCGTTTGATCTCCCTGTCGAGTAAATGCAATCTACTCAAAAGATGCCAACCGTTTCGAAGTTTGCCCATCTTTTGAGCGTGCATCATAGCTTCTATCGTCACTAAAACTTGATGAGACCATTTCGAATTATTCCAAAAATTATTTTTCAGATACAAGAGCGGATCACTTTGATTTAAGCTTTTTCGAATATTTTCAAAAAGATCTTTAAACGGTAGTTTTTGACACTGAGGATCGTTTCTAGTGCTCTCAAAGTATTTTGACTTCGAATAGTACGAATAGGGATTTGTCGTCGAATGATAAGAGAATCCTTCAAAACGAAAACGGTCGGACTCCAATCCATGACCCAACTCATGCAAATCACCGTGCGCAACGGGAGAAAACGCCCAATAAGCGTCATAAGGATTCCCCGAACAACCATAGCCGCAAGTCGCCTGATCCGCATTCATATGTTTTACTATGTCTATCTTCTCGATCGTCAAATTATGCTCTTTGGCAAAAGAGACCACCTCATCCGCCTCATCTATACCTTCCGCCTGAAATCCGGCCAAAATATGCGGATAGTTGCTTATATAAGTTTTTGTCGCATTAGCGAAATCTTCTACACTTTCCCATCTTTCGTCAGACAGTGACTCTTTCAATTTTTCCAGCGTCGAGTGTATTTCAAAACCGTCAGTCACTATCTCCGCCCAATCAAATTTTGCTTCTTGTAGTTTTCGAGCGAATTCGCTACTATCGTTTTCGCCGCTCCAAAAGGGATGCTCGGCGATATTTTCAAAACCGAGATCAACAAGCAGATCATTTTTATCAAACTCCAGCTGAACCGGACCGCCGTAAGCGGATGTTATGACAATCGTTTCATTGGGTTCAATCTCAAAATGCGCCGTCTGTAAAAACTTAGGTCTTTTATATCCGTCGGTTTCAAACTCATGTGTCGCGCTTGCACGAAGGGAATTGATAAAAACTTTTACGCTTAAATTCGAATCATCGTATCTTCTAACGACCATACTTTCCCCGGGAAGCGCATATATACCCGCGGCTTTGAAATACTTTTTGCTTTTCATCTTTACTCTCGCACTATGTGGCAAAACGGTGGAAAAATCACTCCTGCTAAAGTTACCCGTATCCGGCTGAGAAAAATTTGTTTTTCTAAAATCATATACGGCATAGTCGGCATAAAGAGATTTTAAAAACTCGTTGTCATCGTTTTTTATTTTATCCATCGGATAAGAGACGCTTTGGCGCAATTTATCTCCGCTTAAAATAAGAAGTTTTTGAAACCTATAACTATCGTTACGATCAAAAACGGCGATTTTATCGCGATCCAGCTTGCTAAGCATCTCTTTTACCTTTTTCGCACCATTTAAAAACTCCTCTTTAAAATCCGAAGCTTCATCGCATTTACCGTTTTTACATTCGCTCCACTTTATTGAGTAGTCATCGGCTTTAAAGTGTTTGAAAATTTTTTCTATTTCCGCAAGAGTCCGCGGTATCTTCAACTCACTCGGATCGAACTCTTTGAGCGTTAATTTTTTCCAGTAATTGTCCCAAACATATTTGATATCGAAAACTTTAGCAAATAGCTCTTTTCCAAGCGCCTTGAGATCTCCGTCATGATGAATATATAGTATCGGTATATCGTTTTGAAGAGCTCTATCGACCGTTTGTATTATCCGGCTTATATTGTCATCCTCTTTTGAGACTTGAGAGAGTATTAAAAGATCCGTTTTTTTATCGAGACAACTTTGCAAATTTTCACCCTCACAACTATTTTCCTCGTTGAAAATCGCTTGTTTATTGAAATGCTTATCAAGCCACTCTCTTGTTTTCGATTCATCTCTAAACCAAAAACTATCGTCAAGATGGGCTATAACGACCGAAAAAGGTTCGTTTTTCAAATCATCTCTCCCAACGAGCCAAGATATCGCATTTTCCATTGCTTGCTGCATTTGGCGGTTGCCGATAACTCTCAAAGGATTCGTCCCAAACACCATATATCTACCGCCGCCCTTTTTCCCTACCGCCGCGATAGTTTTCTCATATATACTATAATTTTCATTCGCGACGCTATTAGTTACGAAAACGGGCACATTCACTCCTAGCGAGGTATCAAACAAACATGCGTCATGAGTCGGATCCCAATCGATAGATGTCAAACTAGCGCCGTTTGATTTTACGGTCGCATCACTATTTAAATTAAAGATTTTTATCTTCGCATCCAGCATATGGGATTTTAGATTGTCGATTTCATTTAATGTTTCGTCTATCAACTCTTCTTCTGTAAGTTCCGTCATATCGCCGCTTAGCAGCGCTTTTTTCATCTTGCCAAGATGAATATCGCTTGAATTATTTTCATCTTTTTTTGCGGGTATCGCCGTTTCAGGCTCTTTGGGTTGCGTATCAAATTTGAAACGGGATAAATTTTGATCATCATGATCGATGATCTTTTCTTCGACGCTCTCACAAGCCGCAAACCCGAAAATGACAAATAAAATAAAAAGATAGTTATAAATATTTTGCATGATATTTCTCTCCTAATTATATATATCGACAGAAATATCTTATTTGTATCAAGTGAAGTACATATTCGTCACAAAAAGCCAAAAGTTAAGCTTCTTAACTTTTAGCCCTCTAGCTACATTTTAAAATCTATATCTCAAAGAGAGTCTTATATCTTCGGCCTCTTCTATCGGATCCATTGCGTTGGCTTTTGCCTCTTCCATACTCATAGGAGTGCCTCCCGCTCCGAAAAAACCCTGACTTCCGGTATAGTCGTAGTTAAGTTTCGTATATCTAAGTTCCGCGGAAAATCCCTTCATAAGCGGCTGAATATAGTATGCTTCTATCGCATCGCCTCTTACGGCCATCTTCGAACCTATCAGCGTATCTTCGGCATAAGTGAAAGGTCTCCAATATTTACTGCCGTGATTGTACTCAAGTCCGAATCTTCCATCTTCCGTAAACAGTACCGGAGTCTGAATACCCACCCAATAAGATGTACCGGTTTTGCTGTCGTTTGAGCCGAGCATACCGTTTGAGCCGATCATTCCCTGCTGCTGCATGAGCATTCCCATCGCCTGCTCCTTAGTGAGAGAAGGATTTTGCTGCATGATTTGTGAAACACCCTGCCCCATATTCGTAAATAGCGCTTCCATCGCTTCTTGTTGCGTCATATTCGGATTTTGTTGCATGATTTGCCCCATTCCCTGCTGAATAGCTTCAAGATTCAAAGATACTTCGCTATTGTCGGGATCTGTTTTCGACCACGCAAAAGATGCGAAAAATTTCGTCTCATCCAAAAAGTCGCTGATCCCCTCGCCTATACCGTCGATCAGTATGGATATGGCGGCTCCGTCTTGATCTCCGACATTGCTCATCGTAAGTTTATCGTTGAAAACCATCGTATCGTTTATACCGTTTGCATCACTATCTATTAAAGCGAGCATTCCTCTATTTTGAGCGTTCGGATCCAACATAGCGGGTGTGGCCATATTGAATCCCGGTACATTGAATCCTCTATAATATGTCGTCATCACTTTATATTGTCCGTCATCGTAAGGCACGAAAATAAAACCCGCCAAATCCACATCTTTTAAGGTGGTTTTATCTTTCGAATAATCACCCATAGAAGCTAGTCCGCCGTCCATATTGAATCTACTTCTAGCGTTTGTCAAACCTCTTCCCAGACAAAACTTCCAGTACATTCCGCTTATACCCGTAACTTTTTCCAGTCCGAATTTAAAGCTGGCTCCGTCAAACTCGACATTTATAGTATGCCCAAGCGGTGATCTGGGTTTGTCGTCGTCCCTAAGAGATATCAAAAAGCCGTTTGTTGACGGTCTTCTTCCAAAAGACGCCGTCCAGCTTATATCGGTATCGAAAAAACTATCACTCATATATAGCCAATACGCTTCTCTCACCCGCACCTTGTCATCAAGCAGATTTTCATTTAAAACCCAGTCGAACGTATCATATCCGTATCCCCTCTGAGGATATCCGTTTGCGGGATTTGCCGGCATAGCTCCGTATGCTTTGTTGAACGATAGCTGACCTTTAAAGATCATGTTGGCACTTGGCGCATAAGCCATATTTAGCCATAGTCGGTTTGAGAGCAGAGAGCTGTTTTTATGCTCGACTCCTTTTGCGGTCGTATATTTAATATGATCGACGGAAGTTCTGAAATCGACACTCCATTTTATGTTGTCTTGAGCACCGTGCGCTTTTACTTTAGATAACTCTTTTTTTAATTTCTTGAGGCTTTTTTCCAGCTTTTTTACTTTTTTCTCAAGATCCTCAGATGAATTTTGCGACTCCTGCGCCATTAGTGTCATTGTTGCCAGCGCTGTGGCAATCGAGAGCGTAATATATCTTTTCATTATACTTCTCCTAAATGTGATATAAATTTTTTTTATAATGTATTGTACAGTGAAATAGATTAAAGTTTATACTGTTTTAGGAAAAGATTATAAAAAAGAAGTAGATTTAATGCATAAAGTTATTACGGTGCGACAATATGCCGCACCGTCTCCCCTCGCTATATAGCAGTAAGATTAATGTATATTAAACTTACAAAATGATTATAACTCAATTGGGATAAAATTTATCTTAATTAAAATTGTTTTTCGATATTCGTTCTCATTTAAAGAAGATATATACCGAAAACTCCATATACGATTTCACGAGATTTGATCATGAGCGAAAACTTTTAGCCAAAAGATTTTTATCTTGACTTGGGAGTGGAGACAAGTTCGAGAGGATCGCAAAACTTTTCTCTCTCAAAAGCCTCGACGGCATTTCTGCCTATCATAGCGGCATTATCGGAACAATATTCAAGAGACGCCAGATGAAGCTTCGCTCCATAACCGTTACAAAGCTCCTCTATTTTCTCTCTTAGATATAGATTTGCGCTCGCACCGCCCACCACGGCAAAATCTTTTATCCGTCGAGTTTTGAAAATCTTCTTTAGTTTATGTAAAAGATGCTCACATGCCACTCTTTGAAACGATGCGCAAATATCTCTTTTATCCTGTTCGTCCGGATCTCCTAAAGTCTCTATCCGCAATCTAACTTGATTTTTCAATCCCGAATAACTAAAAGCGATCTTCGGAGAGTTTTGAAGGGGAACGGTAAAATCGAACCTTCTCTCATCGCCCTCTTTCGCGTATCTCTCCACGACGGGACCTCCGGGGTATCCCAAGGAGAGCATTTTGGAAACTTTATCGAAACTCTCCCCGAAACTATCGTCCATAGTTTGAGCTATGATTCTAAAATCGTCGAAACCTCTTGCGTCTATCACTTGAGTATGACCTCCGGAAACCAGTAAAACGGTCATGGGAAAGCGACTCTCTTTTTCTATAAAAAGAGAATATATATGACCGTGAAGATGATTTATACCGATTGCGGGAATTTTTAGCGAAAGACAAAGAGCTTTAGCCATTACCACGCCCTCCATCAATGTTACGGAAAGACCGGGATTAGTTGTAACGGCTACCGCTTTTATTTGAGGAAAATACTCTTTTGTCCGCTTTAAAATTTTCGGAAGAGTTTCGGCATGAAGTCTTGCGGCAAGTTCGGGCACAACTCCGCCGTATTTTGCATGATCGCTCTCTTGAGATATCTTTTTATGAAAAAGAAGTTTTTTCGTTTTTATCTGCGTTACGGCTATCGAGCTATCGTCACAACTACTCTCTATGCTAAGTATCATAGCTTCCTCTTAAAAATAATAAAAAAGCGCACATACGGCTCTTGTCGTCGAATCTCCGCCGATTTTATCATCTTGCAACTTTAGATTTATCGCGACACTCTCTGAGGCGTCAAAAGTCATGAACAACTCCGTCGTATGCTCACTGACACCGTCGGTAAAATATCTGCTCATATATCTAAATCCGAACTTCACTTCATCAAAGTTTTTAACAAATCCGACACTAGGAGATATATCAAAAAGCGTATTTTTACCTATATTCACTCCGGGAGATAAAAGCATATAAAAAAGCATGCCGTAAAAATCATAAGAGAGTCCGACTCCCGCCGCGAAATTCATATAAATATCTTTTGCATGAACTCTTTGAAGAGAGATCTTCGCACTCCACGAAAGAGGCTTGAAAAAAGAGTCTCTTGCCGATAAAGAGGTAACGTTTACAAAATCGAAACTTTGAAATCTAGATCTAAATATTTTAAAAGAGAAAAAATCTATATACGCACCTTGAATAAAGCCGCTTTCGTTATCATACATATCATGAAAAGCCGGTCTTAGTTCGATATTGAACTCGTTTGCCGAGCTAATCCCAAACAATATTCTTGAACTATCATGTCCTAAAAGGGGATTTTGCGGTGTTTTTATCTTCGGTGGTTTCGTCTTCGGCAGTTTGCTTCTGATTTTTAAAAGTTTCATCAAATTTTTTATATATCTTTTTTTGGATAACTTATTTTTACTTCTTTGGTGTTTTAGTCTCAAAATAGCCAGATCAAGAGCATCCGCTGAAGATGTTTGATTTAGATCCGACAATAATGACAAATTATAAGTTTTAGTAAAGTTTTTTATAATTTCGGGATTTTTCAATCTTTTTACGATAGCTTTCATCTCTTTTCTTTTGGACGGTCGATAATAAACATCTTCAATTAATCCGGCTTCATTCACCCTCTTTACCGTATCAATAGGAATGGCTTTATATTTAAATCCTCTTGTTAAATCTTCGCTCTCCCTTGCCGATTGAAGCAACCATAGTAAATTATATGAGCAATTCTTCGTAAAGAAATAATAATCGTTGTAAATGCCTTTTAATTCATAAAGATGATAGAGCATCTTTCGTATCTCTTTAGGTGTTAGATTCAGTCGATACTCCCACATATCTCTTTGCTCCATAGCACTATACTCTTTAATCTTTTCATAATACTCCAATGCGGAATAATAACCTTTATAACCCCCAAAAAGCCCCTTATAAGTATATACAAATCCGTTCGTCTCATCGGTTTTTGCGGCATAGTTTATAGCTTCGCCTATTAACGGGGTTCTCAAATCACTGTCGATCCGTAAAAACGTATGACCGAACATCGACGCCGGAGAGTTTATATACGCCGTGGGAAAAACCAGAGTGACGAAATTCGGTTTCTCTTTTTGAAGAGTCTCTTCGAGCTTACGACATGAACTCTCATTTTTATCTTTAAAAAGTTGCGGAAGTTTGCTTTTCAACCACTCTACTCTTGCGGGATATCTACAATAAATCGAGTCGTTATTTTCCGCCAAACTCGATATAGTGGCGTTCAATTCGTTTTTTGCGGAAAAATTTTCTTTTGATGTCAAAAAAAAAGAGGGGTCGTCTATTTCGCTTGTAGAGTTTTTGATATGAAGCAGTATTTTCCAGTAGCGATCGTTAGAGAGCTGTTCAAGAGACTCTTTGGGAATCGAAAAAGAGTATAAATTTGTGCAACTTAGTAGAAAAAGAGTGATTAAAAACCACTCTTTTCGTATCAAAAATTAGCCTGCAACCGTAATGATAGCGTCGATGACTTCAGCCGAAGTTACATCTTCCGTCGCATAAATAGAATCGAAGTTGTCTTTTAGTTTCGCCTCAAATGCCTCTTTGTTTTTGACGTTTAAAAGCGTCGCCAAGGTATCTAACGTCTCACCTTGTCCCGCCGCGATGTCCGTTGCTAAATTATCCATATTGTCGGCTACGAATTTTTCCACTTTTTCATTTTGCACGAAAAGCTCCGGCTTGTCACAACCTAAAGTTCCCGTTGTGATACCGAAAGTTTGATTTCCGGAAATTCCGTTCGTAAAAGCGGCGACAAATTGTTTCGCAACCGTATTTTGGTTTTCTATGATCATACTTCCAAGACCACAACCCGTGTTTAGATTTCTCTCAGCCTGTGCCGTTGTAACGATAGTTGTCAATGCCAAAGCCGTTAGTAATATTTTTCTCATAATTGTTAGTACTCCTTTAGAATTTTGGTAAAGCGAGTATATAACTATTTGACTTAATAAAACTATACATAAGCCATCACAAAACAAAAAAAATGAAACTATCTAAAATAAATTAAATTTTTTTACTTTATGTAAAAATTTCAGTATCTATTAAGAAAAAACATGTAAAATTCAAGTTCTATTTTACTTATAAATTTTTATGAAAATTTTTGGTTTATAGGCTAAACTAATCTCTGTTTATGCCGATAAACAAAAATATAGTAAAAATTTAAAGTACTATAAATTCAAAATTACAAAACCTTGAGAGGGGACAGATATGACTGTTGAAGAACTAGAACTGTTGGGCACACTAAGCGAACTTGAGTTGGATAGTCTTGATGATGATGCACTTGCATCACTACTTGAGGAGGCATTGGCGGTAACAGACGAAGATCCTTACGAAGCCATAACTTTTATCACGGAAAACAGCGAGATCTCTTACGAAGATCTTCAAAGAGTGTATAACACTTTCAAAAGATAGATCGATATCTGTCGTTATACTAGATTTTAGGCGCACTCGTATGTCCGCCTAAAATCTATTTCAGTGCGTTCACAAACTCTCTGACTTGAAGATCTATTTGAAATATATCTTGCAAATCGGCGGGTTTAAAATCCTCAAATTCTTTATAAGCTCGTAGTGTTTTTTTAGCTATATCCAAAAACCCTATCTTATTGTCGAAAAAATTCGATATCGCAACTTCATTCGCGGCATTCACAACAACGCCTAAATGAGGTTTTTTTAAAATTTCCTCTTTTATCTCCCAGATCGCGTAGCGCTCGGGCTCTATCTTTCTAAATTCAAGCGTACCGATCTCTACGAGATCGACCGGCTTCAATATCCGTTCATCGACTTTTTTTAAGATCGCATATGCTATGGGAAGTTGCATATTTGCATTTGCTATATGAGCCGTCGTTGAACCGTCTTTAAAATCTATTAGCGCATGAATAATAGACTTTGTTTCTATAATAGCGTCAAGATTATCTATATCAAAGAGCCATTTTGCTTCAAGAAGCTCAAAAAGTTTATTTGTCATTGTTGCACTATCTATGGTTATCTTTTTTCCCATAGACCAGTTTGGATGAGCAAGCGCTTCTTTGACGGTAGCATTTTCGAGCACTTCTATCGGAGTATCCCGAAACGATCCGCCGCTTGCCGTAATGGTCATCTTCTCTATCGCCCTATCTTGCAAGAGATACCAAAGCCCGAAGTGCTCGCTATCGATAGGCGTAATCTTCGAAATATCTATAAACGATCCGGCAACAACCAAGCTCTCTTTATTCGCAAGCGCCACTCTCTTACCGCAATTAATCGACTCTATCGTCGGTCGAAGGCCGGCAAATCCTACGAGCGAATTGACGACAAGATCGCTATCGCTTAGGTTTATCGCCTCGAGTATTCCCTCCTGCGAATAGAAGGTTCTCGTGTGATCCACATCTTTTGCAAACTCCTTATTCGCCACAACCGCATAACGCGGCCTAAACTCTTTTATCTGTTTATTTAAAAGTTCTATATTGTTACCCGCAACCAACACATCGACGTTCAAATCGAATTTTCTTGCTATATTTAAGGCATTCACTCCGATAGAGCCGGTAGAGCCCAGAACGATCAAGCCAAACCTCTCAAAAGTATGACCATCAAAACTCC
>CAZNIT010000020.1:0-53357 GCA_964573205.1 uncultured Sulfurospirillum sp. | reverse complement strand
GCCGGAGCCGATATAATCATCACTTATCATGCAAAAGAGGCGGCGACGCTTTTAAAAGGATAAAGCTATGAGACACTTTTTGACACTCAAAGATTTTAGTAAAAAAGAGATTTTAGAGATCGTCGATTTGGCATTTAAAATCAAAAAAAAATTCAAAAAAGGAAAACGAAAACCTTACTTGAAAAAACAAACTTTAGCTATGATCTTTGAGAAGTCGAGCACTAGAACTCGCGTGAGTTTTGAGATAGGAATGTATCAACTCGGAGGTCATGCTATATTTTTATCCTCTAACGATTCGCAACTTGGACGTGGAGAACCCATGAAAGATACGGCGAGAGTTATCGGGCGTATGGCCGATATGGTAATGATTCGTACGTTTTCACAAGAGGCTCTGAACGAATTTGCCACTTTTTCATCCGTACCGGTCATAAACGGATTGACCGATCTTTGTCACCCCGTCCAACTCATTGCCGACTATATGACCATGATAGAACACAACAAAGCGAAAAACCCGATCGTCGCTTATGTGGGAGACGGTAACAACATGACACACTCATGGATGTGGCTTGCGGCAAAATTGGGTTTCGAACTTAGAGTCGCTTCTCCGATTGGATACGAAGCCGATGGGAACGTTATGCATGAAAGTCTAAAAGAGGCGAAAAAGAGCGGCGGAAAAATAACATTTTTTCACGATCCCAAAGAGGCGGTAAAAAATGCCGATGTAGTTACAACCGACACCTGGATTTCAATGGGGCAGGAAGATGAAAAAAATAAGCGCATAAATGATTTTAAAGGTTTTATAGTCGATAATGCGATGATGAAACTCGCGAAAAAAGATGCGATCTTTCTACACTGTCTGCCGGCTTACAGAGGCTATGAAGTAAGTGAAGAGGTACTTGAAGGAGACCAAAGCGTTATATTCGACGAGGCTGAAAACAGACTTCATGCGCAAAAAGGTATTATGGTGTGGTTGGATCGACATAGATAGGAAAAGTTATGGATCAGAAAAAAGAAGAAAAAAAATACGATATCATTGAAAAAATCGACTCTCTGTCGGAAAAACTGGGGCTAAAAAAAAGTAATCAAACTCTAGTGGAGATTAAATCGACCGAAAACCCGAACATAAAAGAGCTTCATCTCAAACAAGGCAGTTGGGATTCAACCGATCCATGGTTTGCCATAGACAAAGAGGACGATAAAAAAGCATACGCCTTCATTCCCGCCGACGCTTTTTCTCAAATCATAGATACCATGAGACAAACTCAACAAGAAAATTTCAACCTAAAGCTCGAAAAGACGATTTGGCAAAATATTCCCGCCGATTTTGACGATGTATGGGTAGTGGCGATGGATGAAATCAGAAATCTGGCAAAATCGGAAGATCCGAATAAACCGATCTCCATAGATTTGGAAAAACTTATAAAAAATATAAAAAAAGAGCACCCTAATCTTTTCATAAACCTAAGGGATTTTATTCCGCCGCAATTTAACCAACTACAGGATAACCATGATTGATTTTAATAAATTTACAAAATACTCAAAACCGGGACCTCGATATACCAGCTATCCCACAGCTTTGGAATTTGACGAAAAGTTCGACACGAACGCACTTTTAAAAGAGTTCGACAATCAAGATAAATCAAGACCTTTGTCTTTGTATTTTCATCTACCTTTTTGCAGAAGTGCCTGTTATTTTTGCGGATGCAACGTAGTCTTTACATCAAAAGAGGATAAAAAAACAAGATATATCTCCTACATAGAAAAAGAGTTAAAACTCATCGGCGAACATCTCGATACTTCAAGAGAGGTAATTCAGATGCATTTTGGCGGCGGAACTCCTACTTTTTTTGATCCCAATCAACTAAAAGAGGTAATAGATCTTATAAAAAATACATTCAAAAATTTCTCCGATGATGCGGAGATAAGCTGTGAAATCGATCCGAGATTCTTCACAAAAGAGCATATGGCAGTTTTGAAAGAGGGAGGTTTTAACCGTATCAGTTTCGGCGTACAGGATTTCGATCCGAAAGTTCAGGAAGCCGTGCACCGCATACAACCCTACGATGTAACAAAAGCAGCAATCAATCTAGCTAGAGAAAACGGCATAGGATCGGTAAATGTCGATCTGATATACGGCTTGCCTTTTCAAACTTTCGAGACTTTTAAAAAAACTCTAAAACTTGCAAGAGATCTCGATGCCGACAGATTTGCGGTATTTAACTACGCTCATGTTCCTTGGCTTAAAAAGACTATGAGAAAGATCGACGAAACCACCCTTCCTCATCCGTCGGTAAAGCTTGAAATTCTAAAACATACGATAGACTACTTCACCACCCACGGATATAAGATGGTTGGAATGGATCATTTCGCAAAACCCGAAGATGAACTTTTCAAGGCGATAGAAAAAGGAGAACTGCACAGAAACTTTCAAGGCTATACGACAAAGGGAGGAGCGGATCTCATTGGTGTAGGGCTTACTAGTATAGGAGAGGGCGTTGACTACTATGTACAAAACTACAAAGATATGAAATCTTACGAAGCGGCTATCGACGAAGGAAGGCTTCCTGTAGAAAGAGGCATAAAACTAAACCAAGATGACATCATAAGAAACGCTGTAATCATGGAGCTTATGAGTAACTTCAAACTAAATATCTCAAAGATTGAAAAAACTTACGATATAGATTTTTCAGACTATTTTAAAGAGTCTCTTGAATCTCTTAAAGAGTTCGAAGAGGCTGAACTTCTTGAAATATCAAAAGATGAGATAAAAGCGAGCGCTACGGGAGAGATGCTCATAAGAAACATAGCTATGGCATTTGATGCCTACCTTCACCCCAACGAGGAGAATAAAAAGAGATTTAGCAAAACGATATGAGCAAAAAGCCGAGCGAAATTTTCAACTTTCAAACTATCAGCGACGACTGCATAAAATGCGGAAAATGCATTCCTGTTTGTACGATTCATGAAGTCAATAGAGATGAAACGACTTCACCGCGCGGTTTTATCGATCTCTTGGGAGCGTACAAAAGAGGTGATCTACAACTTGATAAAACAGCAAAAGATATATTTGAGAGTTGCTTTTTATGCACCAACTGCGTAGATATCTGCCCCAACTCCCTGCCTACCGATATGATCATCGAAGAGGTCAGATATGACATAGCGCAAAAATTCGGAATCTCTTTATTTAAAAGAGCTTTTTTCTTTCTGCTTCGCCATAGAAAAATGATGGATCTTTTTTCCAAAATAGGATATGTTTTTAGAACTTGCGCTTTAAGTGAGGATAAAAACGAAAGAGGACTGAAAGCAAAATTCTCCCTGCCTATGATAAAAAAAGGAAGGCTCTTGCCCTCTATGAGTAGCGTCAGCTTTTTAAACAGCTATCCCGAATCCATACCTTCAGATAAAAGTGGAGAAAAAAAACGAGTAGCTATCTTTATAGGGTGCCTTGCAAACTACAACTATACACAAACGGGAGACTCTTTAGTCGAGATCTTAAAAGAGTTGGGGATAGATATATTTATCCCTAAAAAACAACTTTGCTGCGGCGCTCCCGCATATTTCACAGGCGACTTCGATACGGTGGAGTATCTGACAAAAAAAAATATTGAGTACTTCGAATCATTTATGAATGAATGTGACGCTATGCTCATACCCGAAGCGACCTGCTCGGCTATGGTAACTCATGATTGGGAGATTTTTTTCAAAAACCGCAATATGCCGCAATGGGAGAAAAGAGCAAAAAATGTAAGCAAAAAAATATTTATGGCAACCGAGTGGCTATATAACCATACTGAACTAAAAGAACTTTTGGTAAAAAAAGGAAAAAAATTCGACGATATCGTCACATATCACGATCCCTGTCATGCGAGAAAAGTTTTAGGGATATATAAAGAACCAAGAGAACTCTTGGATAAAAACTACCCCTTGAAGGAGATGAGCGATCCCAACAAATGTTGCGGCTTCGGAGGCGTCACGATGCAAACCGAAAAATTTCATTTGGCGACACTTGCGGGAAAACCGAAAGCGGCGATGATAAAAGAGACGAACGCAACTTATGTTTCGGCCGAATGCAGCGCATGCAGAATTCAGATATCGCAATCTCTAAACGAAGAAGGCAACGATAAGACGATTTTCAAAAATCCGCTAGAATTAATAGCAAAGGCACTAAAATAGATGGAAAACTGGAATCATATATATGAGCATTTCGATCCCGTAGCTTTTACACTGGGAAGTTTCAAAGTACACTGGTACGGAATTATGTACGTACTAGCACTTCTAGCGGGAATATTGGCGGCGAAATGGATAGTAAAAAAAGATAAACTACCCGTATCTCAGGAGATGTTGGACAACTACATAATCTGGATAGAAGTGGGAGTGATACTTGGCGCAAGAATCGGATATATACTATTTTACGATCCGAACACCTCATACTATCTAACTCACCCTTGGCAGATATTCAATCCTTTTAAAGATGGTGAATTTATCGGGATACGAGGCATGAGTTTTCATGGTGCGATTTTGGGATTTATCATAGCTTCGACGCTTTTTGCCAAAAGACACAAAATAAATCAGTGGTTCTTTTTAGATATAGCGGCAATCGCGATACCCGCCGGATATATCTTCGGCCGGATCGGAAATTTTTTCAATCAAGAACTAGTGGGAAGAGCTACGGAAGTTCCGTGGGGAATCTATGTTGACGGGGTTTTAAGACATCCTTCTCAGCTTTATGAAGCCCTCTTGGAAGGACCTGTCGTCTTTTTGATACTCTATTTCTACAGAAAGAAAAAGAGTTTTGACGGCGAGTTGATATCTCTTTATCTGATTCTTTACGGAATAGCTCGATTTTTGGCCGAATTTTTCAGAGCGCCGGATGTGCAAATAGGATTTGTATGTTGCGGATGGATGACAAAAGGGCAGGAATTTTGTCTGATGATGATAGCCGTCGGTCTCGGACTCTATTTTTACTTCAAAAACAAAGTCGTAAAAAAAGGCAATTAAAAAAACTTTTTAAGATAGCAAATATTTAGTTGTCAAACGAGCTTAAAAAGTAGTGGCCGGGAGAGGGAGATTCGAACTCCCGGAGGTGTGACCCTCGCTGGTTTTCAAGACCAGTGCATTCAACCGCTCTGCCATCTCCCGACAATGATAATGTGGAGGCGACACCCGGATTTGAACCGGGGATCAGAGCTTTGCAGGCTCCTGCCTTAGCCACTTGGCTATGTCGCCTCAATATTTCCCCGTCATTTGGGGTGGTGCCCGGGGCCGGACTTGAACCGGCACGATCGCAATGATCGAGGGATTTTAAGTCCCTTGTGTCTACCAATTCCACCACCCGGGCTCAATCGGACACCACCTTATTTGATCTATATCGGTAACTGTCGCTTTATCTTTAGTAAAATGGAGCGGGAAACGAGGTTCGAACTCGCGACCCCGACCTTGGCAAGGTCGTGCTCTACCACTGAGCTATTCCCGCAGCTTCTTTGTAAAGAGACGAAATTATAGCGAAAAAAATTTAAATTGTAAAGGCTTTTTTTAAAAAATTTTCACAAAGTAGTTTTAGAAAAATGCTATAATACCTCTATGAACAAAATATTTTTCCTAATTTTCGTTTTATTTTTAAGTTTCTCGTATGCCGATACGAACGATACGCTCGAAAAAATGCGTGTCGGACTTACTTCATACTACCATAATCTTTTAGGAAATATCGACGATACGGTCAAATGTAAAAAAAATTGCAAACATTCCGAAAGAAGAATTATAAAGAAGAACTCCCTTAAATTGATCGTAACACTCAAATCAACAAAAGATCATGTTTTTAGACTCTCCCTAAATGCTCGAGGTCATATTTATTTACCAAAGCTTAGTAAAAAACTCGAATTTACATTCAGCAAACAGTCGTTCGATACTCTAACAAACAGACAAATCGATTCTCAAAACGAAAATCTTGTTACGGACGAAAGAGTCAGAATAGGTTTGAAATACTATTTTTTGGATAAAGACGACATCATTTTTTTTACGAAATTAGGATTCAAGCTGCGCTCCCCTTTCGGACTTTATCAAGAATTGACACTTCAAAAGCAATTTTTTATCAAAAACGATGTTTCCGTCTTAACCGAAGGTAGTCTCTATTATTACCTTAACCATACCTATATCGCCAAATCGGTTCGTTTGAATTTTTACAAACCTATCGACAAGATCCATCTGCTTGAACAAGCCAACGAATGGTACGCCAACAGTCAAAATCAAGATAAAAAACATATAGTGAACCATCTCAAGTTTCACCACTTTTTCAAAAACAAGAACACTTTAACATACTGGATCTCATACGCTACCCTAAAGAAGCCTTCAAGCTCTTATATGAAAGATTGGCAAGGTATAAGCATAAGCTACATTCACCGCTTAAGCAAATGGCTATATATACAGACCATTCCGAGAGTCTTACAAAAAAAAGAGAATAACTTCAAAACCGAATACGCTCTCTCCATAAGTCTCGCTATGACACTCGGCGTATAAAATTTATAAAACGAGTTTTACATTTTCATCTTTTTTCAACTGTCGAAATAACTCTTCTCTATCATCATCGTTATGCACGAGAGCGGTCACTTTATAACTGTGATATTTATCTCCTTTGCTTTTGTTTGATTTTGTAACTTTATGCTCTCTATCTCCAAAAACACACTTTGTAATATCATGAATATCACACTCTTTGTGAATTATGACTTTATAATCCCAATTGCAAGGATAAACGAGTTCAAGTTTTTTATCTTTTAAATTCACCGCTTTTTCCTCCGCTTTTTGATTCTAGTCTGATATCCGAAATGACCATCGACTTGTCTATCGCTTTTGCCATATCATAAATCGTCAAAAGTCCGACGCTCACACCCGTCAGCGCTTCCATTTCCACTCCCGTTTTGCCGTCGAGTTTTGCCGTAACTTCAAGCGAAAAACCCGGTAGTTCCGGAAGTTCGACTATATCCGTTTTGACGGAAGTAAGCATGAGAGGATGGCACATAGGAATGAGTGAAGATGTCTGCTTGGCTCCCATAATAGCGGCTATAACCGCTGTTTGAAGCACCGGCCCTTTTTTCGTCTGATTTGAGACTATCATCTCGTACGCTTTTTGGCTCATTTTAATCTTTCCGCTCGCAACGGCAACTCTTAGCGTTATATTTTTATTCGTAACATCGACCATCTTGGGTCTTTTATTTTCATCTAAATGCGTTAACTCCATCCCATCTTCCTCTATTTTGTTTATATATCGCTATCATATAACATACACGATTAATACACATTTAAATGTTATAATACTAAAATTCGTAACTTTAAAAAAATAAAGGAAATTACACAACATGCAATTTTTAAGAAAAATATTTTATATCATGCTTATACCGTTTTTATTGACGACCGTATTTGTTCATGCGGCGGATACAAAAACGCAAGGAGTCAAAAAAATAGATCTCAACACGACCGACGGAGAAATTATAGAGATCAATGTCACGAAAAAAGGTTTTATTTTCGACAAATACAAAGGGAAGGCCGTTCTTTTGGATTTTTTCGGCCCGATGTGTCCTCCCTGTCTTTTGGAGATTCCTCACCTAACAAAAATGCAGAAGGAAAACAAAGAGAAGTTTCAAATTATCGGCATACAAGTTCAAATGCAAATGACAAACAAAGAGTTAAACGACTTCAAAAAAGAACACGGTATCAACTACCCGGTAGTGAACCTAGACTATGCATGGGATATAGTCACCTTTATCAAAGCACATACCGGTTGGGGCGGACAGATACCTTATATGCTCCTTTTCGATAAAGACGGCAATTTTAAAAAACAATATATCGGAATGACCCCGAATGAAGATATATTGCAATATGTAAAATAGGAAGCACCTGTACGCTTCCTAACGTAAACTTCTACCGTACGCTCCGTAATATCACGGTTTCGAACTCATCTATTTTCGAATAGGAAGAGTCAACTAACGGCTCGGGTAGAGGCATGTTCGAAACAAGAGCGTATTGTTGTTCGGATGTTTTCATTTTATGTACCGTAACTATCAGTTTGTACTCTCCTTTCGGAAGTTTTACAACTATCTGTTCCACATTATCGACTCGGTTGAATTTATCGTTGGCGGCTATCTTTTGCGGATCGTTCGGATCGAGCGTATATGAATATATACTCTCATAATCCTTATCGATGATTCTTAGATCAAGATCGTTGACAAGTTCACCGCTTGAATCCGTAGATTCAGCCGGATCCACCCAACAAAGAGTACCCTTGAAAAGAGAGAGGGTGGAGATATTTAGATCGTATATATGTTTTTGTTCTTGATCCAACTCTTTTATTTTCACCAGCGATTTATCCGTATTCATAGAGTCTATAACTTTTACGGCCTCAAGAGAGTTCAACAATCCGAAGCCAAACTCATAATCCGGTCCCTCTCTTCCTAAATCTTTAGCGCTATTTACAATAATAGCTTTAGCGACATCTTCCCTCATCGTTTGAGAATCGTTAACTTTTTTGTACTCCTCTTGAAGTAGCGCTACCGCACCTGTGACGGCCGGAGCGGCCATAGAAGTACCGGACATATACAAATAGGAGTCGTCACTAGCATAACCGACCGATTTTACACTATACCCCTTTGCAACGATGTCCGGTTTTATTCTACCGTTTTTTACCGGGCCGGTACTACTGAAATAAGATATGGTTTCGTCATAATTCACCGCACCGACGGTTATGATATTTTTCGCATTACCGAAATCTTTTATGATCCCGTAAGAGTCGTATCCATCCGTTTCTCTATCGTTTCCGGCCGCGTTTATAACCAATATTTCGGGATGTTGTGATACGAAATCATCGACACTTTTCGCAAAAAAACCGTATTCGCCTACACTATAGTATTCCGCGGGACCATAAGAGTGGTTTGATATCAAAATTCCCATACCATAAAGTTCCTCAACGGCTTGAGCAAAATATATATCTTTAAACGACAAAACTTCTATCGACGATTTGTTCGCATACCCTCTTGCATCTTTATCCACTCCTTTGGCGGCAATCGTACCCGCTACATGAGTTGCATGTTCGCTGATATCCTCATTCGTAATGTTTTTTACTCTTGTATCAAACTCCTGATGAGTCGCTCGAACACTTCCCTCATCTACAACCCCTATAGTTATATCTTCACCGTTAAGATTATACGGTTCAACCGTCAGCGCGAGAGTGTTGCTTTGAATCATGCTTTCGAGATTCATCTCCGAGAGCGGAGTTTTAACTTTATCGGTTATATTTTTCATTTTTAAGCTTTGCGGCTGAAAAAAAGAGGAACCTAAAAGAGAAAATGTCCGAGTGACTTGAGTGGAACTATTTTGTAAAATAATTCCACGATTTTTGGCAAAATAAGCATATTTTGAACCGCATTCTATTTTTATAACATCTACATAAGGTATATCGCTTAACTTTATCTTTTCATAATGCTCCGCAATCCGGCAACTATCTTCATCGACCGTCGATACACCCTTGACTATGGGTTGATTTATTTTCACTTTTTCATTAAGAGTTACGGATTCGACAATATCGTTCTCTTTTTTAAAAGCGATAGTTAAACTGCCGTCACCCTCGTTTATATAATGCAAAGTTCGAAGCGTATATGGAAACGAGATACCGTATTCTTGTGAGGATATCTTTTTTATAAAGTCTTGCTGCGAGCTAACTTTTAAGTTGTCAACATACTTTGTGACTACAAAAGAACTATCTAGCTTATTTACCATATAATCCCACAGCGAAAATGAAAAATCGGCATCATAAGCGCTTTTAATCAGAACGCTTTCTCTAATATCGTCCGGTGGAACGACTCGTACTTCTCTGCTATCTTCCGTAACGTTTGCGAAACTATCGGAGACTTTATAAACAAGCGTGTATATTCCCTCTTTCGAAGTATCCACAAACCCTTCTACTTCGACTCGATCGCTTATTTCACCGTCTTCAGGATCTTTCGCCTCAAAACCCGGTTCTTCATATGCCTCTCCAAGATATACATCAAGCTTTTTATCTCCGTATAGTATGATCTCGGGAAATTGATTCACCTTTACGATCAAGTTTTTCGTTACCGTCGATAGTACTTTGGCATTATCCATTAACTTATATATAAGTTCGTAACTGCCCGCTCGACTCGTATCGACTTCACCTTCTACAACCACTTCGTCGGTTATATCTCTATCGTATTCATCGGTAGCCTTAAACGAACCGTCAAATTTCTCACCGACATAATACAACTCTTTAGGGAGTGTAATAAAAAGTTCTCTCGGCTTTGAACGGGAGATATTTTCAGGCGCATCCACACTCAAAGATGAGCCGCACCCGCTAAAAAAGGTTAAAAAAACGAAAAAAAGTGAAATTAAAAGAGTTTTCATAGTCGGCCTTATATATTTATAAACTATATAAGGCTATATCGACAAAAGTATATAAAAAGTTTAACGAGATATCAAAAATGTCAATTTTTTTAAAAAAAAGTCAATACTTAACCCCCGGCTTGTTTGTACTCCTCATAGTTTCCTTTAAAATCAACAAGCGTACCGTCGGGCTTGAGTTCTAAAATTCTATTTGCGAAAGCATCTATCAACTCTCTATCATGACTGACGCATATGACATTTCCGTCATAATTATAAAGCGCTTCCCCTAAAGCGACGATAGCTTCAAGATCAAGATGATTATCGGGTTCGTCGAGAATAAGAAAATTTGCCGAATCCATCATCATCTTACTCATCATGAGCCTATGCTTTTCACCGCCGCTTAAACTTTGAACCTTTTTCTCCTGATCCTCGCCGGAAAAGAGCATACGACCTAAACATTTTCTTATCTCGTCTATGTGCCAATCTTTACTAAATCCCTGTATCCAAGTATAGAGATTCTCTTCACCTTTAATCAACTCGGTCGTATTTTGAGGAAAATATGTTCTGTGAATCGTCTGTCCCCAGCTAACATTGCCGGTATCGGGTACCATATTTTCGGTAATAATCTCCAAGAGAGTCGTTTTCCCGACGCCGTTTGTTCCTATTAGCGCTATTTTATCCCCTTTTTCCACTTTAAAGCTAAGGTTTTCAAACACTTTTTCACCATCGTAGCTTTTAGATATATTTTCAACCTCAACCACTTCCTGTCCGATTTCTCTACAAGGTTTGAACATGATACTCGGATCCCTTCTGCTTGAAATCCGAATCTCTCCTAAATCTAATTTTTCCAGCTGTTTTTGGCGACTTGTCGCTTGTCTGGCTTTTGAAGCGTTAGCCGAAAATCTACGAATAAAATTTTCAAGCTGTTCTTTCTCTTTAAGTTTTTTATTTCTATCCGCTTCTTGCTGCTTGGCTATAAGATTTGCCGCTATATACCATTCGTCATAATTTCCCGTAAACTCTCTAATTTTATTAAAATCGAGATCGAGTATATGCGTAACGACGCTATTTAAAAAATGTCTATCATGAGAGATAACCACAAGCGTTCCCTCATGTCTTTTCAACTGCTGTTCAAGCCAAGCGATAGCATCCATATCGAGGTTGTTGGTCGGTTCGTCAAGAAGTAGTATATCCGGTTTCGGAAATAAAACCTGCGCAAGCAGGATTTTGAATTTATCGCCGCCCGTCAACGAGCTCATCCTCTCTTCATGCATAGAAGCTTCGAATCCTAAAGCTTCAAGCAGTTTCTCAATATGAACGTCGGATTCGTATGTAGGATCCTCCTCGGCACAAATTATCTCAAGTTCGGCTAAACGATCATTTACCGCATCATCTTCAAAATCACCCTGCATATAGAGTTTCTCTTTCTCTTTTTGAGCATCAAAAAGTCTTTTATTGCCGTAAAGAACCGCATCTTTTAAAGTAAAATCCTCAAAAGCGTACTGATTTTGCCCCAAAACTCCCATTTTTAAACCGGGTTGTATCTGTACTTCACCCTCCGTCGGCTCTATCTCTCCCGAGAGAATCTTTAAAAATGTACTTTTTCCGGCGCCGTTTGCACCGATAAGTCCATATCTTTTTCCTTTATCAAACGATTGATTGATTTTATCAAAGAGCACTCTTTTCCCGTATCTCATCGTAAGATTTACCGTGCTAAGCATCCTAACCCCTTATAAAATCGACGATTTTTTCTAAAGGCCTTCCTATAACGGCTTTGGTACCTTTTATAACGATAGGTCTTTCTATGAGTTTCGGATATTTAATCATCGCTTCGATCAGCTTCTCTTCATCTTTCTCATCTTTTAGATTCAACTCTTTATATATACTCTCTTTAGTCCGCATAAGATCTCCGGCCGACTTGATTTTCAACATCTTCACAAGAGTAGTTATTTCATCCTTAGTATGGGGAGCATCAAGATACTTTATCACTTCAGCATCTATACCCTCTTCTTCCAAAAATTTAAGCGCTTCTCTAGATTTACCGCACCTTGGGTTATGCCAAATCCGTACTTTAGACATTTTATTCCTTAACATTTATTTTCACATGATTTTACCACAAGCGATCTAAAATTCCATCTCTCCGCCCTGATTTGCCTGCTGCTCTTGTTCATAACCTGCAATTTGCATTCTTACTTCGTTTAACTGCTGTTGCGTTACATTCTCTTCGGCACTCCATTTCACCTCGATATCTCCACCGTATTCGGCTCCCATATCTTCGATTTTTCGAGCATATTCATCTATATCCAAACATACTTCGACTCTATCCTCTTCACTCGTATCTCTTAGCTCTATATACCATCTTCCGACAGGATTTGACTTTATAACAGATTCAAATATTACCGCCGCCATTCACTCTCCTTTTTGTATGATTTGTTTAAATTATAGTATAATAGAGCATAAAAAGTAGGAAATATCAATATGCCGAAAAAAGAAGAAAGAAACTGGTCGATGTTTATTCATCTCTCCCAACTCTTAAATATTATTATACCTTTTGCGGGATTGGTTGCCGTCATAGTTTTGTGGCAACTTAAAAAAGAGGAATCGACATATATAGATATGCATGGCAAGATGGTTGCAAACTGGGTTCTTTCTTATTATCTGTATGGGATTTTAGCATTTTTACTCATCTATTTCGGTATAGGGATAGTTCTTCTTTTTTTACTGAAAATCGCCGTATTCGTTTTGGCCGTCATAGGAGCGATCAATGCCAACAACGCAAAAAATTGGAAATACCCTCTAACGATCAATTTTATAAAATAGAGATATTTAAAAATTAGGCGACAAAAACCAACTCTTTGCTTAAGCTCTCTTTTATTTTGTCACTCGAAACAGGCTCACTAAAATAGAAGCCTTGAAAGTAATCCACGCCGATTTTATAGCAAATATCGAATATCTCTTTTTTGCTGACAAACTCCGCCACGGTTTTAATGCTCAACTCTTTTGCCATTTGAACGATCGATTTCACTAAAAGATACGACTTTAAATCGGTATCGATATTTTTGACCAAAGAACCGTCTATTTTAAGATAATCGGGCGCAAGCTCAAATATATGAGTGAAGTTTGAATATCCGGATCCGAAATCGTCTATAGAGAACCTCACTCCTAATTTTCTAAATTGAGAGATAAACTCTTTTACGAGTGCGAAGTCGTTTATATTGCTACTTTCGACTATTTCAAATATAACCTGCCTACCGATTTTACACTTTTGAAGTTTTTCTCTCAAAGCCGTCGTTATGGTTTTGTTTGTTATGTCTTCGAAAGAGAGATTTATAGAGACTTCTCTACCGGTCTCTTTCATAAATCTAAAACTTTTTTCGATCATGACCAAAGTAAGCTTCTCATACTGCTTGCTCTTATGTGCGATTTCAAGAAAGAAAAAAGGAGACACCATCTCTTCTTCATTTTTCACTACTCTTCTAAGCCTCATCAAGGATTCGTATTTGACAACATTTTCGTCTCTATCCACTATCGGCTGAAACAAAGGAATGACATTGTCCTTATAAAGCGCTTTCTTGATCTCGTTTTTCCAAAATAAAAGTTCTTTTTTCTCTTTTGAAGTATCTATAGCCTTACTATATGCGAAATAATCTTTTTTCTCTTTTTGGGCATACGAAAGAGCCATTTCGGCTTTTTTCAAAGCCAACTCTTTCTCCAAAGATATTCCGGCCGTCATCTCTATCTCCAACTCGTCGTTATACTCTTCCAAGTGGATTTTAAATGTCTCTATTTTTTTAAATAGATCTTCAAGGTCGCTCTCGAATTTCGATAACGATATACTTTCACTTAACTCTCTTAGTACAAAATGATCGCCGTAAATTCTATATACTTCATAAGACTTTTCATACGCAAATGTCTGTAAAAATTTCGCAACACACTTTAAAACTTGGTTGCCGGCTTTCATACCATATAAGTCGTTATAATTTCTAAAACCGTCTATATCGACAACCATTAATCCGGAAAACGGCGATTTTTTTAAATCTTCGGTCAATGCTTCTCTGTTTTTAAGATCCGTTAAAGAATCATGAAGATAGCCGTATTCGATTTCGGCGACTCTCTGAGCTACTTTGACCTCCAAGGTTTCATTTAAATGATGCAACCTTTTGATCATATGCAAAAATAGAACGCTAAGCACGATAAGCCCTAAACTTAAAGAGTATAGCAACTCTCTGTGCGAATCCCAATGATCGTTCGTCAGTAGTGCCGTCAAGAAAAAAGTTTCTGCTATCGCAGTAGCCACCAAAAGATGTTTCTCACCGAAACGTATCCCGTTTGCGACGACTATCCAAATGATAACGGGATATAATATAATCCCGTCTTTGTCCATTTCATGAATAATATAGGCTATAACTCCCAAATCGACACACAAGCTTAAAATTATTCTTTTATGTGAAATCTTCTTAGATTTCGAAGCGATACTATAATTGATACTACTGTATGTAAAATGTGCGATAGTCATAAAAATAGGAAAAAGTGTATATTTGTCGAATAAAAAATGTGCGACTGAAAAGTAAAGCAGTATCAATCCTGAAATTTTCATTCTGGTTAGAGACTGCGGTAACTCCTCATCATCTATATTTACGATTTTTTTATTTTTCAACATATAAATACTGCCTTCTGTCCGTTTACCGGATTAAAAGATTTAAAAAATCTCTCTCCAGATCTTTTTCTATATCGGCAATATTTATTTTTTTTTAAATATTTCTCCTATCATAAATATTTTTTCGTCTATCGTAAACTGTTAGGTTCTCTTCAGGATACAGCCTCCTATCCTGTAACGTCCTCATTTTTAAAGTGCTGTTGATATCTTTTCCATCCTGTGCAGACACAAGACGTCTTAAAGCTTTTATATCGCTATTGCCTAAATTTAGAACCATATTCATCCACAAAGTTGCGATTTTATCAAGTTCTTGTATCGTAATATTCAGATGAGTCTGTCTAGCTTTTAAAAGCGCTATATGCGATTTGAAATTTTTGCTTCTTTTTTTCATATATCTTTTAACAAAATCGACCCCCTCTCCCTCTTCGACCACTTCGTCTACTATACCGTTTTGATACAAAAGATCCGAAGTAAATATCTTTCCGCTCGTAATCATCTCTTCAGCAAGCTTGACACCGTACTTTTTCGCTAAAAACGTATAACCTCCAACACCGGGGAAGAGATTGAATCTACTTTCCGGAAATCCCATTTTCGCGGATTTTTCCGCCACTATCATCGAAGTTGATAAAACAAGTTCAAACCCTCCTCCAAGTGCCGTTCCTTGAACCAAGGAGATAGTTTCGATGGGAAGATTTAAGTTTTTATCGAACAGATAGACATTTTCTACGCAAAGATTTGTATATTTTCTTAGCTCCTCTTCATTGGAAGTTTCAACGAGTGTAAGAAAATAGTCCAAATCTCCGCCATAGTTGAAAATTCCTTTTATCTGCGAAGCCACTACATAGTATTTAATAGGAAATTTCTCTAAAACAGAGCTCTTTTCAAAATAAGATATAATAGATTTACTTACTTCCAGAATACTATTTACAAGATCTAGTGAAAGTCGTGGTCTATCTTTAGGGTTTAGATAGAGCCATACAGCTTGATCTTCAGGATCGTATCGTACCGAAACTTCTTTTCTCTCTCTAAAAATGTCTCTGAAATATTTCATATTATATAAATTTCTCCTCTTTTTAAAGGAAAGAATTTTAATATAATATAATTAATTTATATATTAATAAACCAAACTATTTTAATCTTTTATATCATGATAAAATTCAAACCACCCCTTTTTCCTCAACTCGCAAGCAGGACATTTATCGCACCCGTATCCCCATAAATGAAGTTTACTTCTATCTCCGTTATAACAAGTATGAGTCTCTTTTATAACGATATCCAAAACACCCTCCGTCTGCGCCAATTTGAAAGTTTGAGCTTTGGAGAGATGTATGAGAGGATATAAAAACTTTATATTCGACTCACTACCGAGATTTAAAGCTTTTTCAAGAGAGTCTATAAAAGGTATCCTACAATCCGGATATCCGCTGTAATCGGTCTGATTTATTCCTGTTACGATGTGATCGAGTCCCATCTTTTGTGCATAGGCATGAGCTGTCGTGAAAAATACGGCATTTCTATTGGGTACGAACGATGCGGGAAGATTGGGTCTATGTTTATGTTTCGCATTGATATCGAGCGACGAATCTATAAGCGCGGAATCATCGAGTTGAGCAAATATATTTATCTCTAAAACATAATTTGGGACTTTTAACATCCGAGCTATCTTTTGAGCCTGTTTTATCTCTACGGAGTGCTTTTGATGATAGTCAAAAGTTATGGTTTCCACATACTCATATCTGTTTTTCGCCCATCCAAGACATGTGGTGCTATCTTGTCCTCCGCTAAAGACTACCAGTGCGCTTTTATTTTTTTTACTCATTAAGGCACTCCCAAAAACTTATGCATCTGTACACTTAGTCTAAATTTTTGTGGATACTTTTTAACAAGTTCTATACAAAAATTAACATTTTCCATATTCGGCTCATTCATAAAGTTCTGCGGCTGTATGTAGATGGGTTTCAAACAGTGGATATCGAGTATCTTTTCAACGGGCGAGTTTTTATCGACTATAAATTTAAGTTCATTATAACCCTCATCGTCTATATCATGCCACTCTTTCGGGCTGTAAGTTATCCAGTCGGCATTTTTAATATTTTCAAAATTATATCCGTTGGTTTCTACACTGACTCTATATAAAGATTTGTGTAAAAACGAGATAAAAGGATTTAGATCGTAGATACTCGGCTCCCCTCCGGTTATGATAACGCTCTTTGAAGGGTAGATTTCTATTTTTTCAAGTACCTCTTCAAAACTCATCTCGTTTAAAACGCTTTTGTGCAGTTCATCGTCACAAAAATCACAAGTCAAATTACAACCGTACAACCGTATAAATATACTAGCTTCGCCCGTATGGGCGCCTTCACCCTGAATAGAATAAAATATGGACGAAACTTTAAGCATATCCTCACTCCATCTTAAAATTTATGTTAAAATGCGATACTAGCAAAATAAAAATTAGGATTATCCATGTACACACTTTTGACCCTACTGTTTATCATCGTAATTGCGGGAGGACTCATTTGGGCATATATTTACTATCTTGGAGAAAAAGGTGAAAAGTTAAAACTTATTCAGCAAGGAATTTGCCCGGACTGTAAACAACATACTATAGAAATCATAAATCAAAAAGGTGGAGGCTGTTCAGGAACAGCTTTCGTCGAATTTAAATGCACAAACTGCAATTATACCGACAGCTTCAATCTTGGAGGCGGAAGCTGCGGGGGAGGTTCTTGCAAAACATAAAAAACTTTATTAAGTAAATTTTTATTAAACTTATTCTTCTTTGTGCCGATATAGTTTATGAATTTAGCGATTCAAATAAATTCCAGGTTAAAGGAGACCTCCCCCTATGAAAAGAAATTCCCTACTTAAAGGTTTAACACTTTCGGTTGCACTAAGTGCATTTTTAACAGGTTGCGGCGGCGGCAGCGTAACTGTCGGAGATGATAACACAAATAATGATAATAACGACAACACCGTAGCAACTACGACTATTAGCGGAAATGCGGTCGATGGATATTTACAATATGCAACAGTTTGTTTAGACCTCAGTCAAGACGGTTATTGCCAAGCTAGCGAACCAAACACACAAACGGATGAAAACGGAAAATTTAGTTTACAAATCACTCCCGAAATTTCTTCAAATGAGGGATTTGAAAGTGCAATGCTACTTGTTTACGGCGGTAAAGACGTCGATACGGGAGTGGACTTTAACGGTAAACTTCTAGCTCCTAAAGAGGGCAATATCGTACATGTCACACCGATAACGACTCTTGTTGCAAAAGCGGTTCAAAAAGAGATAAAAGAGAATAAAAAACTCACAAAAGAACAAATAAGAGAAAAAGTGGCTCAATCCAAAAAGAAAGTGGCTCAAGCTCTCGGACTAAATGATGAAGATTTATCAAAAGATCCGGTAGAGGCACAAAAAAACGGTAATGACGAAATTATAAAAAAAGCTTTACAACTACAAAAGGCGGTTGAAGCGATGCTTGTAGCCGATGACGGTCTTACAAAATCAAAGAACGATAGAGCCGAAGAGATATATGAAGCGCTTCTTGACGGTCTTGAAGATATGAAAACCGGAGATCAAGGAGTCGAAACGCTACTTGAAAAAACTTTTGAGAAAGCTAGAAACAACAAAAGAACCAAAGAATTGCTAGGCGGCGACAGAGGTATTGAATTTGCGGATGCCGCAAAAGGAGTCGCAAGAAATATAAAAGAAGGTTTTGAGAGATTCGACAAAGAAGATCGAACAAAAGATGATTTCCGTGAAAAAATAGGCTCTATCGTAAAAGATGATCTTAAAAAAGTTGAAATTGCGTTTGAAGAGGGTACTCTCGATGAGATATCCGGTCAAATTAAAATCGATGACGGTATTTTCAAACCGGGATTTGATTGGGCCGAGAAATTTATACTTGATGACCTCGATCATGCGGGTATTCACAAACTACCTCAAACCGTTATAGACAAACTCAAAGATCTTTTCAAAAATGAAGAAATTAAACCGGGTGTTCTATTTGAAAAATTAGATAAATTAAAAGAGTCCGAAGATCAAGATCTTCAGGAGGTTTACAAACGCATTAAAAGTTTCTTGGCAAAACAAAAAGCCGAAAAGGAGAAAGAAAAAGCACAAAGAGAAAGTGAAATCATAAAAATCAAAACTCCGATGAGTTTTTATATGCCTGAAGGCAAAGGATACGGCAAAGTAACATTCAATAACGACAATACAATGTCATATACTGAGTACAGAGTACAACAAGACGGTACATTCGCAGAAAATAGCGACCAAGACGAAAATACAGATCTGGTATATAAAGATGGAAAATGGGTACCCGAAAAAGAAGGTTCGGTTGATTTCAAACTTGCGAGTGACGGAGCGATATTACTTCCCGAATGGAATGAAAAAGCATACATAGTAAAGGCACAAGAGATAGAAGGAGAAAAAAGAGAACTTCCCGAGTACGGTGTGGAAGCGGCTATGCCTAAAGACGCGCGGATGTATTTTATAAAGATAGAAAAAACCGATGACCTCTACGGACTTAACGAGCAAGTTAGAAATTATAATCAGAACACAATAGAGACTTTTGCCACTATCGCGGACTTTATAGCCGGACAATGCGGTATGCGTTGGTTTATAGGTGACGAAAGAGGCGGACTTGCATTTGCCGGAACAAAAGGTGAAGACGGCTACATCTGCGACACTACGGCTAAAGAAGGTAAGCTGGTAAATACATATTTCGATCAAAACGGTGAACTAAAAATCGGAAAAATAGCGGGTGAGTGGAAGATAAAAACTCTTCCGGGAGATATAGATGTTTTGATTGCTAAACCTTACAACGTCAAAAAATTCCTAGATGATGAAGGAGATATGGAGTATCCGATATTCACGGAGAAAGACGGTACGGTTTACAGAGGCTATATGGAACCCAAAGGCTTAAAAAAAGTTATACCGGCTTTCAACGAAAGTGCGATGGAGAGCATAAAATCGGCAATTACCGACAACTGGGAAAAAGTACGACAAACTTTTCCCTCTTACGGTGAAGCTACCGACAGATACAACGAGTATATTGATTAATTAAAAATAAAAAAGTAAGAGACAAGGAATTTGTCTCTTACTTTTGCACAAAAGAGTATAGAAGCTCTATCTCCTGCGCCCAAATAGAGTCGTCAACGGTCTCCAGTATAAGCGGTATATCGTTCATATTAGGATCATTCATGATAAATTCAAATGCCTCAAGTCCGATTTTCCCTTTTCCCAAACTCTCATGACGATCCACTCTCGATCCTAGTTCCGGCTTCGAATCATTAATATGCATACCTTTTAAATACTCATATCCTACGATTTCATCGAACTCTTTCCAGCTTTTATCGTATGCTTCTTTCGTGCGTATGTCATATCCCGCAGTAAACATATGACAGGTATCAATACACACCCCTACCCGACTTTTATCTATTGATCTATCTATCAAATATGCCAAATGCTCAAACTTAAATCCAAGATTACTTCCCTGTCCCGCAGTATTTTCTATTACCAACGTTACACCTGAAGTTACTTGCAAAGTTTTGTTCATAGAGTCGCTTATTTTATTCAAGCACTCTTCGACATCGATCTTCTTTAGATGGCTCCCAGGATGAAAATTGAGCTTATCCAGCCCCAACTGTTCGCATCTTCGAACTTCGTCGATAAAAGCGTCGAGAGATTTTTGAAGCTTCTCCTCTTCGGGGTGTCCCAGATTTATAAGATAGCTATCATGAGGAAGAACATGTTTTGGTAAAATTTCGGCAATTTCCATATTTTGCTTAAATTTATCGATCGTCTCTTCATCAAGAGGTTTCGCTTTCCATTGTCTTTGATTTTTCGTAAAAAGAGCAAACGCTTTGGCTCCTATCTCCTTCGCGTTCAAAGGAGCGTTGAAAACTCCACCGCTCGCACTTACATGCGCGCCCGCGAATTTACTCATCGGGAAGCCTTTTCAATTTGATCATGATCTTGTTTTTAGCATCTTTAAAGTAAATATTTCCGGGCCATATTTTATACTTTATAGTGTATCGATTCGTCATGATTTTTTGCATAAAACCATTTGATGTCTTTTTGAGATTTTTACCGCCGAAAATCGGCTTTCTTTGAAGAACCTTTTGAATCAAATCATCAGGATACGAAGCAGACAAAAATGTCTGATTAAAACCCTCTTTCGTGTTGCATAGCTGATCTACACAAATATCGTCTTCATCCAAAGAGACACGAAGATCAAGAGCTAATTTCCCCATTGTAAATACTTCCAGATTCAGCAGATTGTCATATTTATTTAAAAAACCGGTATCCGAAAAGGCGAATTTTTTAGTCCTTAGCGTAATTTTATAGGGATGCGAAGAGATAAACTCGGATCTTGGAAATCTGTTTTTCGGCTTTTGATCTATCTCTTCCTCAACCTCTTTAAGCGTTTCGATTTCTCGCACCGTCGGTTGAGTTGCATTTGACTCGAGTGTCGCATTTAATTGCGTCGCCTCTTGTATTTTTACGGAAGAGGTTTTTATCTCCGCTTTTTTACTCTCTTTTTCAAGACTCTCCAAACTGATATGTTCCGCTTTTTGCCGAGCATGTCCCGGCACGATTTTCGAAGCACATCCGCCAAACAACAACACGATCGCCGCAATTGTCATAAATGCTTTCATAAATACTCCCGAAGTTCTATTGATTCCCGCCATACTAGCATACAATTATTTACATAAAAGCAATTTTTAGATATTATCTGCGACAATTTATAAAACTTACAGAGGGAATTTTAATGGATTTAAAGACAAAAAAGATCGATACGGCAAACGCAAGTGTAGAAGCAACGATTTCAAAAGAGGATATCGATCAAAAAGAGACCGCTTTGGCAAAAGCTGCCGCGAAAGATATGCAAATAGCCGGTTTTAGAAAAGGTAAAGTGCCGGCACACATAATCAAAGCCAGATACGGCGACAAACTCAAACAAGACGCGCAAAACGAAGCGTTGAGAGAAGTGTATGAAAAATCACTTGAAGATCTCAAGATCGATCCTACCGATATTATCGGCGAACCTAGCGTAAAAAAATTCGAAGAGAACGAACAAGGCGATTTCGATGTGGAAATTTCAATCGCTACAAAACCTAAAATCGAAGTCGAAGGCTACAAGGAACTCGTTCCGGATTTTAAAGTTCCAAAAGCGACAAAAAAGGAGATAAAAGAGAGAATCGACGATTTAATCAAATCTTCCGCTCCGATTGAAAAATTAAAAAAGCCGAGAGCTCTTAAAGAGGGGGATTATGCTCTTATAGATTTTGAAGGGTTTATCGATTCTACTCCTTTTGAGGGCGGCAGCGCAAAAGCTTATACTCTTCAGATAGGAAGCGGTAGCTTTATTCCCGGATTCGAAGAGCAGATGATAGGGATGAAAACAGATGAAACAAAAGAGATAAAAGTTACCTTTCCAAAAGAGTATCACTCCGCCGATCTTGCCGGAAAAGAGGCTACTTTCAAAGTTACTTTACTAGAAATTCAAGAAAAGGTGATTCCGTCCGATATAGATGAAGAGCTGTTGAAAAAGCTTGTTCCCGGTGAGGACGCTCCGACAAAAGAGATGCTTGAAGAAAAGGTTAAAAACCAGCTTGAAAACGAAAAGCTGTCTAAAATTTACCAAGAAGAGGTAAAACCGAAATTTGTCGAAGCGTTGGTTGAAAAATACGAAATCGATCTTCCCGAAAATATAGTCGAACAAGAGATCGATATGGCGTTTAGAAACGCTCTTCCTTCTATGGAGGAAGATGAGATTAAAAAATACACGACGGACGTTGAAGCGGCAAAAGCGAAAAGAGAAGAGTTTAGAAAAGATGCCATCGACAGCGTTAAACTGACTTTTTTAGTGGATGAGCTTGCGAAAAAAGAGCAGATAGCCGTTGAAGATCAAGAGGTTATGCAAACACTATATTTTGAAGCTCTTCAAAGCGGTCAAGATCCTCAAGCTCTTATCAAGCAATATGAAGAGCAAGGATTGTTACCGGCTGTAAAAATGGCGATCGTAGAAGATAAACTTTTTACGAAACTTTTCAACGAAAAAAAGTAACGACAAAGGAAAACGTATGAGTTATGTACCAATTGTAGTGGAAAAAACCGGACGAGGAGAAAGAAGTTACGATATTTTTTCCAGACTCCTGAAAGATAGAATCATTATGCTAAGCGGTGAAGTGAACGACGCCGTAGCATCGACGGTCGTAGCTCAACTACTATTTTTGGAAGCCGAAGATCCCGATAAAGATATCTTCCTTTATATCAACTCGCCGGGCGGCGTGATTACCAGCGGTATGAGTATGTTCGACACTATGAACTATATCAAACCGGACGTCTGTACAATTTGCATAGGTCAAGCGGCGTCAATGGGCGCTTTTTTACTCTCGTCGGGAGCGAAAGGAAAACGATACGCCCTCCCTCATGCCAGGGTTATGATTCACCAGCCCCTAGGCGGAGCGCAGGGACAAGCGACGGATATTCAAATCCAAGCAAAAGAGATTCAAAGAATGAAAGATACTCTAAACCATATTTTGGCGGAACAAACCGGGCAACCATTGGAAAAACTTCGCGAAGATACCGAAAGAGATTTTTTTATGAGCGCGCCCGAAGCTAAAGAGTATGGTTTGATCGACAAAGTACTGGAAAAAAGTTTTAAATAGGGTTACGATGTTATATTGCATTGACCAAGAAGGTACGATAATCGAAAAAGATACTAAGAAGCAAAAAATGAAAATAGAAGATAAACAAAACGGTGTAACCTTTAGCGATGACAATACCACGGTCAAACAAGTCGGGCTTTTCTCTAAGCAGGTTATAGAGAAAATGATCAATGAAAAAATTCCGGCGACACCCGAAAACTACTCCATATACTTTGAAAAACTGCTTGAGGAAAAACCGCTTGTTCAAAGAAAAAGTATTCTCAAAGTTCTCGATGCCGAAGCGGTTGAGGAGCATAACTATGTAGCGCAGGTTGAGAACAATATAAAAGAGAGCTTCAAACAGATCAAAGCGATTCTTGATACCGTATCCAATATGTACTCAAAAATCAACAAACTCAGAAAATTGACGAAGATAAAAAAACAAGAAATCGTAAACGGCTCCGGACAGCTCGCTTTAGTAGCTTATAAAGAAAATCTCGATGAAATCATAGGTACACTCGAAAAACAACAAGCATCCTTAAAAGAGCGCTATATAGAAGTCTCGGAGAGCATCAAACAATTTCACAAAAATTCGATTTTCGATCCCAAATACGATGTTTACAATAAAAACTATCTCTTCAAAGCGCTCGAAGCGGAGAAGAAAAATATCTCGACTTTCGGACATGAGAGCTCCATTTTGGCTTTTAAAATACAAACGAAATCGTTTGAAAAGATAAAACTGAGAAAAGATCAAGAGCTAGTCATAAAAAATGTCGCCAACATGATTATGAATAGATCAAGAAGAAGCGATATAGTCGCTCATCTTGGAAACGATATATTTATAATTCTTTTAAAACATACAAATGTCTCACAAGCTCAAAAAGTTATTGATAGTATCGACCATATGATAGGTTTTACAAACTATATAGTCGATTCGCAAAATATCGACATAGAACTTGATTTCGCCGTTACGAAAATCGTCACCCACCAGACAAAAGAGCAGATCATCTCAACAGTGATAAATCAGCTTCACTAGGAAAAGATTTTGATCCGAAAAATCATTACCTATCCGGACAAGCTTTTAAAAAAACCATCAAAAGACGTAAGCAAGTTCGATAAACAACTACATACTCTGCTTGACGATATGTACGAAACCATGATGGATAAAAACGGCATAGGGTTAGCGGCGATCCAGATAGCCGTTCCCCTAAATGTGCTCATTATAAATATCCCCGATAAAGATGACAAACAACTCAAAGAGAACCTCATAGAAGTCATCAATCCGAAAATACTCGAGATGGACGGAAGTACGGTCTATACGGAGGGATGCCTTAGCGTCCCCGAATACTATGAAGACGTCCAAAGAGCTAAAAAGATAAAAGTTTCGTATCGAAACCGACACGGAGATGAAATCGTAACGGAGTATGACGACCTGCTTTCGATAGCTTTTCAACACGAATGCGATCATCTAAAAGGAGAACTTTTTATAGAAAAACTCTCTTTTTTAAAACGAAAAAAATTCGAAAAAGAGTGGAAGAAAAAACTCAAAGGCAAAAAATAATCTATGAAGCGGTTGCGCTGCGCTACTCTTGAGCTTTTTGACGCAAAAGCGGTCGAAGTGGAAGTGGCTTTTGTCAGAGCACTTCCTAGTTTTTCAATCGTCGGATTGGCACAAACTTCTATCCAAGAATCGAAAGAACGAATAAAATCGGCACTGAGTGCTATCGGTTTCAAATTTCCGCCACAAAAAGTTACCGTCAACCTCTCCCCTTCCGATCTAAAAAAGGAAGGAAGCCACTTTGACCTTCCCATAGCTCTTTTGATCGCTCTTCAAAAAAACGAAGTCGATTTTAACGACTTTACGGCATTTGGAGAACTCGGACTTGATGGAAAACTAAAAGATACATCAACTCTTTTTGCGATAATTTTATCTCTTAAAAAAGACGGTCTTATCAAAAAGGTGATAGTTCCGAAACAAAGCGTTGAAAAAATCGAAAAAATTCCCGGATTGCAAATCTATCCTGCCGATAATCTTAAAGAAGCAATAGAGATATTTACGACAAAAACGACGAAACCATATATAAATTCATCAGGTTTTTTAAACTACGACAGCATAAACATATGCGGCGAAAACTATTACTATATAAAAGAATTTCCTCTCGATTTCAAGGAGATAAAAGGACAGGAAATTGCAAAAAGAGCTTCGCTTATAGCCGCATGCGGTATGCACAATATTCTTTTTGAAGGAAGTCCCGGATGCGGAAAGAGTATGAGTGCAAAAAGAATACAATATATCTTACCGCCGATGAGTCAGGATGAAATTTTGGAAAAAGCGAAACTCGACGCTCTTGAAAAAAAAGAGCCTGATTTCAAGCCGATCAGAAACTTTAGATCTCCTCATCATACTGCAACACAAGCCAGTATCTTCGGGGGAGGAAGCAAAAATGCCCGCATAGGCGAAATATCCCTTGCCAACAATGCCGTACTCTTCTTTGATGAAATACCCCACTTTCCCAAAACGATTCTCGAGAGTCTAAGAGAGCCTTTGGAAGATCATCAACTCCTAATATCCAGAGTTAATAGCAAAATTCGCTATAAAACAAAATTTCTATTTATCGGTGCGATGAACCCTTGTCCGTGCGGAAATCTACTTAGCACTGAAAAAGAGTGTCTGTGTAGCGATCTTGAGATCGGCAGATACAAAAAACGACTTTCGTCTCCACTTCTTGACAGAATAGATATCTATATACAGATGAGTGAAATCTCACCAAAAGACACCACTTCGATTACATCCGCCCAAATGTTCGAAATAGTCAAAAGGGTCTTTAAAAAGCAAAAAGAGAGAGGCCAAAAAGAACTTAACGGTAAATTAAGCGATAAAGAGATAGAAAGATTTTGTTCTCTTGATAATGATCTCTCACAAATCCTAGAGAATGCGACCATACGATTTGACCTTAGTCGAAGAGCCATAAACAAAACGCTTAAAATTTCAAGAACCGTTGCGGATATCGAAGATCATGATAAAATAGAAAAATCCGATCTTCTCGAAGCTTTGCAGTACAGATTTAGATAAATTCAGATTAAAAACACTAAGCTTATCATCGCTAAAAGTATATATATTCCAACGGGAATTTTATGAAGCATTTTTGTTACGTTTTTGCTAAATATCTTGGCAAGTCTCGAAGTTTTGGCGACCGGTTTGAGACTCTTTAAAAAAGATTTTTCACCCATTTTCGCAAGTCTGACTATTCCCCGCTTGCCGTAAGTCGAAGCTTTTAAAAATGTCTTTTTGCTTGTCTTATCTTTAAGAAGTCTATAATAAATAGGTGCATCATCTCCCAGCACTTTCAAAAGCACCCCGCTCTCTTTACCGAAAGTTTTCGCAAATCCCAAGGAGTTATGAAAAGCCTTCAAGTTCGGCGACCTGTTTAAGAGCTTTACGGTAGTATTGAATCCGCTATTTTTTATGCTAGAATATATATCTTCGAAAAAGCCTTTTATCGGCTTTATATCACCGCTGCTTTTGACTTGCTTTGCTGAACGAATGATAAACTTCTCCATCCATAGCGGCATTTTCCCACTCTTTTTTATGAGTTTCATAGCGCTTATTCCACCCTTAATCGGCGTCGAATTCCCGGCACTAAACATCGTCACACCCGTAGCTATAACTCCTATCGTCGAGAGTCCCACGAGTACTTCATCGACATTTTCACCTTTTAGATAGTGATATCCCTCGATCGTCAAATCTCTCAAATCTCCAAAAAGAAAAAAATCACTCACTCCGGCAAAAACCCGTCCTATCGTTTCGTCGCTTTTCCCTTTTAACACACCTTCCAGCGCTTTTTGACTCTGATAACCCATACTATTTCGTTTAAATTCCAAAGCATCGTAAAGCTCTTTTACTTTCGAATCGTTTTTAACATAGTCGTATCTTAAAAAAAATTCAAGATATTCCGCCGCTTCAGCATACCTTTGCCGTTCAATCAAATTCATAGCCTCCGGCAAAGGATCTATTCTCTTAAGAGAGTCGAGTTCCGCTTTACGATTTAACTCATAATGTTCGTAAATCATAAAGGATGAAAATAACAAAGTAAAAAATGCAACTATTTTTATAAAAACTCTCATATTATCATTATACCAAAAAGGTGAGTTTTAATGGAAGCTATGTTAAAGTTCTTCCCATGAAATGCGTATTTAAAGAAGTTTCCACTCTTGATAGAAAGTGCTACGAAAAGTATCTCCTAAGCGAAGACCTTTTAATGGAACACGCCGCAACGGGTCTGAAAAACTCCATACCGAAAAATACCCAAAGCGTCCTCATCGTATGCGGTCCGGGAAATAACGGAGCGGACGGTATAGCATGCGCTAGAATGATAAAAGGAGAGTATAAAGATATCTTTATTTATCTTCCTTACGGTGCAAAATCGAAAATGGCGAAACTTCAGCTTAAAAGAGCACAAAGCGTAGGTTTGAATGTCGTCGATACTATATGTGACGCCGATGTCGTAATAGACGCCCTATTCGGCTCCGGTCTTACAAGGGCGCTTGATGAAAAAGCGCTTAGCGTTATCGATCGGCTAAACAATATAAACGCTTATAAAATCGCATGCGATATCCCAACCGGCATAGATATTAACGGACACATTCTCCAAAACGCTTTTATAGCGGACATTACAATTACGATGGGAGCGTTGAAGAGTTCACTATATTCGGATACGGCAAAAGATTATGTAGGAGAGATAAAAACCGTTGATCTTGGGGTAAGTTCCTCTTTATATGAAGACAAAAGCGATACGTTTTTACTTCAAAAAGATGATCTGAAACTTCCTTTTAGAACGAGCAAGAACTCTCATAAAGGAAATTTCGGTCATCTAAACGTCATAGCGGGTAAAAAACCCGGAGCCGGAATCATCGCCGCAAAAGCCGCATACGCTTTTGGAGCCGGTCTTGTTACCGTCGTTGAAAACGAACCTTATACTATGCCCCCCGAGCTTATGAGTTCGACCACGCTAACCGACAATGTTACGGCAATCTGTATAGGTATGGGACTTGGAAACCAATTTGACGACGACTATCTTTCACGTTTTTTACTACATCATGATCTTCCTGTTTTGATTGACGCCGATCTTTTCTATCATGATATTTTAAAAGAGGTGCTGCAAAGAAAGAGCAATCTAGTTTTAACACCTCACCCCAAAGAGTTCTCGTCACTACTAAAAATAACTTCAATTGCAGATGCAAGCGTATCGCAGATACAGTCGGACAGATTCGGATTTACAAAAATGTTCACGCAAAAATATCCGAACCTGGTGCTCGTATTAAAAGGAGCCAATACCCTTGTAGCTCATAACGGAAAAATATATATTCAGCCTTTTGGAACCAATGTACTTAGCAAAGGAGGCAGCGGTGATGTATTGGGAGGTTTTATAGCTTCGCTTTTAGCGCAAGGATATACGCCGCTTGACGCTGCGATCAGCGGTTCGATCGCACACGCGTTAAGTGCCGCGAACTTTGAAAAAAACAATTACGCTCTCTCGCCTTTTGATATTATTCAAGGGGTAAAGTCTCTTTGAAAACTAAAAATATAGCCATCCTTTTCAGCGGAGAAGGCGGCAATATGCAAGCCCTAATCAAACATCTTCACAATAAAATTTTTGAAGATATAAAAATCGACATAGTCGTCGCAATCACCAACAACCCTCGTGCAAACGGTATTAAAAAGGCACGAAAAAGTGAAATAGAAACTATCGTTTTGGATCATCAAAGATATACGAGTAGAGAAAGTTTCGATGAAGAACTTGTAAAAATTATTGACTCCCGCGACATAGATTTATGTGTTCTTGCCGGTTTTATGCGTATTCTTACGCCAATTTTTACGGATAAGATAAAAGCTATAAACATACACCCTTCTCTTCTTCCTCTCTTTAAAGGAACAAACGCGATAAGAAGGAGTTTCGAGTCGGATATGAAGGTGGGCGGAGTGACAACGCATATGGTAACTTCCGAACTCGACGGCGGCAAAATAATCGACCAAAAATGTTTTAGCAAAGAGGGATTGAGTTTTGAAGATTTTAAAGATAAAATTACACAAACGGAACACTCGATCTATCATCAATCGATAAAAAAGGTTCTGTTAACTTAAATAAGATAAAATAACTCTTATTAAAACTGGAGAAATTTCATGACAGATATACTCAAGGTAGGAAAATACGAATTTACGAGCAGACTGATAGTCGGAAGCGGAAAATATCCCGATTTCAAAACAACAAGAGACGCTACTCTTGCAAGCGGATCGAATATGATCACGGTCGCGGTTAGACGAGTAAATATAACAAATCCGGACGAAGAGAACTTGATGGATTATTTTAAAGATACCGATGTTCAGATCCTTCCCAACTCAGCCGGATGTACGACTGCAGAAGAGGCGGTTACCCTCTTTCGAATGGTAAAAGAAGCGACCGGTATAGACATTATAAAGATGGAAGTCATAGGAGACACCGCAAAAACACTATATCCGGATGTCATAGATACTCTAAAAGCGACGGAAATTCTGGCAAAAGAGGGATTTACGGTCATGGCCTATACAAATGACGATCCTATAATGGCAAAAAAGCTTGAAGATGCGGGAGCCGCTGCCGTTATGCCCCTTGCCGCACCTATTGGCAGCGGGCTCGGAATTCAAAACAAATACAACGTACTCTTCGTAAAAGAGGCTGTAAAAGTTCCTGTTATCGTCGATGCCGGAATAGGTTGTGCCAGTGACGCCGCTATCGCTATGGAGATCGGAGCTGACGGAGTTTTGACAAATACCGCTATAGCTCAAGCGAAAAACCCCGTACTCATGGCCGAAGCTATGAAGCTTTCCGTTCGTGCCGGACGCATGAGTTATCTAGCCGGAAGAATTGCAAAAAAACCTTTTGCGACTGCAAGTTCTCCGACTGAAGGACTTATCGAATTCGAGCAAAAATAACAAAAAAGTTCGATAGTTTAGTTTTTGGCATATTTTTTTAGATTTGTGTCAAAAACTATTGACATATAATGATTTTTACAGTAAAATCTCACACTCAAAACCAATAATAGTTTTGTTTTTTTATACCGGAGTGTAGCGCAGCCTGGTTAGCGCACCTGGTTTGGGACCAGGGGGTCGAAGGTTCGAATCCTTTCACTCCGACCATTTTAACAAAAATTTATGGTGGGTGTAGCTCAGTTGGTTAGAGCATCAGATTGTGGTTCTGAGGGTCGCGGGTTCGACCCCCGTCACTCACCCCATTTTTTTGAAGTTTACAGATTTTGAGCGCTCGTAGCTCAATTGGATAGAGCAACAGACTTCGGATCTGTAGGTTATAGGTTCGACTCCTATCGAGCGTGCCACTAGAATGTTTATGAGCGCTCGTAGCTCAGCTGGATAGAGCAACGGCCTTCTAAGCCGTAGGTCTCAGGTTCGAATCCTGACGGGCGTGCCACTTATCATTGTTGTGCGGATGTGGTGAAATTGGTATACACGCCAGACTTAGGATCTGGTGCTTCACGGCGTGGAGGTTCGAGTCCTCTCATCCGCACCATTTCATTAACTTTATCAAATAAAAGACAAAAGCAAACCTCAAAATGAAGACATCTTTTTGCATAATAACCACGACTATCGATTGCGAAAACAGTGCCGAGATAATCATAAAAACTCTTCTTGATAAAAAGTTAGCCGCCTGTATTCAAGTTCAAGAGATAAAAAGTTATTATAGATGGAAACAAAAGATCGAATCCGCAAATGAAATTCTCCTTCAGATTAAAACCAAAACATCTCTTTTTGAACAGGTAAAAAAAGAGATAACACTCTTACATACGTATGAAATTCCCGAAATCATCTTGACCGAAATTTCAGATTCGAATAAAGACTATCTCGAATGGTTAAAAGATGAAACTTTATAAGAAAGAATGAAGTCGTCTATTTTCGTTTGAAACTTAGGATTTACCTTCAAGACGGCATTTTCATACTTCCCCAAAAGCTTTTTAGCCTCTTCGGTCGCAAGTTGGCGACGAGAAATGATACCGACGGTTGCCATATCGGCATCTTTATGCATCTGCTTGCCGTATATCATCAAAGAGGTTATGGGCTTTATCTTTCGATTCGTAAGAATCATGAAAATATTGTCGTCTCTTTGCAAACTATTTATAGAAAATATCGACTGTTCTTTTAATACCTCGAGCCTTCCCTCTGAGGAAACTTTGTTCGGCATTTTAATCGATACGCGGTAATCGGATTTAACCTCCAGCTTGATCTCCCAAAGTACGGGATCGTTGTTTTCATCCTCGAAACTTCCGTAAGAGTAGCAGTACCATTTACCCAAAAGCTTTTGAAGTATGTAATCCTTTTTGCAAATATTATGATTATCGTTCTTGATATCATCGTATCCATAACTAAGATCGTCTATCTTTTTAAAATCTACTATCGAATCTCGTATCTGTTCTTTGTTGTCTGTTACCGTGAACCTTCTCGTATTTCTAATATGACTCTTTTTTATAACGAAGCTTCTGCTTTGAGCATAAAAAAAATCATAACTCTCAACAGAGTTTTCAACCTCGTTTTTTGATGCGAACAAAATTTCGAATCCAAACTCGTTTAATTCCTCAAGTACGCCGCTCATTCTTTCGTTTTTATAATCTTCCAATTTATCGACTACAAATACGATCTTAAATTTCATACCCTCTCTTGCAAGATCTATAAACAGCTCTTTTATACTTTTTTTCTCGAAAGATTCATACAAGAAAATATTCGTTTTTTCGTCAAAAATCGGCAACACTATATAAACTGTCTCTTCACGATAAATACGAAGATACCTTAAAAACTCCAAATATATTCTTTTTCTATCATGAAGAAAATAGTCTTGAAAAGAGGTAAACTTATCGAACATGTTTTTAAAAGCATGAAACTCCGTAAAAACCATATGATGCATAATGGATGTTTTTATGAACGCAGAGTATTTTATATTCGAAAAGAAGGTGTGAATATCCGTAATTTTTTCTTGATACTTAGCTAAATGCGCACTGTCATGATTATCTTTTGATTCAAGTGCGTACAGATTCTCTTTCGCTTCTATCATCTGTGTTTCGTTTAAAATCAGGTAAAGATACTCCAGTTCAGAGTCTTTTAAAACTCTTTTAGTCATCACAACTTTTTTGGCGACGGGTATTTTTTGATTGTAATCGTTTATACCGACTGCAACTCCGAAAAGATGGTCTTCGTATAAAGGAACTTGCGTTACGCTTTTAAGTGATGTTTCAAACAGTGCCGTTACATAGTCGTACTCGTTAAAGATGCTAAGAACTATTTTTGTATCGTGCCGCTTTATCGTACCCGAGTAAAATCCGGTGCTTGCCGTCTTTTTAGGATAAACTTTTATCTGTGTCGCTTTATCGCACATCGCTTCTTTGGCATTCGTATAATCCAACTTATAATAAGCGAAACTTTCGGATAGATTGTTCGTAACGATTTTATCCGCCGAATTGTACATATAGATATACTGATATTCGGTATCGATATCCAAAGAAGCTTTATGACGAAACTTTTGATACTCTTTAATTCTTTTGCTAAAAGAGCCAAGATCGCTATCGAAAAAAGTCTCTAAAGTAAATAACGCTTCATCTTCCAAGTAGAGTTTACTGATTTTAAGATATGTAAACTGCTTTTTCAGATCAGAGAGACTTGCTTTTTCCTCTCTTATGTATCTTTGCAAAACTTTTTTTCTACTAAGCCTGTATTTGGGGTTTTTCGCGTGCTCTATAGGATTTAAAAACAGTTCCAACAGTTCCTCTATATTCTTGTTACAGATCCGCTCATAAATAATTTTAACTTTTTTTCCGGTAAGTTTATTGTTTTTTGCCTGTACCGCCCGCTGTTTTCCCATTAAAATACCCTGCTTATTTACTGAATAGATAAACATAGTAACAGATATTTATTAATTTTTTATAAAACTATTTTAAAGCCCGAGTTTTAGGGATTTTTTCCGGTTCTAAGACTCAATATTGACAGGACTGAAAAGTTTAAGTATGCTTTAAAGAAAAAGAGGAGAGTATCATGTTCACTTATAAAAATGTAAAATTTTTTTATTATGATTATTATAACAGAGTAATGCTCTTCTTGATATTGGCAACAGCTGTTTTGCTAGTATTCGGAGGTTACCTTATACAAAATGCGTCACAAAGAATCGCACGGAAACGAAAAACCGAAAATCTAACCGCTACATCAGATGGTCGGAGCGACAGGATTTGAACCTGCGACCTCTACCACCCCAAGGTAGTGCGCTGACCAGACTGCGCTACGCCCCGACAGATAAATCAAGGCGCTATTATAACACAACTTCCTGATCATTCGCCAATAGGAACACGAAGTCGTTGCCCTACATAAATTCGATCCGGGTTTTCTATGAGTTCCGGATTCGCTTCTATTATTTTGTCATATGCCAAAAGATCTCCATAGGCTCTTTGTGCGATCTTTGAAAGGGTGTCTCCCTCCTGTACGATAATGATGCGCATTTCATCTGCTCTTGTTTCGATCTCCTCGTTTATGATCTCTTCATATTCGGGTTGAATGATTCTCTTTTTTTTCATATCTTTTACGACATCACTTATTTTATCCGAAAGCTTTGCAAGATCATCATATGTATTTGTACTTGGCTTTACGATAACTTTATTGTAATGATCGATATTTTGAGACACCGAATCTTCCGTCGTCTTTTGGGCGCTTTTCATCTTTGAAGCGTCTATGGTGACTTCTCTTTTTATCTCCTCTATACGATCCGCACCCGCTTTTTCGAGCGACTCTAAAAGAGACTTTTCTTCACTTTCGCTTTGTTCTTGATCTTCTTTTAATATCTCTTCTTTGTGAGCGGTACTGTTTCGCTCGGTCTCTTTTTTTAATTCGGCCTGCTTTTGTATCTCTTTCATCAGCGTTTGAACTATCATCTGCATCTCTTTTTGAGTGTACATTTTTTCGCTCTCGTTTTGATCATGTATCACCGGTTTTGAAACGGAAATGACGGATATGGGTTTTTTGGATTCGGTCATATTTTTAGATGTAAGATTCCCTCTTGTTTCAAGGTTTTTTTCATCTTGTTTTAAATATTTGTAGCCATATATTATGACAAGAGTCAGCAAACTGACTAAAAGTAAAATTGTCAGAACCTGAATAATCATACCGAGAATTCTACTTTTTTGAGCACATTTATCAACGTCGTATAATTTAAAGTCTTGTTCAATATCTCGTTCTTTTTTAAACATCGTTCATTCCTACCGTTTTTTATTTTCTTTTTGTACAATTGTCGTCAAGCCTAAAAGCTTCCAACCCTGAAATCCGCTTCGATAGTAATAAATTTTATCGGCCGGATATCCGAACTTTAACAGTGATCTTATCAACTTGGAAGACTCGTCACTCCATAAACCGTTGCAAAAAACGGCTAACTCTTTTGCTTCGCTAAAATCGTATTTACCGTTTTTGTTTATCTTCATTCCTAAAAGAGTAAATAATCTGCGTACAATATTTTCATCCGCCTTCTGCATAACGATATAGGGTATATTTATCGCGGAGGGTATGGTCTCCAATTCATACCATTTTTTTAATCTGGCATCGACCACTATAGCTTTTTTTGAAGACACTTTATCCCTCATAAAATCAATAAGCTCCACTTCCTCGATATTTTTAACTCCGGGTGCCGCACTGGTTGGTTGTATGCAAAAAGGAGGGCACGGTCTGGATGTTTTACTATAATCGTCAGTAAGTATGTTTGAGGTATCTTGGATTCTGGCGACTTTTATCTTTTGTCCCATATGATTGACATAAATATACGGCATATCTTTGGTTATTTTGACCAAAACGTTATCTTTTGCGGATATATCGACCGCTATGAATAAAAGAGACGTAATAAAAATATTTATTATTTTGCGTATCATAATTTTTTCCCTTTACATTTGCGGTTTTATTGTGGTCAATCCCACTATCTGCCAATATTGCATGCCGCCTCGATAGTAGAAAAGCTTTTTTTTAGGATATCCCAGTTTTATTAACTCTTTCATAGCCGCAACCCCCTGCTGGCACCATGGGCCGTTATCAAAAATCAAAAGTTCCGCGGCGCCGCGAAAGTCCCACTTATCTTTCTCTCTCGCACCCAAAACGGTAAGAACCTGCCGCACATACTGACTCTTTAAACCGGACAAAAGAATCGAAAAAGGAATATTTACAGCTCCCGGTATCGTGCCGTTTCGGTACCATTTAGGCATTCTCGCATCGACTAATACACCTCTATTTTTTGAAAGTTTGTTTTTTATAAATTCTATAACATCAAGTTCGGTAACGGTTTTTATTCCCTCTATGGGAACAAACGGCTGAATATAAAAAGGAGGGGTTGGTCTGGATGTTTTTATATAGCTGTTTTTCAATTTATGTTTAGTGTCGTTTATTCTCTCTATCTTTACCGTTTTATCATTTATCTTGACATCTACGTACGGTAAATCTTTAGATATGTTCACCTCTCTCGCAAAAACGGTACTAAAAAAAGGTGCGGCAATTAAAAGTGCGTAAAAAACGATTTTTAGATACATTATAAAGACACTTCCCGATATTTCATTATGAGAGTATATCGTCCAAACGCAACTATTTTTTATTTTAAAAAATCATATTTTTGCCGATTTTGCAGTAATATTAAAGTTTTCAAGGTTAAAAGACAATGGCACTATTTAAAAAAACGGATGATCGACTCTCTGTCAGTTCTTCAAGTATTATTACTCATGGATCGACGATCATCGGAAATATCATAGGAAACGACTCTATTCATATTGAGGGCGACATTCAGGGAGATATCAAAGTAAATAATGTCGTCTTTATCGGCAAAAACGCAAAAGTTACCGGCAACATAAAAGCAAACCAAGTCATAAGTAGCGGAAAGTGTTACGGAAACATCATATGCAATGCTCTTGAATTCTTGGAAACATCTTCAACCAAAGGAAACATAAAAGCGAATAAAATGCTTGTCAAGGGCGATTTTAACGGAAGTGTCATATGTAGCGGTTTATTCATAGACTACGGTACGAAAATCGAAGCCGATATTCAAGCAAAAAACGTAATCGTCGGCGGCACTATTGAGGGAATAGTAGCGTGCAAAAGTCTTAAAATCACGAAAGACGGTCATGTAAAAGCTCAAATTTATACCGACAATATAGAAAATAACGGAGGAATTTTAGAGGGCTCCATCGGAAGTTACACGGATTTTATAAACACAAAACCACAACTGCGAAGATATGCTGATATTTTCAACTCGCTAGATGAAGCTCCTCTTCTTGAATACGACGACTACTATGTTGATATAGATGAGGAGATCCGTAAAAAAAATGAAATCGACGACGATTTTATAGATGTATCTTATACATAATTAAGAGAGAAATAACTTTTTATCATAAATTTCACAAATTTTTATTATTATTTTAATTCGATTATTTGTATTGATTTCTCCCTTTTTTGGTTATATTGAATCACTTTCAAAAACTTCACGATTTCTCCACAATTATGAAGCGATTTTACATTAAAAGAAAAAATCTATTTTCCGATATTTAAACATTATAAGGATCAAACAGAACTCAAGGAAGAGAAAAACATATGGCAAAAATTAAAAAAAGTTTTTTGGACAATATATCCGTCACAAAAAAATCTTTTCTATTGTTACTCATTGCCACTATGGGCTTACTCTTTCTTGGAGCGCTTGTATATCTTGGGCTTTACAACATAAAAAAAGAGGTTGACTACCTATATGAGCAAAATATACGAAATATAGAATACCTTTACACTCTAAACGACAAATGCAACAACTCTCTACAAAAGCATTTAAAATATTTCAAAGAGAACAAAAACGATATAAGTCATAGTATATTGAATCTGCAAGAGAGCGCCCTTCATATAAATCAATCTTACGGCAAACTAAAAAGAAACGATAACAAAGCTAAAATTCTCTCGCCGATTATCGTCTCTTTAAACAAAACATTCAAAGAGGCGAATCTCGCACTTGAAAAATCGAATGTAAAAGAGATGGATGAAAAGATTTTACCCAAATTCGAGCGACTGCTTTATGAGTATAATAAAAAAAGCGCGCAACTGATGAACTCTCATTTAAAAGATATAAAAAATTCAAAAGTTCGCATTCATGAACACTATTTCGCTACACTCTTTACAACTTTACTATTTGTATTGATCATCCTTATCTCATTTGCTATGCTTGCGTATTCCATCTATACAAATGTCAAAAAACTGATCTTCGGGCTCTCCGATATCGTAGCGAAAAAGACAAAAGATTATCAAGAACTTGCTTTGCAGTTGGAATATAAAGTCAACAAAGAGGTGATAAAAAATAGAGAAAAAGATCAAATCATGTATCAACATGCCAGACTTGCGGCAATGGGTGAAATGATCGGAAATATCGCTCATCAATGGAGACAACCTCTAAATGCGTTGACGCTTCTTATTCAAAGCTTCGGAGTTAAAAGTATGAGCGGAAATCTTTCGCAAGAGTTTATAGACAAACAGGTAAACGAAGGACTCAGACTAGCAAACCAAATGTCAAATACGATCGAAGATTTTAAAAACTTTTTCAGTCCTCACAAAGATAGAGAGTATTTCGGCGTGGTATCGACACTCAAGGAGACTCTTGAACTTGTAGAGTTTTTCTGCAAAGACGAACACATAGATATAAAACTTATAGCAAAAGAGGAGGTAAGAGTTTACGGCTATTCAAATGAGTTTTCTCAAGTTATCTTAAACCTTCTAAATAATGCCAGAGACAACTTCAAACATAGAGAGATCAAAAAAGAGAGAAAAATCATAATCAAAGTAGAAAAAAAACTAAAACCCGAACCGTTCGTCATGATCTCATTCGTAGATAACGGCGGAGGAATAGACGAACATATCATAGATAGAATATTCGAGCCTTATTTTACCACGAAACACAAATCCACAGGTACGGGTATAGGGCTTTATATGTCAAAACAAATCATAGAAAAACAGATGAACGGTCTTGTAACGGTAAAAAATATCACAAGTAAGCTTGGAACGCAAAAGACATTCAACTGCGTTCAATTTATTATCGCCATACCTATCAAATAGTACTAACGGTAACGCGCGACAAGCATGAAAGTTCATAATTTTATTTCAATAGTAACTATTAATTATCTTTTAAATTTTATCTAAATAAAGTTTTTTATGCCTTTTTCACTCTTTATAACTTTATTCTTAAATTATATTTTTATATGCATATTTTTTTGACAAAAAAATTGTATTAAACTATCATACATAAATAGAACGATTGTTAAATATTTTATACAATTTTATAAAAAATCTCTCTTTTTTGTTAATTTTATTAAAAAATAATAAAAGATTTGCTATAGTTATCAAAAATTAAATTAATATATTTAAAAAGAGGAGTGGATTGTGGATTTGAACAGCCTGAAAAACCTGGAGTTACTCTATGTCGAGGATGATATCGATGTAATGAACCAAACGAAGTTAATTCTCGATGATTTCGTAAAAACCGTACATACCGCAACCAACGGTGAAGAGGGGCTCGAGATAGCGTTGAATAAAAATATCGACATTATCGTAGTGGATATAAATATGCCGGTAATGAACGGTATCGAAATGATAAAAAAACTGAAAAAAGAGCACCAAAAAGATATACCTTGTATCATCACGACGGCACACACCGATACGGAGTATCTCATAGATGCTATAAATCTTAAAGTTGACGGCTACATCATCAAACCGATCAATATAAAAGACCTCATCAACTCTATCTACACCGTAATGCTTCCGATCATCCAGAAAAAAGAGATCGAAGGGTGCGCGCATGTCGTAGAATCGCTCGCGGCGCTTGTCGGAGGAAAAAAGATAGAGATCTTAAAGTTCATCATCGACAACCTTGACGAAGAGAATGTTTTTCACGGTTCATACCAAGACATCATGGAAGCACTTGATGTCAGTAAACCAACCGTCGTAAATATGTTCAAACAACTAATCGGCGCGGGAATCCTTGAAAAGATCAAAAACAAAGTATATAAATTCAAAAGACAAGACCTCATAAAATAAAATCAAACCGACAATCTTATTTAAATCGAAAATCATAAAGGAGATAAAAGAATAACCTCCTTTATGATAAACTTATCTCTCAAATTTTAATAACAAAGGAACGAAATGAAAAAAATCATACTTTTGCTCGCTTTTGCGCTTACAACTTCGCTTTTTGCTAAAAACCCTGTAGCCGATATAAAAACAAATCAGGGAACCATTACCGTAGAACTCTATCCCGACATCGCTCCAAAAGCGGTTGAAAACTTTGTAAAACTCTCGAAAAAAGGATATTACAACGGTGTTATTTTCCATAGAGTTATCAAAAACTTCATGATCCAAGGCGGTGATCCAACGGGTACGGGAAGAGGAGGAAAATCGATATGGGGAAAAGAGTTTGAAAACGAATACAAACCCAATGTCATTTTCGATAAACCGGGCATTTTAGCTATGGCGAACAGAGGTCCGAACACAAACGGCAGCCAATTTTTCATAACTACCGTTCCTACCCCTTGGTTAAACGGCGGTTATACGATTTTCGGGAAAGTGATAAAAGGTTTTGATGTGGTCAAAAAGATAGAAAATACAAAAACCGGAGCTTACGACAAACCCGTCAAAGATCAGATCATAGAATCCGTTACCATAAAATAGCAAAGGATAAATTTTGCAAACCATATTCCGTGAATACGACATAAGAGGAATCTTTGAAAAAGAGTTAAATGAAAAAAGCGTAAAACTCATAGGATACTTTCTTGGGAAAAGGGTAAAAAAATATGGCGATCATGTCGCCATAGGATACGATGCCAGAGTACACTCCCCGACTCTTTTTAAATGGCTTACAAGCGGATTCAACAAAGCGGATGTCAAGGTTTTGGGAATGGGACTGGTCGCCACTCCCGTAAATTATTTCGCCAACTACAGAGATTTCGACGGCATAACCCCAAGCGCTTCGGTCATGATCACAGGCTCTCACAATCCGCCCGAGTACAACGGGTTTAAAATCACGATCGACAAAAAACCTTTTTTCGGACAAGACATTTACGATATGGGAGATGAGATACTCTCTTCAAACATTACTATAGAAGATAATACCGATTATACTTTTATAGAGGCTAAAAAGAGCTATATAGAATTTATGATAAAAGAGTTTTCGCACTTGAGAAACTTAAATAAAAAGATTGTTCTTGATTGCGGTAACGGAGTGGCGGGAGTCGTTTTAAACGAGATCTGCGACGCTTTGAACCTGAACTATAAAGGATTGTACTGCGATCCCGACGGTACATTTCCAAACCACCATCCTGATCCGTCGGTCGAGGAGAACTTAAAAGATATAAAAGAAGTTCTCAAAGGAGATTTCGACCTTGGATTTGCATATGACGGTGATGCGGATCGAATCGCCGTTTTAACAAAGAAACACAACATAAAAGGTGACGAACTCGCCATACTCTTTGCCAAAAAAATGAAAAACCCGACCGTTATAGGAGAAGTAAAATGTTCTCAAGTGATGTATGACGAAATAAACAAAATCGGAAAAGCGATTATGTACAAAACGGGACACTCCAATCTAAAAGTAAGAATCAAAGAGACAAACGCCGACCTAGCGGCCGAAGTAAGCGGGCATATATTTTTTAACGACAGATATTTCGGATTTGACGACGCTATTTACTCGACTTTCAGGGTGCTTGAGCTGATCAAGGACGGTATCGATCTTGACAAAGAGTTGGATACTCTTCCAAAAACATTTTCTACGGAAGAGATAAAAGTAAAAACTACCGAAGAGGAGAAGTTTCCGCTTATAGAGAAGGTAAAAGAACTTCTGAAAAATCCGCCCGCCGATTTTCCAAAGATCAAGGATATTATCACCATTGACGGCGTTAGGATCGTTTTCGATCAGGGATGGGGACTGGTTCGGGCTTCAAATACGACTCCGGTAATCGTTACGAGATTCGAGTCTAGCGACGAAAATCTAGCGAAACTTTATGAAAAAAAGATCAACTCGCTCATAAAAAACGCCAAAGAGGCGCTAAGGGATAGTTAAATCATAGTATAATAAGCTAAAAAAGGAGCGACTTTTGAAGCTTATACTAAACTCCCCTCTTGATATGCATCTTCATCTAAGAGACGGCGATATGTTGAAAACGACAGTACCTCTCTCCGCCGGCACATTCGCCGCGGCGATCATTATGCCCAATCTCACCCCTCCCGTCACTACGATCGATGCTCTTTTATCGTACAAAGAGCGTATCTTAAACGAAGCAAAAGATGAAATCTTCGAACCTCTTATGACGCTATTTTTCAAAAACGATTACGATTTTGCGTTTTTGGAAAAAGCAAAACCCCACATAAGCGGTATAAAATTATATCCCGCGGGGATTACGACAAATTCGCAAGGAGGAGTTACAACAGTTGATGCCTCCTCTTTGAGCAAAACTTTGACGGCTATGAGCGATCTTGAGATTCCTCTTTTAGTTCATGGCGAAAGTAACGGTTTTGTTATGGACAGAGAGAAGGAGTTTGTAAGCGTTTATGAAGAGCTCGCACAAAAGTTTCCCGATCTTAAAATCATTATGGAGCATATTACGACAAAAGATAGCGTGGATATTTTGGACAAATACGATAACCTCTACGCAACCGTAACTCTTCATCATCTCCTCATAACACTGGACGATGTAGCCGGCGGACTTTTAAAACCTCATCTCTTTTGCAAGCCGATAGCAAAAAGAGAAGAGGATAAAAATGCGCTCTTGGATATCGCTTTAAGCGCCCACCCAAAAGTAATGTTCGGAAGCGATTCGGCACCTCATCCAAAAAGCGCCAAAGAGTCATGCGGGTGTGCCGCGGGAGTCTTTACCGCACCGATCGCACTTCAGGTTTTGGCGGAGCTTTTTGAAAAACATAACAAGCTTCAAAATCTTCAATCATTCATAAGCGACAACGCCGGAATCGTTTACGGCTACAATCCTCCTCAAAAAAGAGTGGTTTTAAGGAAAAAAAGTTTCAAGGTTCCGGCTTTATACGGTGAAGTCGTGCCGATGTATGCCGATAAAGAGATAAAATGGAGCGTGGAAGATGTCAACTAAACTTCAACAAGTATGCGATCAACTCATAGAGGCCAAAGATCTGCAACTAAACGAGCAAATCTCAAAAGCCCTTGAAAAAGATTCGATCGCCATAGAGATAGATAAAAAAAAGCCCGTCATCAAACTCTTTTCCATAAAAAAACTGACACTTTCCGATATTATTCCGATTATGCATGATTTCGGTTTTTTGGTGGAAAACGAAGTATCTTTCATCCTTAAAGAGAATAATCAAAAACTCTTTGTTACAAAGCTTTACCTAAAATTAAAGCACCCCGCTCCCCAGCACATAAAAGAGATATTAACACATGCTCTTTTAAGTGAAAAAAGGCAAAGTTGCATACTCTTTACTTTGGCTTATAAAGAGAGTTTTTCTATGCGTTCTATTCTTCTGTTTCGAACGCTCGCGCACTATGAAAACCAACTCGTTCCGGAATTTAACATTCCTAAAATTTTAAATACACTTATCTCTTGGAACTCCTTATCAAAACATTTTCTCGACTACTTTGAAGCCAAATTTTCACCAAAAGCAAAAGATAGAAAAAAAAGATTAAAAACTCTAATTGAACAAATAGAGATACTTTTTAAAGATATCAAAGATAGTGATGACGACAGAATTATGAAGCTGTTTTTCAAAATCATTCAAAACTGCGTAAGAACGAACTACTATCTACAACAAGAGAGCATATCCATAAAACTAGATGTCGAAAATCTCAAACAATACCTAAAAGGTATCCAGCCGAAAATCGAGATATATGTATATAACGAATATTTTAGAGGTACACATCTTAGAATGGCAAAGGTATCTAGGGGAGGTCTTAGATACAGCAGCAGGAAAGACGACTATCGAATGGAGATAAAATCTCTTATGGCGGCGCAAGAGGGTAAAAACGCCATCATAATCCCAAGCGGGGCAAAGGGAGGATTTATCATAGATACCCCAAAAAGCGAACTCTCTTTTGAAGATTTCACATCTTACTACTCGAAATTTATAAACGCTCTTTTGGATGTAGTTGACGACAAAAAAGGCGAAAAAACGATAAGAGATGAAAATATTGTCGCATACGACGATGAAGATACATACTTTGTCGTGGCGGCTGATCGTGGAACTTCAAATATGAGCGATGTCGCAAACAATATCGCAAAAGAGAGAGGATTTTGGATAGGTGATGCATTCGCAAGCGGCGGCAGCAACGGTTTTCATCACAAAAAACTCGGCATCACCGCAAAAGGCGCGCTGAAATCGGTCGAGAGATTTTTCATAGAAAAAGGGGTGAATTTTTATGAAGAACCCATAAGTATAGTAGGTATAGGCTCTATGGGCGGAGATGTTTTTGGAAACGGAATAATCCAAAGCGATAAATTTAAATTAATTGGCGCCATAAGTCATGATGAAATTTTCATAGACCCAAGTCCGGATCCGAAGATATCTTTTGACGAGAGGGTCAAATTATTCAATAGTAAAAATCACAAATGGTCCGATTACGACAAAAACAAAATTTCAAAAGGCGGCGGGGTTTTCAAAAGAAAAAGTCCGGAAATAGAGATAGACTCTTTTTTACAAAATTTTTTGAAATTAAAAAAACGAATCGTCAGCGGAGAAGAGATCGCCAACGCCCTTTTGAAGCTACCGGTCGATATGATCTACAACGGCGGCATAGGGACATACATAAAATCATCCGAAGAGAGCAATATAGATGTAGGAGATAAAGAGAACGAGTATGTTCGTGTGGATGCCGACGAAATCAAAGCTTTTTGTATCTGCGAAGGTGGAAATCTCGGACTAACGCAAAAAGCCAGATACGAATACGCTCTACTTGGAGGGAAAATTCATCTTGATAGCATAGATAACGCAGCCGGTGTGAACACAAGCGATCATGAAGTAAATATTAAAATCGCTTTAAACTCGTTGATAGAAAAAAATCTTTTAACCCCCGATAAAAAGCATCAAACTTTAAAATCGGTAACTCCTTTTGTAACAAACAGCGTATTGTGGTCGAACTATTTTCAAGCTCTTTGTATTTCATTGGATTCGCGACGATCAAAAGATAACAAAAACGATTTTATAAAAGTGGTCAATCTACTGGAAAAAAGTCTCGATGTATTCAATCGCCGTTTTTTCAATCTCCCAAAAGATATAGATTTTAACGAAATCGTCGATAAAAAAGGTTTTATAATTCGACCGGCACTAGGTGTGATTCTTTTATATTCGAAAATTTTTCTAAAAAAAATACTAAACGAAAGCTCATTATATGAAGGAGAAAATTTCTTCCAGAAATATCTTTTCAAATATTTTCCAAAAGAGTTCACGGCACTTTACGAAGATACCGTTCTCTCTCACCCTCTAAAAAAAGAGATTATCTCCATGATCATCTCAAACAAAATCATAAACCAATACGGAGCCACATTCATTAGCGATTTCGAAGAGTTGGGGAAAGAGAAGTTTTTATTAAAGATCAAAGCTTATCTCATAACAAACCAACTATACGACGCCAACGATGTAAGATATGAGATTTACAGAAGTGATTACGCTATCGCCGTATCCAAACAATACTCTCTGCTTTATGAAATCGAAGATAAGATAAACTACAACATAAAATGGATGTTGAGAACTCTAAAGCCGGATGAGTTTTGTTTTGAAACCATACTTGATTATAAAAGTGCCATAAACTCGGTAGCGCAAAAGATAGAAATACCGAAAACCTCACCGGTGGAAAACAACGAAATTATAAATAACTTCTTTTCAAAAATAAATTATATAAAATTTGCAACGGCCGTCATCAAAATCGCCAAACACTCGGGTGCTCCGTTTGAAAGATCCGCGATGATCTTCTTTCACATTTTACAAAAATTCGAAATTCCTCTTTTGATCAAATATATCGAAAATACGGCAATTTCTCAACCTAGCGAAGCTCTTCTGCAAGAGCAGCTTCAAATGCTTTTAGAATCGCTTTTGGTAGATCTTAGTTTGGAGCTTTTGGGATTTCAAAGAAGCAACGAAGATATAGAACAAACTTTGACAAACTACTTAAACGAGCAGAGATTCGATATGAAAAAATATAAACGGATGTTGGACTCTTTGAAAAAGAGCGACTCCACCGCCATTTCGGATTTATCGGTGATCGTAAATCATTTTTTACTAATCAGAGGCTAAAGTAATATAAAATAAATTTATTATTGTTCCTGTTTTCGATATTAAATATTTTTATAAACATTTTAATAATGTATAAGTTTATTTTATAGTTGCCCATGTTATAATGACACCTTCAAACATAAAAATTCGATCTTCACTCATCTTTTTAAGTCGAGTCGAATTAGAAGGAGAACTTATGAAACTGGGTTTTTTGGTAGATCTGGATCTTTGTATGGGATGCAAAGGCTGCGAGGTCGCATGCAAAGTCGAAAACAATGTTCCTTTAAGCTCATGGAGGCTTAGAGTAAAATACATAGATCAAGGGGTTTATCCAAACACCGCCCGCACTTTCACTCCTCTACGATGCAATCACTGTGAAGATGCGCCGTGTGAGAGAATATGTCCGGTCAGCGCACTGCACTATCTTGAAAACGGCATAGTAAATGTCGATAAAGAGAGATGTATAGGGTGTGCGGGATGCATGATGGCATGTCCTTACGGTGCCATATATATGGATCCCGTAACCAACACGGCAGACAAATGCACATATTGCGCTCATAGAATAGAAGGGGGACTTATGCCCGCATGCGTTGTCGCCTGTCCGGTGGAAGCAAATATCTTCGGAGATATAGAAGATCCTCTAAGCCATATAAGCCGATACATAACAAAAGATAAAAGAGTTCAGGTCAGAAAACCTGAAAAAAATACGAAACCGAAACATTTCTATGTCGGTGGCGCTCAAGCACAGTTAAATCCGCTCGCGGCAAAAAGAGTTCAAGGGTACGGATTGTTCAACAATATCACTCATTTAAAGCACATAGGAAAGGGGCACTAAAATGGTAGAGCATGCAAACACTTTCAACAATGCGATAGTTACACTCGATGTCGCACTTCCGGGAGTTATATGGGGATGGATGATCACTCTTAATATGTGGGCAAAAAGTATAGCCACGGGAGTTATCTTGGTCGGCGGATATTTGATTGCCAGATACGGTAGTGAAAATCTCAAAGGAATTAAAAACATAGTGCCTGTCGTCGCATTTATATTTTTAAATATATTTTTGCTCTTTACGCTACTTGATCTTCATCAGCCCCAAAGAATGATAAATATCTTTCTTCATCCTCACTTCGCATCCGCCATCACGGTGGGCGCCTGGCTTGCAACGGTTTTAACCGGTATCATATCGTACATGACATATCTTGTAGTTATCAAAAAAGATTTAAGTCACCCGTACGATAAACTCTTTAAAGCGGCGTTTATTTTAGCCATACCGGTCACTCTTTATACCGCGGTGATCATGGGAGAAACAAGCGCTAGGGAGCTATGGCAAACTCCGGCAGAGTTAATCCAGATGGCGTTAGCGGCACTATTAACGGGTGCCGGTACTCTAGCTTTTTTTAGCAAAAACTGGAGCAAAGAAGCTAGAAAAGATCTCTCCATCATCATAGCGACAAGTGCGTTTTTAGCATTTGTTATGTATATGGGAGAGTACTTTTTTTCTTGGAAACTTGCCGAAGCGGAAGCGACACTAGCTCAAATCCACTCGGGCGGCGACTATTTCACTATGTTTTGGACGGGACAGATCATAGCCTTCATCATCCCTCTTGTCGTTGCTTTAAAAGCTGCAAAAGACGGTAACGGTGCACTGTTGAAACTTGCCGGTACTTTTGCGATAGCGGGTCTTTATATCACAAAACATGTATGGCTTATCATACCGCAACTATTATCTTTAAGCTAGAAGGAGAGGTAAATGTTTTTAGAAAGCAGAAGAAATTTTTTAAAAGGTACCGCTCTAACGGTTGCCGGTGCGAGTGTCGCGGCCGGAGTTTTTACATCGATCTCGGCGGAAGATGAAAAAGAGAGTTCAAAGTTTACCGCCACTCCAAAAAGTCTTGATTTTTACCCTCCTCACTCGGAGTGGGAAAGTTTCAAAGAGCTTGACGGCGACGACTGGAAAAGAGGCGGAGTTAAGAGAAACGGTATAGAGTCGCGAGATAATCCCGACGGCATAAAAGTTCATGATTATACGATAGTACCTACCGTATGTTCCAACTGTGAAGCCGGTTGCGGATTGACCGCATGGGTTGATAAAAAGACACTAACCGTGAAAAAATATATGGGAAATCCTCTTCATACCGCCAGTCGCGGCAGAAACTGCGCAAAAGGTTACGGCACGATGAGCCAAATGTACGATCCCGACCGAATTCCCTTTCCTATCAAAAGAGCACCCGGTTCAAAAAGAGGTGAAGGCAAATGGATAAGAATCACCTGGGATCAGGCGATGAAAGAGATCGGAGCAAAAATAAACCAAACACTAAAAAACGGTGATGAAATTTCAAAAAAATCTATCATCTACCAAGTCGGACGCCCTAACGAAAACGGCTTCGGACATAGAGTACCCCACACCATGGGGCTTGATGGCTACGACTCACATACAAATATCTGCTCAGCCGGAGCTAGAGAGGGCTCCATCCAATGGGCGAACGACGATAGAAATTCACCTGATTGGGCCGGCGCCAAACTGATCTTTTTACAATCTTCTCATGCTGCGGATGCGGGACACTACTTTCAACAATCCGCCGGCTACATAGCCGATGCCAGAAGAAACGGTGCGAAAATGGTAGTTATAGATCCCAGACTCTCAAACTCGGCGGGTATGGCGGATCTTTGGATAAGCCCTTGGCCCGGTACCGAAACGGCTTTGTATCTGCACTTGGTAAACAGAGTGCTTCATGAAAAGGATAAAAACGGGGATGATCTCGTTCACCATGAGTTTGTAAAGAACTGGGTAAATTGGGATCGCCTTATGGATGATGATGCATATTTGCAAAAGATGCTAACATACGGCTACATCAATGAAGCTCCAAAATCAAAAGATTATAACGCTTTTATACGAATGTTAAAAGAGATTTACGCTCCTTACACTAAAGAATATACCGTAAAAGAGTGTAAGCTCGAAGGTCAAGAGGATAAACTCGACCAACTGTTCGAGATGGTCATAGATGCAGGTTCAAGAATAGCCACATATCTATGGAGAGCCGGAACCATAGGTCATAGAGGCGGATGGATGAACACTAGAGCCGGTTTTTTGCTTCTAACGCTTAGGGGCGCGATGGCCGGAGATATAGGCGGTGTGAGCTGGCACCACTGGCATAAAATTTCTATAGGACGAAAAGGAGACAAAGCGACTCAAGCGGGCAAAAAACCGCCGAAGGTCGATGTATGGAACGAACTGATCTGGCCGCCGGAGTATCCGCTTTCAACCTATGAGATGAGCATGATATTACCTCATATGCTTGCCGATGAAGAGTGGCAGAAAAAATGGATCGACAAAGGCCTTAAAGTACCTCAAAAAATCGCTCTATATATACCGAGAATGTACAATCCCGTTTGGATAAATCCCGATGGTTTCAGATGGATAGAGATGCTAAAAGATGAAAAAAAAGTAGAAATGTCCATGAACCTCTCACCGACCTGGAGTGAAACAAACTGGTTTTGTGACTATATACTTCCAACGGGTCTTGCTGGAGAGAGACACGATCAACAATCCGAACCTACAAAACCCGAACAGTGGACGGGCTTTAGACAACCGGCTCTTAGGGTTGCTCTTGAGAAAATGGGATGGAAACCCAAAAACATAAATCGTGCCACCCTCGAAGCCCACATGAAAGCGGGGCTTGGCGAGATATGGGAAGAGAATGAATTTTGGATGAATATTCTCTACTACTACGCCGATCCGGACGGAAGTTTGGGAGTGAAAAAATACTGGGCGAGTAAAAACGATCCAAGCCGTCCGGTAACTATAGCGGAATATTACGATGCCGGTTTTTCACTACTGCCGAATTTAAAAGCGGCAGCCAAACAAAAATATCCAAATAGTGATTTTCCTTGTTACGAATACATGAGAGATCATGGCGCTTGGACGGAAAAAACAAATGTTTACAAACCTCAAGAACATGAGCTTAAAATAGACGAAAACAGTATAACTTCGCACGGTCACACATATGATAAGTCAGAAGTAAGAAAAGATAAATTCGGTGTACTTTGGGCAAAAACAAAAGATAAAGAAAAGCCCATAGGAGTCGAAGTAGATGGAAAGTTTTACGAAGGTTTTGCGACCTTGAGCAAAAAGCTGGATTTTTATTGTGATTGGCTCGAAGAGTTTCACTGGCCCGAATACGCCATACCGATCTATCCTAGAAACGAAGGTGAGAGAAAAAAGATGATTCATCTTGTATCTCAGGTACATCATGACTACATGAAAAAGGATAACGAGTTCGCATTAAATACGATATACAGACTCCCTTATAACATTCACACAAGAAGCGTCAACTCAAAACACTTGATGGAGATAAGTCAAAACCACAATCCTATCTGGGTATATACGAAAGACGCCCAAAAGCTAGGTATAAAAAATCAAGAACCGGTAAAGGTGAGAATAGTCGATACCGTAAGCGGGCTTGAAAGCGGTTATTTTATAGCGATGGCGGTTGTGACGGAAGCGACTAGACCAGGTGTACTTGCCTGTTCGCATCATGCCGGTAGATGGAAACTGAAAAATGCCGTAACTATTCCGGGCTTTAAACATAAACTGGGTGTAATGGGAGTGGGTGCGCCTTTATATACTATAACCGATGACGGTAAAGAGGCGAAAATGAATCCGAAGGGCGGTATAAAACCTTCAAAACCTTGGCAGTTTAAAGAGTACAATAAAGATCTTGAAAATATCTGGTGGGACGGGCTCACTGGTGCTTGGCAAAACGCGGTTGCGCCGGCTCATCCCGATCCTGTAGCAGGGCACCATGCTTGGCATCAAAAAGTTATACTGGAAAAGGTAACCGGAGATGAAAAGATCGGTGATATATATGTAAACTATGAAAACAATTTCAAAACATTTCAAGCTTGGAGAGACAAACTTACAAGACCTCTTGATGTAACAAACAAAATAAGACGCCCAAAACATATAAACCGGCCGGCCGTACCTTTGACAAATAAGGCTTATTCGTTTGATATCGAGTCATAAAAGATCAAAGAGGAGCATCTCCTCTTTGGTGTATCAAAAGGAGATACATGAACAAAAACTTACAATACTCTCAAAAGCGAGGTTTTTTTTACGCTCTTTATTCAAGAATATTTATAAAAGAGGCTGATCAAAAACTTTTGGAGACGATCGAGCGAAACGGTTTGGACGATTGTTTTCCAAACTTCTCCAAATGGGATGTTCGCGACAATTTATCGAAATCTAAATTGATAAAAGAGCGTTTGGATGCCGATTTTGCCGAAATCTCTCTTTTAAATCTTATTCCATATGAAAGTTTTTATATCCGAGAAGACGGCATGATACAAAGCGGCGGAGAAAACCCCGTCATAAAATTTTACGAAGAGTTCGACTATATGGTGGATAAGGAAAAAGCTAGAATCGTATCTCCCGATCATATAGGTGCGGAACTTGAATTTATGTATATGCTATGTGAAGGCGAATTAAAAGCTTTGAAAAATTGTGACGAAAATGCCGCAACCAAAATAAAGGAGATACAAAAAAGCTTTCTTCAAAAACATATTTTAAAATGGGTGCCTCTTTATCTCATAAATGTCAAAAACGAAGCACAAACTCCCTTTTATCATGACGCGGCGATGACCGGATTGGAGTTTGTATTAAGTGATTACGAATATTTAAATGAATAATCTATCCATAGATTTCGGTTCATGTGTAAGAGTCTTTAGCAAAAACTCGACTTGTACTTTTTGTAGAGATATTTGTCCTAAAAACGCCATCTTTTATAATGAAAACATTCCTGTCATATCTAGCGAATGTATAGATTGCGGAGGATGTATAGGAGTCTGTCCAGATGAAGCGATCTCTCTTAAAAATTTCAATACCATTGATTTTATCTTTTCATATTTAAAGGATAAAAACCCCTTGATCAGCTGTAAAAAAAACATTCCCTGTCTAGCTTTGTTAAGCGTTGAAAATTTAATAACTCTTGCTCTATTAAAAGATAAAACCGTTCTTGATATCGGGCATTGTGAAAGTTGCGATATTAAAGATCCACTTTATAAGCAAATATCCGACAATATCAAAGAGGCGAATATATTTTTATCGTCCGTAGAAACCGATAAACAAATAGCAATAAAAGAGATCCGCTTTATAGATGAGAAAAAAGATATAAAATCTCTCAATCAAGATAGACGCGCTTTTTTGAAAAGGTTCACTACAAAAGGCACAACAGAGAGTAAAATAGAATTTCAAAACTCACTAAAAAGAGACAAAAACTCTTTCTTAAATCAAAAAGATAGCGAGAATATCCGCAAAAAAGAGATCCCCGACAAAAGAAAACTTCTTCTATTAGCGTTAGATAAAGTCGAACATCCGAAAAACTATTTGCTCTTTATGCCGGACAAATTGAGTTTTGTTTCACAAAAATACATTGATAGCTCATGCGATAACTGTTCGATCTGTTATCGCATATGTCCTTCCGGAGCGTTAACAAGCGACAAATACGGATCGAAAATCTTTTTCGAACCTACTAGTTGCATAAAATGCTCTTTATGTCATGATGTATGCGAAAAAAAATCCTTATCTCTTATCTCTTTTTCAACAAAAGAGTTTTTTGAGCCCAAAAAATACGAACTTATCAGTTTTAAAAGAACCAGATGCACCGAGTGTACGAACTTTTTCACATATTTAGGGGGAGAAACTATTTGCCCAAGATGTAAAATTGAGGAAGAGGAAGCAAAAAATTTATGGAAAATAACTTAAACGAGGAACAATGATGGAAAACATAAAAAAACTAAGAGAAGAGTTTGAAAGTCTAAGAGATCAAATTTCAAAATCTTCGCAAAACTGCGACACTTGCGAAGAAGAGTTTCCTGATTATGTCATAGAAATAACGACGATGATGCTCTCTCCGGCACGCTGCGGTATCTATTTTTCAAAAAAGGATATTCAAGCCATATCTTTAGAATGCAATGAAACAATCTCTTTAAAACAGCGCCAAACGATGCTGACACATCTTCTTAAAAGTATTTTTGAAAAAAAACAGATGAGCATAGTATTTGAATCGATAAAAAATCATATAGAACATAAAATTAGCTATTATGATGAATTGAGCGATAATTTTGAACATTCAAGTGAAATGTTTGATCAACATAAATCAAAAGCAAGAGCATTCAAAAATAGACTGGATAAGATATTGAATTATTCATAAACGAACGGGCGGCGACCTACATTCCCACACCAGTAAGGTGCAGTATTATCGGCGAAGAGGGTCTTAGCTTCCTGGTTCGAAATGGAGCAGGGCGTTTCCCCCTCTCTATAGCCACCCGAATCGTTTGTTCAATCTTTT
>CAZNIT010000019.1:0-41125 GCA_964573205.1 uncultured Sulfurospirillum sp. | reverse complement strand
AAACCAAGAACAAAACCCTGCGATACTCCAAAAGAGGAGGAGTTGAAAAAGAGTATCGCAAAGGCTTACATATATATCGGTACGACGGTGAAAAGTTTTAGCTAAAATGACTCTTTTTTTTCAAAAAAGTTGTAAATTCGTGCAAAAAAAGTGTATAATCGGGTATAAGTTTGATATTTTTATTTCATTTGATTTAAAAATGAATAGTTAAAACTATAAATGAAAGACAATATTACCAAACTGTAAAAAAGTAACACTAAATTATGTTTTTTGAAAAAAGTTAAAAAAATTCTAACAAAATTTTTCAAAGAACCGATTTGCTTTTTAAGTACAAGGTTGTACTTGTAAAAAAATAAAGGCAGGTAATACCAATGGTTGGAAAAAAAATGTTTTTCGTAAAAGCTTTTTTACGATCACCAAAACTCATAGATCAAGTTTCATTTGATGACTTTTTAGCGACATATACGAAAGAGAAGTTGACGGCATTCGCAAATTCCGATATTCATAACGATAGGAATAACGAAAAAGAGCTCTCTTTGATTTTATTCAAGATGAAATGGGATAAAGATGATCCGTTCTTCATCAAAGAGGCGACATCTAAGCTTATGGAGAGCGTCAGGTTCGAGGTTAGAGAGCATGATGTGCTTGCGAAGTGGGATGAGGATCAGTTTTTGATTCTTTTACCGGAGTGTAGTTTCGAGTCTGCGGACAAAATCGCTCATCTTATAAAAAGTATCTGCGAAGCGAAAAGTTTTATAAATATGCATGTAAAACTCGAATACGCCATAACCGTACACGAAGAGGGCGATACTCCCGACTCTATCATGAATCGTGTAGAGACGGAACTTCACAAAAAGTACGAAACAGCCTAATCTATAGCTAACTCACTTATACCGTCTATAAACTGCCTGATGATCGGATTATCGGTTTTTTTGAAAAACTCCGGATCCGCATCGGCAAGTACTTTCCCGTCATACAACATTATCATTTGATCGGCTATTTTGAAGCTCTCTTTTATATCATGCGAGATGACTACGGATGTAGTTCCGAGCTTTCTTTGGAGTTTCACTATTAGTCTTGAGATCAGATCGCTAGCTATGGGATCGAGTCCCGAGGTCGGCTCGTCATACAAAATAATATCCGGTTCAAGAATTATCGTTCGCGCGATAGCCGCTCTTTTTTGCATACCGCCGCTTAACTCATGAGGATAGAGTTTCATAACTTCATCGGGGTTTAGTCCCACCATAACAAGAGCCTCTTTCACTCTTTTTTTTATCTCATCTTGCGAGAGTTTCGTGTGTTCGTTCAGAGGAAAAGCTATATTTTCGTAAACGCTCATACTATCAAACAGCGCGCCGAATTGAAAAGCGAAACCGACTTTTTTTCGTATCTCAAGAAGGGTGGACTCGTCGGCGCTCTCTACATGAATCCCCTCTACTATCACCTCTCCCGAAGTCGGTTTGAGAAGTCCCACTATATGCTTTATGACAGTCGATTTACCGGTACCCGAAGGCCCCATGACCACGCATACGGAGCCCTCTTTTATCGTAAAATCCAATCCCTTTAAAACCTCTTTGGTTCCAAAGGATTTATGAACATCTTTAAAGATGATTATCTCATTTCTTTCTATGATTCACTCCTTTGTTTTTGCGATAAAACCGCGATCAAATCCGCTATAATCTTTATAAAAGAGATACTCTCTTATCCCGTGTTTAATAAGATATCTCTCAAGCGGCTCTTTTTGATCGTACCCCATTTCACAAACAAGATATCCGACCTCTCTTTTGACGGAGAGATCGATGATCTTCGTTAATATCTCATCTCCTCTATCTCCGGCAAAAAGCGCGTTTTTAGGCTCGAAATGAAGAGAGTTTTCGAGTTTGAAATCTTTTGCTATATAGGGAGGATTTGAGACGATCATATCGAAATTTCGGTTAATCCTATCAAGATACGGCGTATGAATGAACTCTATTTGCTTTTGAGCGTTAAATTTTCGTGCGTTGATTTTTGCTATTTTTAAAGCCTCTTCATTTATATCCGTCGCTACGATTTTAAGTTTCGGGAAAAAAGCGGCGAGCATTATGGATATGACTCCGCTTCCCGTGCCTATTTCGGCGATATTTCGCATAGACTCTTTTTTGATGATTTTTTTTGCATGATCGATTAAGAGTTCGGTTTCGGGTCTTGGTATGAGCGCGCCTTTTTGTATATAAAAATTTCTTGAATAAAACGAAACGCTTTTTGTTATGTATTCGATAGGTTCGCCCGATTTTCGTCTTTTAACAAGTTGCAGATATTTTTCGGCATTTTTTAAAGTCTCTTTTTCATGAGTTATTAGATACAACTTATCTTTGTTTAAAAAGCTACTAAGCAGTATAGCCGCCTCTTTTTGGTTTTGAAGTATCAAAGAGCCTTTTTTAAGGGCTTCTTTGATGCTTGTTTCATTCATCCGTTTTTACACCGAGTCTTTTTAGTCTCTCGATTAGAGGCGGATGGGTATAGTAGAAAAATATGAACAGAGGGTGGGATTTTGGAAAACTTTTATTTTCGTTCGCGAGCTTTTGTAAGGCGCTCGCAAGTGAAGGCGCGTCTTGACTTCGTGCCGCAAATTCGTCCGCGCCGTATTCGTTGGAGCGGCTCATAAGTCCAAAAAGTGGCATAAACACGAACGACACTATCGGAGCGAAGATCAAAAACAGAGCTATCAGAGTATGAGGAGCGTTCGGAATACCGATAGCTTCAAAAAGCGAGTTTGGTAGATGTCCGAATATATAAAACAGTATGAAAATCAAAACGGCGGTCATAGAGATGTTTTTCAATATGTCCTTATGTTTGTAGTGGCCTAGTTCATGACCTAAAACCGCTAAAAGCTCTTTTTGATTCAGCTTTTCTATGAGAGTGTCAAACAGTACGACTCTTTTTGATTTTCCAAGTCCTCCGAAATAGGCGTTTAGACGGTTATCTCTTTTGCTGGCGTCTATCGTAAAGACACCGTCGCTTTTCAAACCGACGGTAGATAGTAGTTTTTCTATCGCATCTTTGAGTTTAGCGTCTTCTAGGACTTTAAATTTGTTAAACATAGGAGCTATGATCGTCGGATAGATCATGTTGATGATCAAAATCACTATAAATATAAACCCAAATCCCCACAGCCACCACTGATGACTTACGGATATCAGTTTTACTATGACAAAAATGATCGCTCCGCCAAAGAGTATGAAAATCGCGGCCGATTTTAGCGTATCGGTGATATATAGTTTTGCCGTTATGTTCGAAAAACCGAATTTCTTATCGAGATAAAATGTTTTGTAGAGATCAAAAGGTAGAGAAAAGATGTATCCTATGATTATAAAGCAAAGAACATAAACCACCGATTTTAGCGTCTCGTTTTCAATCGATACGGAGTTTTCAAGCCATTTTAATCCAAAACCTATCCAAAATATAAAGATCGCGTACTCAAAAAGAGAGCTTAATATATCCATTCTCTGGGTCGCTATTTTATATTTTGCCGCTTTTATGTAGTTTGAAGGCTCGAGTATGACGGCAGGATCGTTTTTCGCTTTCGTAACATAGCCGATTTCCATCGTCGAAATATAGACTTTTGCCAGTATATATATAAAATATATGATTCCGATTGTCAGTAACATCTATCTCCCTAATGCTTTTTTTAGTGTGGGTATAAATTCTTGAGGCGATTTATAACCGATCGTTTTAAGATCTTTTTGCTCTTTACCTTTTGTGTCGTAAAAAATCAGAGCGGGGGGACCGAAGAGGTTGAATTTTTTTAAAAGCTCTTTATCCTGCGGCGTGTTGTTTGTAACATCGGCTCGAAGAAGAGTAAACCTCGACATTAGCTTTATGACGGCCGGATCTTTGAAAGTGATATGCTCAAGCTCTTTACACGAGGCGCACCATTTTGCACTAAAATCGAGAATGACCGGTTTTTTACTATCTCGTACGGCAACTTCAAGTTCGTTGATGTTTTTAACGCTTTTAAACGCAATAGTGTCGTTTCTTGAGGCGGTTAAAGTGGACGAATCGTTTCGTTTAAGTTTTTCAAGCGGATCTAAAGGATTGGTAGCGCCGCTGAAAGAGCCTACCAATTCTAAAATACCTATGAGAAAAAGTACGATCCCAAAGAGTTTAATAAGCTTTTTTTCATTTCTTGTTCCCTCTTTAAAGGGCTCCAGCGCACCGGCGTAAATCGCGCTTCCTATAAATAAAAGCGCCCATAAAAAGAGAGTTACGGAAGCCGGAATAATACGCTCTAACATCCAGATGGCGATTGCGAGCATTACAACTCCGAATATTTGTGAAACGAGCGTCATCCAACCGCCCGGGCGAGGCATGAATTTTCCGGCACCCGCACCGACGATCAAAAGAGGTACGCCCATTCCAAGGCTCATGACAAATAGTGCGCTACCTCCTAAAAGCGCATCGCCCGTTTGACCTATATATACAAGTGCGCCGGCTAGTGCAGGAGCTACGCAAGGACCTACTATCAAAGCCGATAAAAAGCCCATAACGGCTACACCCATAAGTCCGCCTTTACCCTGTGCGGAATCGGAGGTTTTCGAGAGTTTACTTTGAAGCGATCTTGGAAGTTGAATCTCGTAGTAACCGAACATCGAAAAAGCCAAAGCGACAAAAAGAAGCGCAAAAAGGCTCAAGACATAAGGGTTTTGAAGAGCCGTTTGTATATTCGCACCAAATAGTCCCGCAAGAACTCCGGCTATCGTATATGCGACCGCCATAGACAACACATATATCGAAGATAAAAAGAGTCCTCGCGTAACGCTCATCTTCGCTTTTCCTTCACCGGATTGCGAAACTATGATGGATGATAAGATAGGTATCATAGGAAAGATGCAAGGAGTTAGGGATAAAAGCAGCCCGAATCCGAAAAAGAGTCCCAAAACCGTACTCCAAGAGCTTTGCTTGAGGGTGTTTACGATTTTATCTTCTTCCGAGATGTCTGTATTTGACCTGTTTTTTGAGGGGGGAGAGACTTTTGTCTCTTTGAAATCTTTTGACTCTTTCGAATTCGCATCGTTTGTTGAGTTGAAGACGAACTTTTTCTTCAACGGTTGATAACATAGTCCCGCTTCCGAACAGCCTTGATATTCGATTTGGAGTGTAAAGTTACTATCTCCTACGCGTTCTCTTATGAGAGAAAGGGGAATATCGACATCTATCTCTTTTCCTCTGTGAACGATAAAATCATGAAATTTTTCCGGTTTCGGTCTTTTTATCTTGTCATCAAGCGATAACTCTTTCGGTTTTATGATTTTGTATTTAAGATACTCGTCATATACATAGATCTTATCACCAAGTTTGATTTTTGTTTTTATAGTGTCATCTTGTTTCAGTGCCTCTACCTTAAACGCTTCATCAGGTTCAAGTACATCACTCATTAGCTCAAAGCCGGCAAAAAGCGATGAAAACGAGAGAAAAATCAAAAAAACGATCTGCCTCATTATAGGCTCCTTGAAATTTTTCGAGATTATACTGAAAGTTTGTAAATAGTTTGTGTATGAGAACTTATAAATTTAATAATAATTTGCTTTTTATTATGATAATATAAAAGAGATATATTAACTACTGATAATAAAATATATTTAATTAAATGGGTGGAAATAATGACAGTTATGAAAAAAGAGAGTGTTGATCAGAGAAAAAACATAAGAATCGATAGAAGAAAAGTGCATCATACCAAAAAAACTTCAAGAACGGTCGAGACGCTTTTTCGAAACGCGTTGAGATCAAATCTCGAACTTACTTCGCTAGCGGATACGAAAGCCAGTATTTTAATCTCCGTAAACGGTTTTATCTTGACCGTAATCATTACCGCTTCGGGGCTTCAAGTCAGCGATTCGGGAATGATCTATCCTTTTAGTGCGATTATCATGACCGCACTTGTCTCCATAACATTCGCCGTTATGGCCATTCGTCCCCGCTTTAAAAAACATCTTTTGAAAAAAGAGCATCATGACGATTATGAATCGGTGCTCTATTTTCAGGATATGGCGACTCTGCCTCCGGAAGATTATGTCGTGAATGTACATAAAGTCATAAGCTCCAAAGGTTTGACGCAGACTCACATCATCAAACATCTTCATATGTTGGGATCCGAAATCAATTTGAAATATATCTGGCTTAGACGCGCATATACCGCGTTTGCCGTCGGTATATTCATAAGTGTGGCGCTTGCGATCTTCTCTATGCACACTACCAACGAAAATATCTCTTTGAAGATGGAGCCGATCCCGAAAGCGACAGAGGTTAAGTGAAGTCATGAAGTTTTTTGTCGTTTTGATATTCTTTTTGTCGATGTCGTGTCAGGTTTTTGCAAAAGAGGGGAAAACTTTTCCCACATACAAAGTCGGCGGGCAGTTGGTAGTTGACGGTGCATGGTTTTTTGAAAAAGATTTTGTAGATGACGATCAGGAGATCAGAAGAGCTAGAGTCTATCTAAAAGGAGATTTACAAAAAGATATATCGTATGAAATGGAGTATGATTTCAGTTCGAAAAACGGATATAAAGATCTATATCTAAAATATAGCGCTTTAGAGTTTGGTACGACTCTTAAAGTGGGAAATATAAAAGAGCCCATAGGTTTGAGCGCACTGACGAGTTCGAAGTACAACACCTTCATGGAGCGAGCCTTACCGAATATCTTCATCTTCGATAGAAAAGTGGGGATGACTCTCTCAAAGAGCGAATATGTAAAAAAGAGATACGCTTGGGGAGTCACGGCGGGCGGATTTTTAAAACCTTTGGAGGATATTTCGCAAGATAATAATGAATATTCGTTTTCCATAAGAGCCAGATACGCTTCGTTTTTTAAGAAAAAATCACTCTGGCATATAGGCGCATCAACGGCATACACTAGTTTTGACGATAAAAAATACAAACTCTCCGTCAGACCGGAATCGCATCTTAGTAAAATCAAATATCTCAAAACGAAGATCAAACATACCGATAAAATAATTCGCTACGCTTTTGAGACGATCTATCAAAACGGTTCGTTTACGGCACAAGCGGAATATATAAAGGAATATATAGAAACGACGACTTCAAAAGAGTACGATTTTTACGGCTGGTACGCCGAGGTTAGCTACTTTTTTGGCAACGAGAGCAAAAGATATAAGCCCAAGGAGGGCGTTTACGGCAGGATAAAGTTGAAGAATTCCCTCTCGAAAAAAAGTCTAGGAGCGATCGAAGGCGCACTTCGAATCAGTTATGTCGATTTGAACGATCAGGATAAAGAGGGCGGTGAAGTTTATCAGTATGGTGTCGGTTTAAATTGGTATATCTTAAACAATTTAAGAGTAATGCTAAATCACATAACGATCGATAGAAAAAACGATACTACAAGCTATGATCCTAAAATCCTACAATTGCGCATACAGTATGATTTTTGAAAAAAAGTTGATATAATTAAATCCAATTATTAAAAAACTGTATAATAGGGTTGTATGTGAGATTTTTTCTTCTTTTTTTCATCTTTATCTCTTGAAGCGAAAATCTATAAAAAGCTTATATTTACGGGATCGGGTGTCGATACCGTTGTCGGAGAGCTTAGTTCGGGCAATCTTTATAAAGTCATAGGAAAAGAGTATCCTCCCTTTTACGCGTTTTGGAGAAAAGATCCGGTTTTTGACGACACTGAAATTTCGGAGTATGAAAAAAAACTCAAAGAGTATTACGAGTCGCTGGGTTATTTTAAGGTCGAGATAGATGATGAGATAAAAGATGATCAAATCATAATCAAAATAGAGAAAAACGAACCTATAAGGATCACTTCGATCAAAGTGGCTCCCGATTCCAACTACTCAAAACTGATAAAATTCAAAAAAGGCGATATCTTTACGACTGACAAATTCAAGAGTTCAAAAGAGATCCTCCAGCGCTATTTGATGGAGCATGCACATCCTAAATACTCTTTTGAAGCAAAAGCGTATGTACATCTTGATAGTTACGGAGTCGATCTTGATTATTTTGTAGATGAAAATATAAGCTGTGTTTTTTCAGATACCTCCATAAGCGGAGAGGGGGATGTAAAAAAAGAGATCATAGAGGATGCGATAACTTATAAAAAAGGTAAACCCTTCGATATAAGAGAGCTTGAGAAAACTTACGACAATATTTACGAATACGGCATTTACGACTACATCGCGGTAGAGCCCAAACTAGATTTAAACGGTAGTGAAGTTCCCATCGATATAGCGCTTAAAAGCGGAGATACGAAATTTCTGAAAACGGGAGTAGGATACGACACCGATCTTGGTGCAAGAGGTAGTATATCTTGGACGGATAAAAACTTTTTTGGAAATTTGAAAGTATTGGATGTGGGATTTAAAATAAACCAAATAGGTCATCAGATCTACTCGACATATTACGATCCTCGCATCATTTTGCCTTATGTCGGAAAAATCACTCTAAAAGATGAGTTTAAATACTATACCAACAATTACGACTCGTTTAAAGAGAGTGTCTGGGAGAACCGTTTTACGCTTGGTAAAAGATTTGTAGGACTTGAACACTATTTCGGAATATTGACTCAAAAAAGTGAAGTGGTTCCGAAGATCGAAGGTTTTGAGGATGAAGAGGGAAATTACTTCATAAACTCTTTCTTTTATAGAGTGTTGATAGACAAAAGAGACTCCATGATAAACGCGATGAAGGGTTGGTATATCTCTTTATATCTTGAGAAATCATCTCCTCTTATAGGATCCGAGCTTGATTATCTCAAAGCTCTTCTTGAGATGAGATATATTAAATCCATCGGTAAAAAAACGGTTATAGGGGTTAAAACCCGTATCGGATCCATAAATAAAGGCGTACCGATTTTTAAGCGATTTTTTACCGGAGGTTCCGTAACCAACAGAGGATACGCCTATCAAAAAGTAGGTCCGCAAGATCCCGACGGTATTCCTCTTGGGGGCGTCTCTTTGGTTGATGTCCTTATTGAAGCCAGACATCAAATATTTTTTGACAAATTCTGGTTGGTGGCATTTTACGACACTTCGATGTTAACGCTGAAACCGAAACATTTTAGCGAAACATTTTACGACAGTATCGGTTTTGGCATACGCTATCTGACCGCTATCGGTCCGCTTCGTGTGGATTTTGGTTTTCCGCAAAAAGAGAACGGTTTTGAGTTTCATATCAGTATAGGACAGGTATTTTGAGATTTTTAAAATATTTGCTCGCTCTTTTCGGGTTTATCGTACTGTTTATCGTTTTGATCATAGCTGTGCTAAACTCCTCCGGCGCGCTTGATTTTATAGCCAAGCAGGCGCTTTCAAAAAGCTCTTTGGATATAAAATACGACTCTTTAGAGGGTGATATTTTCAGCGGGATTAGATTAAAAGGGGTCGATTTCGAGAACAAAGCGAAAGCCGACTTGGAGTTGAAGGTCGATTTTCAAGCTTTAAAAGAGAAGACTCTGCATATTGAGAAGTTAAAAATCACGGATATTTTTGTCGAAAAAGATTTTTTAAAATCTCTGATCGATCAAAACTCCTCAAAGAGTGAAAAAAAGGGTGATAAAGAGCTATTTTTTAAAGATATAGTCGTTGACGATTTGGAAGTTGGAATCGACTCTTTGATATATAAAGAGTATGAGATCGATTTTTTAGCGCTTCGTGTAAAAAACTTCAAATATGATCGAAACTCGGATATAAACGGCGATATCGACTTCGATCTAAATAGTAACATTGCAAAATCGAACGCTCTTTTAACGATTAGAAATAACAGATATAAAGGCGATATCAAATTAAAACCGAAAAGAGATTTTTTAAATAAAATCCTCAAAGAGCATAATACAACGCTGCAAAAAACTCCTAATATCGATTTGAAACTTGATGGTGATTTGAAAAAAAGTGATTTTGATTTAAAATTTAGCGATTTCGCTTTGAAGTATCAAAAGTATCTGATTTTGCCAAAACAGATCACTATAAACGGAGATTTCGATTTTGAAAGTTATGATTTGGCTTTTAAGAGCGACCTTTTAGCGGATTCGAATGTAGCGTTTTTGGATATGAAGCTTGAGTCCTCTTTGAATTTAAAAGATATCAACAACACTTTGACCTATGACGCAAGTGCCGATATATCAGCGCTAAAAGAGGAGTTTGCGAAGATTTTGGATCAAAAGGATTTAAAATTCGTAAACTCTTCGAAGATCGATTTGAAACTTAAAGGGGATATGAAAAAAGCGGATATTCTTCTTACTCTTTTAGGCGGAGAGATCGTATATGATAAGTTTGTAATTCATCCCAAAAATCTAAATCTAAAGAGCTCTTACGGGATAAAAGATACTTTTTTAACTCTTGAAGCCGATGCTTTGATCGAATCAAACGCCGCCGATTTCACTCTTGATCTATCCGGCGATCTAAATCTCAAAGATATAAACCATACTCTAAGAGTCGATTTAAAAAGCGACTTGCTCGCGAAAAAAGAGTTTTTCTCGGATATTTTAAAAGAGAAAAATATTACGGTTACAAAGATTCCCTCCGTTCATATCGATTCAAAAACCTCCGACTCGAAGATAGAAGCTTTTGTGCTTGTGGATGAGAGTTTTTTTATGATCGAGGATTTGAAACTAAATCCCAAAAAGATACGCCTTGATGCGCTTTATAATTTAAAAAATCAAGATCTTAGAGCCCGGCTTCTATCGGATATACTCTCAAATGCCGCCGATATCTCTTTGGATGCAAATCTATCTTCGAATAATCTTGATTTTAATAAAACGCTTAAATATACTCTAAAGAGTGAAGTGAAGGCGAAAGAGGAGTATTTGAAATCGAAATTAAAAAGAGAGGATGTGGATTTTAAAAAGCTCTCCGCTTTAATTTTAAATATAAACGGGGATGCGAAAAAACTGTACGGCGATCTCTTTTTAAACGGCGAAGCGAAAGTCGGAAATTATAAGATAAAACCGGATATAAAAAGAGCCGATTTTTCATACGATTTGAAAAATAACGAAATAGTGACGGATATAAAAGCGAAACTAAAAAGCACTCCTTTGGATCTGGATATAGAAAGTCATGTGCAAGCCGATATCGACGATATAAACGATAGCTTAAAATATAGAGCCAAAATTTTTATCGATCAAAAAAGAGTGTTCAACGATCTTGATCTGCGTCAATTAGGCAAGATAGATATAGATGCGAAGGGATCGTTAAAAGAAGTTGATGCGAAGATCTCTTCGAAAAAGATAAACGCTACGGTTTCCAGCGATGATTTTGATCGTTTCGATCTCTTTTTGGATACGAAAAAACTTTATATGGACAAAATATATAAAAAAGCTCCTCCCGAACTTAAAAATAGCATGATTTCGTTAAATGCGAAAGGATTTTATTCGCTTAAAAAAACTCAAGCCGATATCTATGCGAAGATAAAAGATCTTAGATTTTCAAAACGAAACATCAAAACGAATCGCTTTCGTTTGAAGATGGACGGAAAAGATTTTTTCGTTTCGCCTTTAAATATAAGAGCGAAAGATTTTTCTCTCACTCTAAAAGCGGCTTCGAAAGAGGGTAAAATAACGGCCGAAGTGAGAAACAAAGCGATAAACGCCGATATAAAATTCAGCCAAAAACCGCTTTTTGCCGATGCTAGAGTCGATATTCCCTCCATATCTAAACTCATTAAACAGATCGATAAAGTATATCCGCTCAAAGATATTCCTAAAATCGACGGCTCTTTAAGATTGAACGCCGAATCGATCCAAGAGCAAAAGATAAAGATAGAGCTTACCTCTCCTAAAATCTCTTTTGAGCAGGGGCGTTTTGAGAAGATTGATATCTTGGCTTTTTATATGCCGACTCGGGCGAAAATATCTCGTTTCGATTTTGACTTGAGGGGATTTGAGCCAAAAGAGATGAATCGTCACATCGGATTGAAAAAAGAGGCTCTTTTTACTTTTGAAGGAGATAATGCGAGTGCCGATATCGAATTTGAAAATCTTTTCAAATTCAAGGGGAGCAAAAAGAAAGATCTCATTTTAGGGGATTTGAAGTGTAAAAAGCTATATTTGGCGGCGAAAGATTACGGAAAGACGAAACTTACCGCCGATGTACAGATGTTTCAAAGCGCTAAGCAGCTTGCCGTATCCGCCGATGTGACGCTGGAAGAGACGGAGTTGGTTTACGAGTCGAGAGTTTTGGATGTCTCGAAAGATCCGGATATAATCATCATCGACAAATCTAAAAAGAAAAAACGACTTGCCGACGATTCGTTCGTACAAAATACATTTTTGGATCTTCGCATAAAAAGTAAAGACGAAATCACCTACAAAATGGAGGCAGGTACGATTATCCTAAAACCCGACATGGAGATAAGAAAGGATTTCGGATCGAATGTCAAAATACTGGGCAAAGTGAATATTTTGGACGGAGAGTATGATTTTGGAGATAAAAGGTTCAAATTAAAAGAGGGCGCCATAGCGTTTAGAGGACTCAAAGAGGTAAATCCCCTTTTGGATCTTCATGTGGAGTACGAGATAGAAGATGTCATCATCTATATAGATATTTTAGGAGACAAAAGAAAACCGAAACTTCTTTTTAAATCGAAGCCGATGATGAGTAAAAAGGATATCTTCTCCTACCTGCTATTCGGTTTTGCCGTAAGCGAGAGCGACGGAGCGCAAAGTAGCGCGGCCAACGCCGCCGAAAAGATTTTCGGGAGAGCTTTAGCGAAGGATCTTGCAAGGGAGCTTAAACTGGACAAACTCGATCTTACGAGAGAAGAGGGCGGCGGTGTAAATATAAAAGCCGGTAAAAAGCTAAATAAAAAGACGATTATATATTATCAAAACAGATCTCAAGAGAGTAGTGTCATCGTGGAGAGAAAAGTGGGAAAACACTTTTTGCTTGATACGGAGATTGGGCAAAGCTCTCAGGCGGTGGATCTTATCTATAAAAAAGGTTACAAATAAAAACTACTTTTCATAAGTAATAAATATTTTAACTAAAACGAGTATTAAAAAATTAATTATTACTTGGCTACAATATCTTACCGTAATTTAAAAGGAGGTGTAAGATGTTGAAGTTGAGTTTGAGTACGCTTTTATTTGCCGTACTCTTTTACGGATGCGGAGGAGATAACAATTGCTGTGAAGGCGATGTTGAAAATGTAGTAAATAAGGTGGAAGAAAAGAGTGAACCCGAGATTGTCAAATTTTCTCCGACGCCTTTGATCTCTTATGAGACATCCGAGTGTATGAAGGGCGGTACGATTTCGTTTGACGCCAGAGGTAGCGGCGATGAAGACGGTCATGTCGTAAGGTATGAGTGGCTTATGGATCAAGCTGTGGTCGCGACTGATCCGAAACCGACTTTTACTTGCGATAAAACCGGAATGCATGAAGTCTGTTTGAGAGTGATTGACGATGACAATCTAACATCAAAAACCGTATGTCATAATTATGAAGTTAAAGAGAAGCTCAAAATAGCTCCCGTTGCGAAAATATCTCAAGTAAACACCTTTTGTACCGAGGGTGAAGAGTTTTTTCCTCACGGTGACAAAAGCGTTGATAGCGACGGAGAAGTTACGGCGTATTTATGGAGTTTTGCGGATACCGATTCGACGGCTATGAATCCAAAGTTCGTCTGTCCGAAAGCCGGCGAGTACGAGATATGTCTTGAAGTGAGCGACAATGACGGTCTAAAAGATAAAAATTGTACTAAGATTACGGCACAAGAGGTACCGAATATTCCGCCGGTGGCTATTATAGAGGCGAAAGATTTTAACTGTATAGTCGGTGAGAGCATAGAACTTAACGCCTCTTCAAGTAGTGACGAGGACGGATCGATAGCGACTTATCACTGGACGCCCGATACTTTAGCCGGTGAGAAAACCGATTTCCTTTGCCAAAATCCGGGTCAAAGCGTAGTTTGTTTGAGCGTTATCGACGATAAAGGTTTAAGCAGTAAAGAGGTTTGCAAGAACATAGTGGTTTCAAAACCCGCAAATATAGCGCCGGTTGCCAAAATCAGCGCTCTTTTGGACGAGTGTACGGTCGGAGATAAGATTTTGGCCGACGGTACTACCAGTTTTGACAGCGACGGTAATGTTACGGCGTATTTGTGGAGCGAAGATGAAAATAGTTCCGCTTCGATTTTGCCTAAACCTATTTTCGAGTGTCAAAAAGAGGGTATAAAAAAGATATGTCTAAGCGTTACGGATAACGAAGGTGCGGTATCCGAAAATCTCGAGTGTAAAGAGATAACCGTAAAAGCTAAAGAGATAGTTACGATTCCTCCGGTAGCAGAGATAACTTTGGGTGAAAGTACCGGCGACGGTATTTGGTTTGACTGCTCCAAGAGCTACGATCCGGACAAGGTTGACGGCGATAACAACGCGCAAAACGACGGTAAGATCGTCAAACACCACTGGGTAGTCACAAAAACATTTCTCAACGGTGATGTTATGGGTCCTCATGAGAGCGATAAGTGTCCAAAATGGATAGGAACTCCTGCCGATTTGGATTTTATGGAGGTGAGTTTGACCGTAACGGATGATGACGGCGAAGTTACGACTATAACCAATCTCTATGACTGGGATGGAGAAAAACTCATTTTAAGACAATAATCATGTATGGGTCTTAGGACTCATACACGATCTTTCGATAAAGGTCGTTATATTTTTCGATAAAAGAGGAGACTTGCGTTTTTTTTAAAATTTGCCCGTTTGCATGATCGGATACAACTTTTAAGATATATATCTCTTTTTGATCTATAAATTTTCTTGCCGATAGAAAAAAACCGATACTCTCCATATCCGCCAGAGCGTTTTTAAATTTCGGCGAATTTTGCGCTTTGTCAAAAGAGTAGAGAGTTTTTGAAGGGGCGAATTTTTTTGAATTTTTTAAATGATATACTTTTTGAGTGGAATCTTCTATCACTTTTTTGACATCGAAAATCTCTCCCAGTTTATCGTTTTTGTCGAAACTTCCGCAGATACCTAGATTTACGGCTTTTGTTATGTCGAATCTATTTACCATATATGTCGTGGCGATCGATGCGTTTATATTTCCGATTCCGCAAACGACTAAAATACTCTTTTCATTTTTGAAGATATTGAATTTGTGATTTTTTAACGCAGTTAGATCGAAAAGTTTTACGATAGGGTCTGCTTCGCATTTTAATGCCGTAACAAAAAGCGTCATCGCAATTCTCTTCTCCCGCATAAATGCGGGAGAGCGGTTTTATGCGGCTGCCGTAGCTTTTGCGGCTTCGATAGCTTCGGTATAGTTTGGCTCTTCCGTGATTTCAGGAACAATTTGTTTGTAAGTTATTTTACCGTTTTTATCGACAACGAAAATAGCTCTACAAGTTACTCCGGCAAGCGGACCTTCCGCAACAAGTACGCCATAAGCGTTAGCGAAATCTTTATTTCTAAAGTCAGATGCAACGGTTAGGTTCTCAATCCCCTCGGCCGAACAAAATCTTCCCGCCGCAAACGGTAAATCCATAGAGATAACAGTTGTATCGACACCCTCTACTTTTGCCGCTTCTTCGTTGAATTTTCTTGTCTCGGCCGCACATACGGGAGTATCAAGAGACGGTACTACCACTATGAGTTGAACTTTTTCCTGTGCTCCTCCGACAGTTTTATCCGCCAGTCCTTCCGAGTTTGTTACGGTGATCTCAGGTGCGTTGTCACCTACATTTACTTCATTACCCGCTAGTTTTACATCATTTCCTTTTAACTTTACAGTTGCCATATTTATCCTTTTTTATATAATATTTTTTAATTGAGCTAAAATTATAGTCTAATTAAGATAATAATTATCTTAATTTCTTGATCAAGATCAATTTTTTTGATCCGAGATGCAATTATATCATAAAAAAATTTAATATATTTAAGTTTAGGCGGTGTCGCATCTCTTAATATTTAGATAAAATCTCTTTGAATTTCCTCTTACTTAAATTTCGATATGATATTCTCATGCAAAACAAGCCGAAATATTCCATTTTTAAAAACGCCTTCTACGCTATGGAGGGTGTCAAGACAGCTTTTAAAACCGAAACATCTTTTAAACTGGAGCTTTTTTTCGGATTTTTTATATTTTGTGCTATCGTTTTACTCCCTTTGACTTTCTCTTCGAAACTGATACTTTTTACAACGGCGGTGATTATTCCCGTTGCGGAGCTGTTAAATTCGGCGATAGAAAATCTTGTCGATTTGGTGACTAAGGATATCCATCCTTTGGCGAAAAATGCTAAAGATCTTGGTGCGGCGGCCGTACTTTTTTCGGTATTGCTTCATCTTGTCTGTTGGATAGTGATAATTTTTAGCGAACTTTTGTAAAGGATCGTCGTGAAAATTCCTTATATCAGTATCTTTGTTCTATTTTTTATAGTTTTATTTTCGTTTTTCGGTTCACATTTTTACGACTATTCGGCATATGTTTTAGATAAAAACTCTATTTTGCTTCCTCCTTCGCTCGAGCATCCGTTTGGAACCGACAGACTCGGACGAGATTTGCTTGCAAGAGTGATGGAAGGGGGAAAAGTCTCTTTGATTATAGGTGTGGGATCGGCGCTAATTGCGAGTTTGTTAGGGTTGATCATAGGTGTGGGCGCCGGTTTTTACAAAGGTAGAACGGACAAGTTCATCGTTATTATGATTGATCTCTTTTTGACTTTTCCGACATTTTTTCTTCTTTTAGCTCTTATTAGTTATATGAGCGCGTCGGTTTGGGTTTTGATATTTATAATTTCCGTTACCGGTTGGATGGGTATGGCTCGTTTGATTAGAAGCGAGAGCTTCGCAATTTCCGACAAACCGTACATAAAAGTTTTAAAAGCCTCGGGAGTTTCTCGCCTTAAAATCATACTTAAGTATTTTACTCCGCTTTTGGCTCCGATATTTTTCATCTCTTTTACATTCGGAGTGGGCGGGGCGATATTGGCTGAAAGCGGACTTAGCTTTTTGGGGATCGGTATCATGCCGCCTCAAATTAGCTGGGGAACGATTTTGAGCGAAGGCAAGGGGGTGGTGGATATAGCATGGTGGCTTAGCTTCTTTCCCGGTTTTATGATATTTGCCGTTATCTACTCTCTTGTAAACATATCCGATTATCTTCAAAGCAGAACCAATCAAAAAGAGAGCTTCGTCTAAAAAGTGAGAAAAAAAAAGCTGTTTGAACTTCTGGAAGTTCATGCAAAAAGCAGAGATGACGAAAACGAACTATCTCTAAACAAACCCGATCCTCTTATGGTGGCAAAAAGGTACGAAGATGAATATATTTCACTCATTTGCGCACTTTTCGCATATGGAAAGGCATCTTTGATCGTAAAATTTTTGGATTCTCTCGATTTTGATCTTTTAGACGCTTCCGAAGATAAGATCAAAAAAGATTTGAGTTCTTCTTATTATCGTTTTCAAAACTTTGAAGATGTCACGGCGATTTTTATAGCGCTTAGTCGCTTGAAGAGGAGTTTTTCTCTTGAGGAGATATTTTTAAGCGGTTACAAAAAGGAAAATTTCGTTCTTGATGGTATTTCGAGTTTAATAAATGAGATAGAAAAGATTTATCCGCATAAGAGTAGGGGATACGCTTTTTTAATATCGAAAGCACCGTCTCTAAAAAGAAACTCGCCATACAAAAGATGGAATATGTACCTTCGATGGATGGTTAGAAAAGATGCTTTGGATATGGGGTTGTGGAAAGGTGTGGATAAAAAAGATCTTCTTATGCCTCTTGATACCCATACATTCGCCGTCTCAAAAGAGTTGAATCTTCTTAAGAGAAAAAGTTACGACTTAAAAGCGGTTATCGAGCTTACCGAAAAATTAAAAGAGTTTGATCCCGACGATCCGGTAAAATATGATTTCGCTCTTTATCGAATAGGACAAGAGGGGCTTTTGAAAAAGAAAAAGTGAATTTAGCAACTCTTAAATCAAATTTCAGTAGAATCTCGCAAATTATCTTGTTGTTAAAAGGATCTATCCGTGAATGAAGTCTTTACTTTTTTTGGTGTAATCTCCCATAATCATACTTTTTTGATCGCAATCCACGCTATTTTCGTCGCCGCTTTAGTGCTCTATTTTGCCAAGTCTGCGGTTAGCGCGATGCAGATCGTTCCAAAAGGTGCGCAAAATGTTGCGGAGAGTTATCTGGGCGGTGTCATAGCTATGGGAAAAGATGTCATTGGCGAAGATCTGGCACGAAAATATCTTCCTTTGGTCGCGACTATCGGTCTAGTTGTTTTGATAGCTAACCTTATAGGAATCATCCCCGGATTCGAATCCCCTACGAGCAACATCAACTTTACTCTCGCACTCGCATTGATCGTATTTATATACTACAACTATGAAGGTATAAAGAAAAACGGAGTTGTCGAATATTTCAAACACTTTATGGGACCGGAGCCGCTGCTTGCGCCGTTGATGTTTCCTATCGAAATAGTATCTCATCTCTCAAGAATCATTTCGCTCTCGTTCAGACTTTTCGGAAATATCAAGGGTGACGATCTTTTTCTTGCCGTTATCTTGATGTTGGCGCCTTTTATCGCTCCGCTTGCGCCGTTTGCGCTGCTTACTTTCTCCGCATTGTTGCAGGCGTTTATTTTCATGATCTTGACATATGTATATCTTGCCGGTGCCGTCTCTTTGCATGAAGAATCACTCTAGCAGTTATAGTGTATGAATAAAAATTACGAAAAGATACTCAGTTTTATGCAGGGCGCCTCTTGGGGCGCCGTGATAATCGGAGCGTATCTGTTTTTTACACTCTTTTATCCGTTTGGGCTTATAATCGCACTCATAGGCGCTTTTTTCGGTGCTAGTATAGGACTTTTTATGGTTATCTTTTTCGAGATGGCAAATTTGAAACTCGAAATTTATAAAGAGAAACAAAAGCATACCGAGCTTCTTGAGAAGATGGTCTCTCTTTTGGAAAAAAGAGATGAAAAGTTATCTGATAACTGATCCTTCGTACTATCATGATATAAAATCCTTCGAACTCTATCTTCAAAAAGTATTAATCGAAAAAAAACCGGATTTTGCTTGTTTTCGAGATAAAAAAAATGAGGAGATATCATCTTATGCGGAGATTTTTCTAAAATACTGCGATAAAGCCAAGGTATCGAAAACTCTTATAAGCGGTCGTTTGGATATGGCGAAAAAATTAAATTTTTACGGTATTCATCTAAATTCATTGCAAACGAATCTCATAACAAAAGCTAAGCGAAGCGGTCTTTATACCGTTATCAGTACGCATATGTCGGACGAAGCTCTACAGGCTAAAAGAAGCGGTGCGGATGCCGTAACCATCAGTCCTATTTTCGAGACTCCGCACAAGGGTGATCCAAAGGGAATAGAGTATTTAAAAGAGTTCAACGAAACTTTGGGTATGAGAGTCTTCGCTCTTGGCGGAATAGTGACAAAAGAGCATATATCCGCCGTAAAATCGAGCGGTGTTTACGGTTTCGCCTCTATTCGTTATTTTCTCGAATGATAAGAGATTTTGTTTTTTTCAATAAATGTTCATCTATAAAATTAAATATATTTAATTTTTGATATAATAATTAATATATATTAAATTTTTAAGTTAGGATAAGTATGAAAATACAAAGAACTTTATTCGGAACCGTCATGATATCCTTATCGATGATGATAGTCTTTTTTATAGTGATTATTTCCGTTTTCTGGCTTTTTCAAAGTTTTATCGCATATAGACATTTTGACGTTTCTCAATATCTCTCGTTTTACGATTACATCGTGAATATTCCGGCTCCGGAGATGATGTTGATAGTGCTATTTGGAATGTTTTTGATCGGTATGATGGCTAAAATCATATCGTATCAGTTAAAACGAAGTTTCGCCAGATTTCATGACGCTTTCGCTCAAGCCATTCAAAAAAGAGAACTTATAGATCCCAAACAGTTTCGTTTTAAGGAGTTCGCCAATCTCTCAGTATTGGTGAACCCTTTGATTGAGAAGATTATTTTTAACGAAAAGCAGCTTCAAACTATCATCGATGCTCAAAACAGTATGATTCTTACCAGATCGCACAATAAGTTGCTTATCGTAAATCGTGCTTTTTTAGAGTTTTTCAATGTCAACTCTCTTAAAGCTTTCAAAACGGAACATAGCTGTATAAGCGAATTTTTCGAAACTGATGAAGAGGAGAATTATTTAGCGCAAAATATTAACGGGGTACATTGGGTAAATTATATATTGAGAAATCCTTTGGAAAGTCATAAAGTGAAGATCATAAAAAACGATCAAACGTATATATTTTCCGTAGATGCTAAAGTTACCACTCTTCACAGTTTCTACAGAGTGGTCATAACTCTTACCGACATAAGCAATATAGAGTCGGAACGAAAGAGCCTTCTAAGTGATGCCACTACGGACGCATTGACGAAAGTTTCGAACAGATTGAAGTTCGAGACGATTTTGGAGCAGCAGATCGAGTTGACGAACCGTTATAAAAATTCGTTTTGTCTTATCATGCTGGATGTGGACAACTTTAAAAACATAAACGATACCTACGGACATGGAGTCGGAGATAAAGTTTTGGTCGAACTTGCTTCAACTATAAAAAACAGTATAAGAAAGAGTGATACCATCGCAAGATGGGGAGGAGAAGAGTTTGTAGTTATTTTACCCCATACGAAATTGGTAACGGGAGTGAAGATAGCGGAGAAACTTCGTAAAAAGATAGAAAAGATCAAAATAGACGGAGCTCCTCGCTTTACATGCAGCTTTGGAATTTCCGAATACAAAAGAGACCAAAGTATCGAATCGTTTATGCATAGCGTCGATACTAAATTGTATGAAGCCAAAAATAGCGGTAAAAATTGCGTCGTCAGTGTTTAACGGCCAAATCGTGACAAAAAAGTCATGAAACGCTTAAAGTTTATTTTCGTTTTTTTACTTTTGGCACTTTTGCCTTTTATTTACGTTTTCATTGATAGCAATATTCACAAAAGATATATCAAAATTGCAACCGGCGGTAAAGACGGAGCCTATTACGCTTATGCGCAAAAATATAAAAACGAACTTGAAAAATACGGCATTTTGCTCGATATAGTAACGACTCAAGGTTCGATCGAGGCACAAAAAAAAGTGATCGATTCTGAAGTCGATTTCGCTTTTATTCAAAGCGGAACGGAAAATCAGGGAGAAAATCTATTTTCGGTTGCGAATGTAGCATACGAAATTGTATGGGTGTTTTATCGTCATGATTTTTTGAAGAGACTCTCACAATTAAGAGGCGAGAAAATAGCCGTAGGAGAGAAGCGAAGCGGTATTTTTCCCGTTGCAGGATCGATTCTTGAAATAAACGCAATTGACTCGAATAATACGACTCTTTTGCACATGAGTAACAAGGAAGCTTTTAACGCATTGAAAAACAACGACATATCGGCACTATTTTATATCGCTTCGCCGGATTCGAAACTGCTTCGTCACATGATGTATGAGAAGAGTTTGCATCTTTTCGATTTTAAACGAGCGGACTCTTACAGACAATATTTTTTAAAAAAAGATCAAAATTTTCAGATCGTTACTCTTGAAGAGGGAGGTTTCGATTTTAAAAAAGATATACCCTCCTCCTCGTACCGTTTGTTGGCGAAATCGACGATACTTATAACAAAAGACGCGGATGAAGATATAGTCAGACTCTTTTTAAAAATAGCTAAGAAGGTGCACTCTAAAGCCGGAATGTTTCATAACGAGAACCTATTTCCCAACGTTTCTATGTCAAAACTTCCCGTACATCCCGCCGCCGAGTGGTATTTTAGAGAGAACGAGCATTATTACGAGAGAGTGTTTGATTTTTGGACGGCGCAGAGTCTGGATAGAGTTCACAATTTCACTTTACTCGTTCTTTTACCTTTAGTGACGATCTTCGCTTTTTTTATCGAGGTGATTATGCCCGTTATGCACTGGTACGGCAGAAGAAAGATCATCAGATGGTATGATAAAATCAATGAGATAGATACGGATATCCAAGATCTCGGATATGAAGAGTCTAAACAAAGAATCAAAAGACTTCAAGAGATTCTTGATCGCGTCAGATCTCAAGAGGATATAGCGCCTACTCATATGGAGGAGTTTTATACGCTTCAAAATCAGATAGTGAACATATTAAGAGATCTGCAAAAAAGAGCGGACTCGTTTTCGTGATCATTCAAGCGAATTTTTATCTTTAAGATACCAATAGTATATTTCGTTCGAGTAGCCGGCTGAAAATAGACCGTTTTCGTCGAAAAATTTGATGGTTGAAGGAAGGCTTTTTTGTCCTGTTAGAGTATGGATTTTTTTACCGCTTTTTATCTCAAAAAGTACCAAATCGCTATCTTCGTTTGCCGAATATACGCCGTATTTTCCGCTCGGGCTCAACGCGACACAATAGATCAAAAAATCGCTCTTTATAAAATAGGGTTTGCGATCTTTGGGATATACTCCGACCCGCCTATCTTCTCCAGCGGTTATTATATTGCCCTTTTTATAGTCCAATTTATAAACGTTGTCCAGATTCAGCGGTTTTGGCTGTCTTAAAATTTTGCCGCTTTTTAGATCGATGAGACTCATTTGACCGCTTTCGCTTACGGCCGCCAAGCTCTTTTTATCTTCGCTGAGTTCCATATCGCTAAAGGCGCTCTCTTCGATATGGTTGTTGAATATTTTGTAATCGTCGTTTAGAGTGTATTTTATTATATCGTATCCTAAAGTGGCGAGAGCGAAATTTTTATCGTCTATAAAGCGAGCCTCTTTTATAACCATCTTTCTCTCTTTCGTGATGATCGGAATCAATTTTCGACCGTCGTGAAGCCATAAGTTTCTATAACCGTCTTTAGCGGTGGATAGTATTAGAGTTTTTCGGTTGAATCTATCGACGCTCAAGACTTTTACGTTTACCAAATCCCCTTTTGTTGTACGATATGGTTTTAAAAAGATTTCGCCGACCTTTTTTCTCTTTTCCAGATCGAATATCTCAACAGAACCCTCGTCGTTGGCGACATAAACCTTCAGAGCGTCGATGACGAAATCGTTTACGAGTGCTCGAGATTTCATGATAAACGCCGGTTTTATCTCTCTTGCCGTAAGTGTAACGCAAAGCGCGGATATGATAAAAAACGATTTAAGCGACAAATTCATATGGATATATTACAGTATTATACTTTCATCCCGAATATCTTTGTAAACGATCTTAATAGATCACTTCGAATTCCGAAGTAAAATCGTATTGTTGTTTCGGTTTTAAAGAGATCGTAAACTCTCTTATGAAAGCACTCTCTTTTTTCTCTTCGCATATATCTTTACAGTCGCTTTTTAGAGTGATTTTATCAGCGTAAACGGGAATACGCTCTTGGATTTTCAATATTTGAGGAAGTTTCGATCTGTTTCTCACACTGTAAGTCGTCTCTACGTTTTTTCTATTTTTGTTCGAAATGAATTTGGTGATCTTTTTTTCACCCGTAACGTCAAAAAGAACTCCGATCGTAAGCGTCACTTTCTCGTTTGCCGGAGTGTTTGGTAGATAATCTTCTGCGATGTAGCGAATATTGTCGTTTTTATCTTTTTTATACATCCTTATCGTTCCCGAAGGCAGAGCGATTCCCAAAGAATTTTTTTTATCGTTTTTAAACGTCACGATATTTTCGAATACAAGTTTTTGGGTACCGTAATTCTCAAAATGACTATTTAGCGCTTTAGCGTAGGAGGTGTATTTTATATCTTTTTTATCGATAAAAAGTATCTGTTTTTGTTCCTTTTGAGAGATAGTCTCTTTAAAAGGGATTTTATAAAGATGGTAACCGGCAAAAGGCTCCTCTTTCACTTGCGCCGAATCAAGAGCTACGGCTTCGAGTCGGTAACGTTTGTCGTATCTTTGGCGTCTAGGCGCACTGTGTAGTTCTCCGGCTACGCAGTTGATGGAAGCGTTTTTATAAGCGGCTCCCGAATTGTTCACTATCGTGATCCATCCCGTTAAGTCGAGGAGTTTCTTTTTCATATTTAAAACATAGTCGCTTTTCCAAGAGATACCTCGACTTAAATATTTCAAATCGACGGAGATTTTCGTGTTTTTTTGCGATTTAATATGCCATATGAGACTAGGTTTCGTGATCATAGAGGGTGGTATTTTTTCGAATACGACTTGCGTAGGTGAATTTAGAGTATATATCTTACCGTCATTATCGTCTTTGACGATCACATAAGGCGTTGCGGATAGAAGGGTTCCGCTTCTTCGTAGAGGCTTTTGGGAATTTGTGTAAAAAGTGACATTTTTGTCTATGCTTTTATCCAGTAGAGAAGTTAGGGAGATTAGATTGTAAATATAGCTTTGTGAAAAGAGTAGAATCGATTTGTCGCTAAAAGAGGGCACTACGCTTTGTGTGATGATTTTGCTCGGAATACCTTCGTATATTAATTTATAGATCCCTTTTTTTATGTCGGCTTCTCTTTTTTCATGAATGAAAGCCAAATCGTTATTATAGATGGTGATATCGATCGTTGCGGCTTTAGGCGGGATTAGCGTATCGGTGTGGAGATTTACGGCGACGAGTATTAAAACGAGCGCTTTTTTCATAAAATATCCTTCTTTTTTTTTCGATAGAGATATTATACTGTTTAAATGATTATTTGGTTGATTTTTCGTTAGTTTAGCATATATTTCGGTTTTTAATTCAAATTCGGCGGTGCATATTTTATTCCGACGTAAAAGACCCTCTTCTTAGGGCAAAGTTGAAATTTAAGAGTTTTGCCGTCGAAACTTTCGTATAGATAGATAGAAAGCTTGGAACGAGTTGAAACTATGAAATAGGAATTGCATTCGCCGGCTTACTTTTGCTCTAAAGCCAAATCATAGTAAAATAGTATAATTTTACATCAAAGGTTATACTATATGTTTGAAATGGTGATTGGTCTGGAAGTTCATATCCAGTTAAACACAAAAACAAAAATCTTCTGTTCATGCGCCACCTCTTTCGGCGAAAACGCAAATACCAACGTCTGTCCCGTCTGCTTGGCGCTGCCCGGAGCCTTGCCGGTTTTAAACGCCCAAGCCGTTAAAAAAGCGGTCAGCTTCGGCTATGCCGTGAACGCAACGGTTCATAAAAAGTCGATTTTTAATAGAAAAAACTATTTCTATCCCGATCTTCCCAAAGGATATCAGATAAGTCAATTTGAAATTCCCATCGTGGAAAACGGTGAACTCTATATAGATTTCGAGGACGGAAGCAGTAAGAAGATAGGAATAACCAGAGCGCATCTTGAAGAGGATGCCGGTAAAAACATTCATCACGGCGACGAAAGTCATGTCGATTTAAACAGAGCAGGAACTCCGCTTCTTGAGATCGTTAGCGAACCGGATATAAGAAGCGCTCAAGAGGCTGTGCTCTATCTCAAAAAACTTCATGCAATCGTAAGATATCTCGATATAAGCGATGCCAATATGCAAGAGGGATCTTTCAGATGCGACGTAAATATCTCAATTCGCCCCAAAGGTGATGAAAAGTTATATACGAGAGTCGAAGTGAAGAACATGAACTCTTTCAAATTCATCCAAAAAGCGATCGAATATGAGTTTCAAAGACAGTGCGACGCATGGGAGGATGGAGTTTATGAGGATGAAGTATATCAGGAGACCAGACTTTTTAATACTTCTACGGGTGAGACGAGAAGTATGCGAGGAAAAGAGGATAGCGCCGAATATCGCTACTTTCCCGATCCTGATCTACTGCCTGTAATATTGACGGACGAGATACTTGAAGAGGGTAAAAAAATACCGGAACTACCCGATCAAAAGAAAGAGAGACTTATAAAAGAGCATGGAATAAAGCCGTATGACGCTTCGGTAATCATCTCTTCAGTCGATATGGCACGATATTTTGAAGCTATGATAGATGAAGGTGCGGGAGCGAAAAATTCGGTTACATGGCTTACGGTCGAGTTGCAAGGAAGACTCAAGGGGGGGTTGAGCATTTCGGACTCGCCGGTTGACGCGATTAAACTTGCGACGATAGTCAAGAGGATTGAAGACGGTACGATAAGCGGTAAAGCCGCTAAAGAGGTTCTGGATTTTCTGATGGAAAAAGAGGATGAGGTTGACGCGGTTATCCAAAAGCTCGGATTGAAACAGATGAGTGACGAAGGGGCTCTTTTGGATATGATCGATCGAATTTTGAGTTCAAACGAAGACAAAGTACAACAGTACAAAGATGGAAAAGAGAAACTTTTCGGTTTTTTTGTCGGTCAGGTTATGAAAGAGAGTAAAGGAAGTGCGAATCCTTCGGTCGTAAATAAACTTCTAAAAGAGAAGCTCTCAAGTTAATGCGTTTAAAAGAGCGTCTTTTAGAGTTTTCATACTTGTTGGCCAGTTCCAAAAAGTATAAAAAACTTAAAAAAAGCGCCCAACGACTTTTAAACGATCCCAATGCCTACGAGAAGAAATATTTTGATTATTTCATGATCTTTTTGGTGCTTAGCACCATAATGATTTTGATACTTGAAATTAAAAACGATCTTCCGCGATGGGTTTATATCTATGAAGCTTTTGCCGTTTTTATATTTATCATCGAGTGGCTTTGCCGGTTGTGGGTGGCGAGTGACGCTCATATCGATATTATAGAGATGCAAGAGAGCGCCGAATACGACAAACTGAATCTTACGACTTGGCAGCTTCTTAAACCGGCACTCTTCAAAAAGTTGGCCTTTATCTTTTCGCCTATGTCGATTATCGATCTGCTTGCTATTCTTCCGTCGTTTAGAGCGTTAAGGTTTCTTAGATTTTTGTTACTTTTTCGACTGTTTAAAGTATTTCGATATACCGAAAACATCAACTATCTGCTTCGGGTGTTCATCGAAAAGAGATTCGAATTTTACAGTCTTATCATCCTTTTCGGATTTATGGTTTTTTTCGCATCGACGGTTATCTATATCTTCGAAGGAACCGGAGCCAATCCGAATATCAACAATTTTTACGACGCTATATATTGGGCGGTTGTCACGATTACGACGGTAGGTTTCGGTGATATATCACCTGTTACCGTAGAGGGTCGTTTTGTTACGATCTTTCTTATTATCGGCGGTGTCACCTCCATTTCGTTTATGACATCTATCATTACCACATCTATGACCGAAAAATTGGAACTTATAAAGACAAATCAAGTTTTTCAAGAGCTTAATAAATTAAAATCTTTCATCGTGGTTTGCGGTTTCGGGAAGATGGGCAAGGTTTTATCTGAGGAGCTTCAACTCTCGGGTGAGAAAGTGGTCATCATCGATCCGGATATGCATGAGGTTATAGAGGCTCAGAAAAAAGGTTTTTTGGCGCTTCATGCCGATGCGAGCGATATAGATCTTTTAAACGAACTTCGTCTTGAAAACAGGGTGAAATATTTGGTGGCGCTTACGAACGACGACGCTATCAATCTCTCCATCGTCCTTTCCGTAAAAACGATCAACAGAGATATTGTCGTATATAGCAGGGCGGTGGAAAAAAACGCCAGAAACAAACTTCTAATAGCCGGAGCCAAAGAGGTGGTTTTTCCGTACGAATCAGCCGCGATAGCGGCTTACGAGCATTTAGGTCAGCCCGTAGCGTTTTCAGCTATAAACGAGATACTTCATGAGTATATCGAACCTGTTATCGAAGAGGTGGAGATTACAAAAGAGATGCATCTTGACAACGTGGTCTTAAAGAAGCTGGGTATAAAAAAGCATCGACTTAAACTTTTGGGCGTCGTAAGGCAAAGCGAAAACAATAAATTCTATTTTCATCCCAAGAAGGATCGATTCGAAATCAAAGAGGGTGATATACTTATCATAATAGGCGGATACGAAGATATTGCGGCATTTAGACTTCATTTGCACGAGGGAAGGTCATGACCGAAATCATACTTTTTGGTTATTCCAAAAGCGCACAGGAGATAGCGCGCCTTTTGAAACAAAACGAGCGGTCGTTCTTGATTCTAACTACGGACAAACAGAAGACTCAAATGGCGATAAGCGAGGGGTTTGACGCGCATTGGATCAACTACAACGATGACGACGAACTGATAAAATACGGCATAGGTGAGAGTGTCAAGATACTTTTTTGCGTGAGCGAAAACTATAATAAAAATCTTTTTGTAACGCTTAGCGCTAAAAATCTCGATCCTTCGCTTTATATACTCTCTTTAGCGGCCGATGAAGCGCAGGAGAAAAAGATGTTGTTAGCCGGCGCCAACAAAAATATAAACCCATATACGGTGGGAGCCAACAGGATTTTTCGGCTTATCAAAAAACCTGTCGTCTATAGAGTGCTGGATGAGATTTTATATCATAAGAACAATATAAAAATAGCCGAAATCACCATACCGAAAAACTCTTATCTTATAGGTCAACCGCTTTTCAACGCCCATATAGAACAGAGGTACGATTTGATGGTACTGGGTATTCAAGATGGGAAAAATCCTTCCGATTTTAGATTTCATACATATCGAATCAGAAAAAAAATTCAAGAGAGCGATATGCTGGTAGTTATCGGTGAAGAGAAGAATATAGAAAAATTTAAAAAGGAGCTTATCAAATGAAAATAGGAATCATCGGTGCCGGAAAGTGGGGACAGGCGCTCGGATATGCATTCGGTAAAAATCATGAGATTTATTATAGCTCGAGAACAAAAAAAGAGTTACCGAACTTCGTCGATATGGACGAGATTCAAAATTTGAAATATCTGATCTTCGCCGTTTCGGCTCAAAACGCTCGTGAATGGCTCGAGGAATATCTTTTGTTTAAAGATCGGAAATTTTTGATAGCTTCAAAAGGGATAGAGATAAAAAGCGGAAAGTTTTTGAACGAGGTTTTCGAAGAGTTCATTCCCAAAGAGAATCTCGCGTTTATCTCAGGACCCTCTTTTGCCGCGGAAGTTATGAAATCTCTTCCCACCGCCATAGTCGTAAGCAGCGAAAGCGAAGAGCTTTCAAACGAGTTCGCCTCTTTTTTTCCTTCTTTTATGAAGAGTTACGTCAGCGGCGATGTAATCGGTGCGGAAGTTTGCGGCGCTTATAAAAATATTATAGCCATCGCCAGCGGTATATGCGATGCTTTGGAGCTTGGAAAGAACGCCAGAGCTTCGCTAATAGCCCGAGGTTTGGTCGAGATGGAGAGGTTCGGCGCACATTTTGGTGCGAAAAAGGATACGTTTTTGGGTCTTAGCGGTGCGGGAGATCTCTTTTTGAGTGCGACCAGCGTATTGTCGCGAAACTATAGAGTGGGGTTGGCTTTGGGACGCAAAGAGAGTCTTGAAACGGTTTTAAAAGATCTTGGAGAGGTTGCCGAAGGAGTCTATACGACTAAGGCGGTTTACAATATCGTTCAAAGAGAGAAGATTTACACTCCGATCGCGAACGAGGTTTATAAGATATTAGAAGGTAAGGATGCAAAAGAGAGTTTAAAAGACCTTCTGTCAAAAAACAATAACTTTTAAGATCATTTAGGTATAATCGCCCACCTTCTAAGTCATACTTTTCCCGGGTTCTTTTTTTGAAAAACTATCTGGGATATTTACATGTTTTAGATGAGTTTTATAAAAGAGAGAATATGACATTTACAGATTTCAACTTTAAGTCGCAGTTGCAAAAAGCGATTGATGATGCAGGCTTTAAAGAGCCGAGCCCTGTACAAAAAGAGGCTATGCCCATAGTACTTGAGGGTAAAGATATAGTTGCGCAAGCACATACGGGAACCGGTAAAACGGCGGCGTTCGGACTGCCTATACTAAATATGCTTTCGCTCGATAAAAGTGTCGAAGCGGTAATAATAGTACCAACAAGAGAGCTGGCTACTCAAGTTAGCGACGAGATTTACAGGTTCGGGAAGTATCTTGGGATAAATACGGCGACGGTTTACGGCGGAAGCTCATATCAAAGACAGATCAAGCATATAAATAACGCGGCTGTCGTCGTAGCGACTCCGGGAAGATTTTTGGATCTTCTTTCAAACGGGCAAATCTCCATCTCCCCGAAATTCGTGGTTTTGGATGAAGCGGACGAAATGCTCGATATGGGATTTTTAGACGATATAAAAGAGATCTTCACCTATTTTGAAGCCCCTAGACAGACCTTGATGTTTTCGGCTACCATGCCGCCTGCCATCAGAGAACTTTCAAAAACGATTTTGTATCGTCCGAAGTTTGTCACCATCACGAAAAACAACGTCACGAACGTAAAAATCAAACAAAACTATTACGTTGTAAGAGAGAATGAAAGGGACGACGCTCTTATCAGGCTTTTGGATTTTAAAGATCCGAAAAAGTCGATAGTCTTTTGCCGGACGAAAAAAGAGGTCGATCGTTTGAGCGGTTTTCTCTCCTCCAAAGGATATATGGCAAAAGGACTTCATGGCGATATGGAGCAAAGGCAAAGAGAAGAGGTGATAAAAGCCTTTAAAAGAGACAATCTTGAAATCCTGATAGCTACCGATGTTGCGGCCAGGGGGCTTGACGTTAGCGATGTAAGTCATGTTTTCAATTACCACATACCTTTTGATTCGGAGAGTTATGTTCACAGAATAGGAAGAACCGGTAGAGCCGGTAAAGAAGGTGTGGCGATTTCGATCGTCACTCCGCATGAGTTCAATTCGCTTAAAAAGATACAAAAAAACGTGGGAAGTCAACTGGAATCTAAAGTGATTCCGACTATCCAAGACGTTCAGATGAGACAAAAAAGCAGTATGCTCGAAAAAGTTGCCTCTCAACCCATAAGCGAGCTTGCAAGAGGTTTCGTAGATGAGCTAAAAAAAGAGTTCGTCGATGAGGATATAGCTCTTAAACTCGCTTCTTTGATGTATAGTGCGAACGATATAAAAGGTTCCGATAAGATCGGGATGAACAGTAGTGAAGTGGAAAAACTTTTTAGTAGATACGAAAATCAGGAATCTGAAAAAAGAGGCTCAAAAAAGAGAAATAGAGGCTATAACAACAGAGGTCGCAACAAAAGACGAAGAGACGGCGACGATAAAAGAGACAACAGAAATAAAAACTATGGAAAAAGGAGATAAATATGGCTTATAAAGCTCTGGATTCACAAGATGAGTTTAAAAAATTCGTAGAAGAGTTTACAAAGAGTGGTGATTATAAAAAACCTGTAGGGTTTGGAATCGCTCGTATCGATAGAGGACAAAAAAATAGTGAAAAAATTCTTCAAGCGACTTATCCGTTTATAAATTGGAAGGAAAACTACGGTTCGGCGGCCGTATTGCTTGCTTCTTTGAAGGAGTCCGGGGTAAAGACGGATTTAAGCGGCAGCGAATTTGTCGCACCGTTATCGAAAGAGTTCATAAAAAACGCTATGGCTCTTTTTGCTCCCTATGTCGATGAAGCTGTCGGTGAGGCTCATAAAAACGTCCAGGTTATAAAGGCTTTGGATGAACTTTTCGCTTCGGATGTAATAGATCCCGCACACTCTTTTAAAATAGCGTTTATTTTTGAAGATGAAGCGCCAAAGAGTGTAGAGTGTGTTTATCTTAAACTTTATGCTCTATCAACTGCTAAAGCAGAACTTAGAGGAGTGAATTTAAACGGCGCTTTCGGGATTCTTGAAAATGTAGCCTGGAGCGGAAATATGCCTATGGAACTTGAATGGCTTAGAGAAAACGAGATATCTTTGAAAGTTGACGGAATGTATCCCAATATCGATAGCGTCGATAAATTTCCAAGATTTCTTCAGCATGTTATTCCTGCGGACAATACTAGAATTTTGGACAGCTCGAAAGTTAGAATGGGTGCTCAGCTTCATCCCGGAACTACGGTGATGCCGGGAGCCAGTTATATAAACTTCAATGCCGGAACGACAGGTCCGGTAATGGTCGAAGGGCGTATAAGTTCCTCCGCGATTGTCGGAAGCGGAAGCGATGTGGGCGGCGGCGCCAGTATTTTGGGAGTTTTAAGCGGAACGGACGGAAATCCTATAAGTATCGGTAAAAATACGCTTCTTGGAGCAAATTCGGTTACCGGTATTCCGCTTGGAGACGGTTGTATCGTCGATGCCGGAGTTGCGATTTTGGCCGGTACCAAGGTGATTATAGATACGAGCGAATATGAAAAGATCAAAGAGGCGAATCCTAAATGGGATGCTCCCGATACGGATGTATTCAAAGGCGCCGCTCTTGCCGGCTTGAACGGTGTACATTTTAGACAAGATAGTATCTCCGGCGAGATAAAGGCTTTTAGAAGTACAAGAGAGGTCAAATTAAATCAGGAGCTGCACTAAGCGGCTCTTTTTTGCTTGATTCTAGTTTTGGCGGCTATGACGATGCACCCTTACGTCAAACGGTTCTCTGTAACCGTGGAGCATCTTTCTTTCGCAAGTTTTTCTTAGATGACTTCTTATCTCTTTTATTATCGGTTTTGCGTGTTTTTTCGCAACGGGAAACTCTTGATGCTCTCCGTCAACGAAATGAAATATAATATTGTCTTTTGAGAACTCGACTCTTTGAATATAATAGTAGTAGTATTCTAATATATCCCCGCACTCCTCTTTGTCTTTGTATTTGGGAATAATTACACTATTGGGATCTTTCTTTTTTTCGATTTTAAAGACATGAAATTTCGCACAGTTGGTATATATTGTTATCGACTCCTTGCATAGATAAAAAAACGTGACCGTAAACTCCATCGCAGCATTGTCTTTGTGATGATTCGGACATTTTGCGGTAGCTTTTGGAACTTGAAAAACTTTCAGCTCGGGACATTCGATTTTTGCTTCCGCTTTTCCCTTCTCTTCGAGAGTTTTAAAAAACTCTTTTTTCATTTCGCCCGCAAGTTTCACGAAGTAGAGCCATCCTATCAAAACAAAAGCGCTCATGCCGCCCATAAAAAGTAAAATAGTCGTTAGGTCGGTATTTACGGTAAGTCCTACGAGCCAGATTGTGACGGTCATCACGATCCAAGTCGCCAGCCAGTAGCAGCCGCAGTAAAGAAGCGTAATATCGAGAAGTTTTCTTTTCACGATCGGTGTGACTCTTTATCCCAGCTCACAGTGGTCGATTCCGAGAGTTTTTATCAGTTCTTCGAAAAAAGCGCCCGAGGCTTTATCGTAGTCATCATGAAATTCGAGACAAAAATCACCTGAAAAATCTCCTTTTGGAATGATAATTTTGGTGGGGTAAATCGCATATTTTTTTATCAAATCGTTAGCGGTATTGAAGATCAACTCTTTTTGTTCGAGAGTGTGATACTCCAAAATTAATTTCGAATATCTCTCTTCCATCTCATGATAAGCCTTTATGCAAGCATCTTTTGACATATCTATCCTTTTACATCCAATCTATCAGTTTAGAGACTTCGGTCGCTTCAAAACATTTAAGATTTTCTAAATTTTGTATAGGTAATTTTGGCACAATTGCCCTTTTGAATCCCTGAGTTTTTGCCTCCTTAAGGCGTATATCGATGTTGTAAATATCTCTTATATCACCGGTTAGAGATACTTCGCCCATAAAAATCGTATCCTTGCTTAGCGCTCTGTTTTTGAAACTGCTGATAATAGCGGCGACGACAGCCAGATCGGCTGCGGTTTCACCTATTTTTATGCCGCCGGCGATATTTATGAAAACGTCGTATTCGTTAAAAGGAAGATCGAGTTTTCTCTCTAAAAGAGCCAATAACATAGTCAGGCGGTTTAGCTCGTATCCGGTTGCGCTTCTTTTGGGATTTGGATATCCGCTACAAGCTACAAGTGCTTGAACTTCCAAAACTATCGGACGACTCCCCTCCATAACGACCGTTATGGCGGAGCCAACGACATCTTCTCCTCTGCTGAAAAACTTTTTAGATATATTTTTCGCGCTGATTAGTCCCGATTTACTCATTTCGAAAATTGCAACTTCGCTTGTGGAACCGAAGCGATTTTTTATGCCTCTTAACATCCTAAGCTCTCTGTTCGCGTCGCCTTCGAAATACAATACCGTATCGACCATGTGTTCCAAAACTCTAGGACCGGCTATCGAACCCTCTTTGGTAATATGACCGATGATGAAGATGGAGGTTGAGGTCTCTTTGCCGTATCGCATCAAATCGAACGTGATCTCTCGAACTTGGGAGACGCTTCCCGGTGCGGAGGTGAGTTTTTCACTGTAGAGCGTTTGGATGGAGTCTATGATCAAAACTTCAAACTTCTCTTTTTGGAGTTCGTCAAAGACGTCTTCAAGTTTGATTTCGCTTAATAGATAGAGTTTTTTTTCGTTGGCTTCGAGTCTGTTGGCTCTAAGCTTGATTTGTCCTAAAGACTCTTCGCCGCTTACATAGAGTACTTTTTTCCCGCTTTTTGCTAGATTACCGCCGATTTTTAGAAGCAATGTCGATTTTCCAACTCCGGGACTTCCTCCTATTAGCGTCAATGAGCCCGGGACTATTCCTCCTCCAAGAACAAGATCGAGCTCATCGTCGTTTGAAGAGAATCTTTCGAAACTCTCCTCCTCAATCTGTGTAATGGGAAGAGCTTTTTGTTTTTTGGAGCCTTTGTTTAACTCACCTCTTATGATCTCTTGTTGAACTTCACTTAGCTCAAGAAATTGATCCCAGGCTCCGCAGTTCGGGCATTTTCCCATCCATTTGGAACTTTGATATCCGCAAGCTTGACACTCAAAAAGTTGTTTTTTTTTCGCCATCAGACAAAAATTTCATCCAGCAGAGCGTCAACAAACTTCTCTTTGTCAAAAGGTTGAAGCTGCTCTTTTTTCTCTCCGACTCCAAGGTAAAGTATCGGTTTTTGTATCTCTTTGGCTATTGAAAAGATCGCGCCGCCCTTCGCCGTTCCGTCAAGTTTGGTTACTATCAGCGCATCGATACCTATCATCTCGTTGAAGGCGTGAGCTTGATTTATAGCCGAATTGCCTTGCGTTCCGTCAAGTACGAGAATCTTTCTATCGGGAGCGCCGTTTTTCGCCTTATCGCAGATTCTGACTATTTTTTGTAGCTCTTTAGCGAGATTTGATTGGGTATGAAGTCTGCCGGCGGTATCGATGATGACGTTGTTTACGCCTTTTGCTTTTGCGGAGCTTATCGTGTCAAACGCTACGGCCGAAGGATCATGGCCTTGTTTTGTCGCTACGATAGGTATTTCCAAAGTCTCGGCCCATCTTTTGAGCTGTTCGATAGCCGCCGCTCTGAAGGTGTCGGCAGCTCCTAAAAGAACGGTTTTTCCTTCGTTTTTGTATCTATACGCCAGTTTCGCTATGGTTGTGGTTTTTCCCGCGCCGTTTACACCGAAGATCAGTTCCACAAAAGGTTTTGTGTCGTTGAATTCTTTTTTTTCGGGCTCAATGAAATAGGTGAGCAAAACTCTTCTAAGAGGCTCTTTTTTAACTTGATTTGATGGGGGTAAATAGTATATGATCTCTTCTACGCACTCATAAGTGACGTCGGCTTCAAGAAGTATCTCTTCAAGAAGCTCTTTTGATATCGTGCTCTCCTTTTTCGGAGCCACGCTTCTTATAACTTGTGCCGTCTTTTTAAAAAAGTCAAACATCAGTTTTTCGCCACCGCTCTTTGAATGTCCGCTTCGATCATCTCTTGAGGAACGGCACCGACGTAGTGGGTGAAATAATCGCCGTTTTTATCGTACATAACGGTTGTGGGGAGACTTTTGATTCCGCCAAGAGCGTCCGAGAGAAGAAAATTTTCCGGTGAGTTTGCTATGGGATAGTTGATGCCGAGCATCTTTTCGAATTTTTGTATCGTCAGATCGTCTTTGTTCTCCTCCATTAAAACTCCTATGATTTGTACACTATCTTTAAAGGCGCTTTGAATATCGGCAAGATGCGGAATTTCGGCTTTGCATGGAGGGCACCAAGTCGCGAAGAAGTTGACTATTACAACTTTACCTTCATACCCTTCGAAAATAATTCCTTTTGGAGTCGCTTTTAGCGTTATTTGCATACCGCCTGTCGTATGTAAGACGATACTGCTTTGCTCTATGGGTTCGTTTGTCTCTTCTTCGGTCGGCTGTTTTGTACGCTCTTGTACGTTTTCTTGAGTTTGGGATTTCTCTTTGTGCGCTTTTCTTTCGCAGCCGCCGAAGAGAATGACGATTGTTAAAAATAAAAGAGTGATTTTGGTTAACATGTGAATCCTTATGTTAGAATTGGTTGGATTATACTAATGCGGGGCTTATACTTTGGATAAAAAAAGTTTTAGGAAAAAATGTTTAAGAAAATTGCGTAATAAGAGAACTTTTGATGTAAAATCGGCGGATACGAGAGTTCGCGACAAGCTTCAAACGCTTATAGAGGCGATAAAGCCGAACTCCGTACTCTTTTATCTGCCCATGAAGATCGAGGTCGATTTAAGATCGCTCATAAATCTTTATAGGAAAAAATATAAAATATTTGTTCCTTTTATAGTGAAAGAAAGTTTCAAAATGGTAAAATACCGTTTGCCTTTGACGAAAAATGCGTATGGAATTTACGAGCCGCCAAAAAGCAGACTCGAGATTGATAAAGTTGATATGATTATCGTTCCCGTTGTTGGGGTTGACGGGGCGTGTAGAAGAGTCGGTTTCGGTAAGGGCATGTACGATAGATACTTTCAAAAACTAAAAAGACGACCCGTAGTCGTATTCGTACAAAGGGTCAAATGTGTTACAAAAGAGATCGTAACGGACGGTTACGATGTTTCAGCGGATTTTTATATAACCCCAAAAGAGATTTTATTTCGAGGTAAAAAGTATGATAACAGAATTAGCCATCGCACTGGCAGGTGCGGCCGTGGGCGCGGGAATCGTCCTGTTTGGGGTAAAAAGATCGCATAACGCCAAACTAAGCCTCTATCTTGATCAGGCAAAAGCAAAAGCCAACGCCATAGAGCATGAAGCTGAAAAATTGCTTCAAGATGCCAGAATAAAAGCAAAAGATATCGAGATACAGGCGCAAAAAGCGTACGAATCAAAAGAGCAGAGATTGGTTAGCGAGTATGAGAAAAAGTTCGCCGATCTTGAACAGAAGCAAAAAGATGTAAATACCCTCTTTAAAGACGAATTGAAAAACATTATGATCGAAAAAGATGAGTTGAAAGCTTCACGAGCCGAATTGATCGAGTATAAAAACGAGCTTGAAAAATACGAAGTCGAACTTAAAACCAAACTCGACGATGCGGATAAGTTGATAGAGAGATCTGCGGGAATGACGAAAGAGGAAGCCCGAGATATCGTATTAAAAAGAGTGGAGGAGAGTTCACGCGCTCAGATCGCACATATAGTCAGAAAATACGAACAAGAGGCGAGAGATAAAGCTAAAAAAAACGCGAACTATATTTTAGCTCAGGCCACAAGTCGTTTTGCAGGTGAGTTCGCGGCCGAAAGACTCATAAATACCGTAAATCTTACTAGTGACGACATAAAAGGAAGAATTATCGGTAAGGAGGGAAGAAACATCAAAGCCTTAGAGATGACTTTGGGTGTGGATGTCATTATCGACGACACTCCCAACGTCATTATCTTAAGTAGCTTCAATCTTTACAGACGAGCCATAGCGACCAAGGTTATAGAAGAGCTGATAAGCGACGGTCGTATTCAGCCGGCTCGTATAGAGGATATCTATAAAAAAGTGTGCGCGGAATTCGAACAGAGCGTTTATGAAGAGGGAGAGGACATACTTCTTGATTTCGGAATAACCGATATGCATCCCGAGATCATCAAACTCATAGGCAAGCTGAAATTTCGCGCTTCTTACGGTCAAAACGCTCTTGGACATTCGCTGGAGGTTGCAAATTTGGCCGGGATTATTGCGGCGGAGTGCGGAGGTGACGAGAAATTAGCTATTAGAGCGGGACTGCTTCATGACATAGGCAAAGCGCTTACTCATGATTTCTCCGGAAGTCATGTCGATCTTGGAGCCGATATCTGCAAAAGATACAACGAACATGAAGTTGTCATAAATGCGATATACGCTCATCACGGTCATCAGGACGCCACATCCGTCGAATCGGCCGCCGTGTGTGCGGCGGATACCCTCTCGGCGGCCAGACCGGGCGCAAGGCGCGAAGTTTTGGAAGCGTTTTTGAAAAGAGTGCAAGATATCGAAGAGATAGCGCTTGATAAAAAAGGAGTCAAATCGGCTTATGCGATAAATGCCGGGCGTGAAATTCGCGTAATCGCAAACGCAAAATTGATCAATGATGATGAAGCCGTACTTCTTTCAAAAGAGATTGCAAAAGAGATTGAAGAGAGAGTGCAGTATCCGGGCGATATCAAGGTAAATGTCATAAGAGAACTGCGGGCAGTGGACTATGCCAGATAATTTATGCAAAAGTATAATTTCAAGGACATCTTCAGTGAAGTAAAAAAGTACAAAAAAGAGCTTGTTCTAGCAAACCTTATTGCTATACTAGCAGCTTTGGCAGCTGCTCCCGCACCTTTATTGATACCTCTTTTGGTCGATGAAGTTCTTTTGAAAAAACCGGGTTTTCTTGTTGAAAATATTGACTCTTATATCGGCTTTTTTAAAGAGCCTTGGTTTTACGTTTTGGTAGTTTTGATCGTAACGATACTCTTAAGAGCCGTCTATTTCGCTTTGAGTGTCTTGCAAACGTGGTATTTTACGATCATATCTAAAAACATAACTTATAAAATACGCAAAGATCTTTTAGATCAAATATCTAAAGTTTCATTAAAAGAGTATGAAAGCTTCGGTAGCGGAAAGATATCGTCATTGGCGGTCGTAGATGTAAATACGATAGATACATTTTTATCTCAGTCGATCAGCCGGCTCGTAATCTCCACGTTTATGGTCGTGACCGTTTCGGTCGTATTGCTTTTGATACATTGGCAGCTTGCTCTTTTTATACTTCTTTTCAACCCTTTTATCATATTTCTAACGAGTAAAATAGCCAGAAACGTATCAAAATACAAAAAGAGAGAAAATGCCGTTATCGCAAATTTTCAAGACTCTTTGAGCGAGACGCTGGAGCTATTTTGGCAGGTGAGAGCGGCAAATGCGGAAACAAGGTTTTTTGCAACACTTTTAAATCTTGCAAAAGAGATCAAAGAGCGCGGAATTGCGTTCGCTTTTAAGTCTGAAGTCGCCACAAAAGGCTCATATATGATTTTTTTGATCGGCTTTGAGATTTTTAGAGCCGCGGGTATATTGATGGTAGCATATTCCGATCTTACTATCGGTTTGATGTTGGCGATTTTCGGATATTTGTGGGTTATTGTAAACCCCATTCATGAGATCATAAATATTCAGTACGCATATCATAATGCCAAGGCAGCGCTTGAGAGGATAAATGCAATTTTTGATCTTGAAACAGAGCCTGTATTTGCTCATCATAAAAATCCTTTTAAAGATAAAAAAGCAAATAGCGTCGAACTTCTTGATGTCGATTTCTCATACAATGAAGATTTGAAGATTTTGGAAAAGATCTCAATGAAAATGAAGCCTAAAAGCAGAGTCGCGATAGTCGGAGCCAGCGGGAAGGGGAAGACGACGATAGCTCAGCTTATAGTCGGATTTTATCAACCCGATAGCGGAGATATTTTGTATGACGGCGTATCGTACAAAGAGATAGGATTGGACGTCGTAAGAGAGCATGTATATCTTGTACTCCAAAGTCCGATGCTTTTCAACGAGACGATTCGTTTCAATTTAACTTTCGGTAAAGAGTGCACTCAAGAGAGGATTAAAGAGGCTCTTGAAATTTCACAGCTTGGAGGTTTTATAGAGGAACTTCCAAACGGGCTTGATACTCTTGTAGGCAAAAATGGCATCAAACTATCCGGCGGTCAGAGGCAAAGAGTATCTATTGCACGCATGATCATAGCTGATCCGAATATTGTTATTTTTGACGAATCGACTTCGGCACTGGATGTAAATACGGAAGACTCTCTTTTTGAAGCGTTGACAGGCTTTTTAAAAGAGAGAACCACTATAATAATCGCTCACAGATTGAGTACGATCAAAATGGCCGATTTTATTTATTATATTCATGAAGGAAAGATCGCTCAAAGCGGTACTCTTGAAAAGCTTATGAGCGAAGACGGATATTTTAAAGAGATTTTTACCGACTAAGGAAAAAATATAGAATGCAAGAACTTTTAACATCATTGACGACATACGGTTACATAGCGCTTTTTTTATACTCTCTTGGCGGGGGATTTTTCGGCATGATTGCCGCAGGAGCTTTAAGCTATATGGGGAAAATGGATATAACGATCTCTATGCTTGTCGTATTTGCGGCCAACTATTTAGGAGATATGATCTTGTTTTATATGGCAAGATATAATAAACAGATGATAGCGCCGTATATGAAAAATCACAGAAGAAAATTTGCGCTGTCTCATATGCTAGTTCGAAAATATGGCGATTTTGCCGTATTTTTACAAAAGTTCGTATATGGAGTGAAAACATTGGTGCCGATTGCTATGGGGCTTTCAAAATATAGCTTTGTCAAGTTCGGTATATTAAACGCTCCCGCATCGGCTTTATTCGTACTCTTTTTCGGGCTTTTGAGCTATAAGGGCGGAGAGCATATCGTTTCACTTTTTGGCAGATTGAAAGACGATCCCTGGATTATGCCTTTGATATTACTCTCTTTGATAACGCTGATTTGGTTATATTTTAACAAGGCGACGAAGAAGAGTTGAATATAGCCGTCGTTATACCTTTTTATAACCGTAGATCTTTCGTAAGAAGAGCTCTTAAATGCGTATTGGATCAAACTTTGACTCCAAGCGAGATTATCGTCGTCGATGACGGATCAAGTGACGGTACTTTGGAAGTTTTAAAAGAGTATGAAGAGTTCGTGAAGATAATCGTTCAAAAAAACCAAGGTGTTTCGGCCGCTAGAAACAGGGGTGTTGCGGCTTCTGCATCAAAATGGATAGCGTTTTTGGATTCGGACGATATCTGGGATAAAAAGAAACTTGAAATTCAAACACTTTTTCATAAAAATCATCCCGACATACTCTTTTCGCATACGAACGAAATTTGGATAAGAGATGAAAAGATCGTTTCTCAGAAAAAGAAGCATAAAAAACCGCAAGGTGATTGCTTTTATGAAAATCTGGATTTTTGTAAAATATCTCCATCTACTGTTATGATAAAAAAAGAGTTATTTGAAAAATGTGGCGGTTTTGATGAAGAACTTAAAGTGTGTGAAGATTATGATTTATGGCTTAG
>CAZNIT010000018.1:0-33828 GCA_964573205.1 uncultured Sulfurospirillum sp. | reverse complement strand
TAAGAACATATATTATAACTAATTGCAAGATTATCTTATTGTTTAGCTTATAAGTCAAAAATTCAGATTGATCGTTGGCAAGTGATAATAAATCAAGATATACGAAGTATTATATTAGCTAAGTAGCTGAACCTCTTTTGTTAATTCTTCTTTCGGTACCGGTTCACAAAAGTAGTATCCCTGAAAATAGTCGATCCCAAGTTTATAAGTGATATCAAATATCTCTTTTGAGCCTACAAATTCCGCTAAAGTCTCTATCTCGAGAGCCTTTGCAAGTTGTACTATCGATTTTACGAACTCATACGATTTTTTATCTATGTCTATGTTTTTTATAAGTGAACCGTCGATTTTAAGGATATCCGGTTCAAGTTCAAAGACATGAGTAAAGTTTGAGAAGCCGCTTCCGAAATCATCTATGGCTATTTGAACTCCAAGTGATTTGAACTCCTTTATAAAATTGTTGATAATCCGGTAGTCTTCGATGTTTTCACTCTCCAATATCTCGACGGTAAGTTGCCCGCCTATATTGTATTTTTCTATATTTTCTTTCAGTTTGTTAAGTACGTTTTCATTCATAAGATCGTTGAAAGAGAGATTTAAAGAGAACGGTTTTTGTAATCCGTTCATAATTTTAAAACTTTTTTCTATCATAATAATTGTCAGCGTTTCGTACTGTTTTGTCTTTATAGCAGCGTCGAGAAAGAAAAAGGGAGATATCAGCTCCGTTTTACCGTCGATAGTTTTTCTCATTCTTATGAGTGATTCGTATTTTACAATCTCTTTTTTTCTATTTACGATAGGTTGAAAAACGGGGATAAAATTATCAGAATTGATCGCGTCTTTGATCTCCGATTTTCTTTGAAGTAGTTGATGAATGGTTTTACTGGAATCTATCATTTTACTATAAGCGATAAATTTTTTGGCATTTGATTTCGCAAAACTAAGTGCCATTTCCGCTTTGTTGAGGGCGTCTTCCTCCTCAAGCGACAATCCGATGGTTATATCCAGTTTGACGGAATCTTCGATCTCTGAGGAGGTGATATTTAGATTGTCAACATATTTTAAAAGATCCTCGACAAGATTTTCGTAAACTTCATGATCGATAAAAGCGAATTTTCCTCTCAGGGCGAAAACATCTCCGTATATTCTGTAAAAATCAAATTCCCTCTCTTTGAAAAATTTTTCAAGGCTGTATGCAAACGATTTTAAAAGTTGATTTCCCGTATGCATACCGTATAGTTCGTTTATATTTCTAAAGCCGTCTATATCGATGACCATAAGTCCGCTGAAAGCGTCGTTTTTTAGGTGATATTCCAACGCCATAGTATTTTTAAGTCCTGTTAAAGAGTCATGAAAATATTCGTACTCGAGCTGTTTTACCCTTTGCTGAACCTTCTTTTCCAGCGTATTGTTAAGTTGTTGAATCCGTTTGAACGTTTTAGTGTTAAAGAGGGTGATCATAAGCAGACCGATGATCAGAGCAAGACTCAAATCAAAATGTGCCGACCAAAATTGATTGTGAAATAGAGCGATCGATAGAGCGCCAAAAGCGTAACTCAAAGCGATGTAAAAATATTTTTCACCGAATCTGATCCCGTTTCCCATAACTATCCAAAGCAATACGGGATAGACGAAGATCGCATGTAGGTCGAGTTTGTAGATTATGAACGATATGAGTGAGATATCCGCGACAATCGCACTTATTCTTCTTATTAGATTAATTCCGGGTTTTTTCAGATGCCAGTAAAAATGTACGCACATAAATATAAAAAAAGCGCTTATGGCATAGTACATATCGCTATTGTCGATATAGTGAGGATAAAAAAGAACCAAAGTAGTGATAATAAGGATAAAAAATATCATACGAGTCAAAGCTTGTAGAAACTCCTCGTCATGTTTTCGTCTTTCATACAAGCTCAATATATTCATAAATTTTTCTATCATTGATACTCTTTAAGTTTAATTACTAATAAATCGACAGCTTTTAATAAAGGTGTTCTTTTTGGGGCTCTAAATATAAAAAAATAATTATCATTTACTATTATACTCTTTTTTTAAAGAAAAAGTCCATAAGAGTAAAATTATAATTTAATCTCAATTAGTGTATATTTTTGAACATGAAACATTCAGAAGAAAAAATAGCCCTCATTATCGATGTCGATAACGCGCCGGCATCGAAAATCGATGTCATACTTTCCGAACTCGCAAAATATGGAGTCGTAAATATCAGAAAAGCATACGGTAACTGGAAAAATCCAAAATCAAAAGGTTGGGAAGCGGTACTCTTTGAGTATGCGATTCAGCCGATACAGCAGTTTGATTATACAAAAGGTAAAAACGCTTCGGATATGGCGATGACGATAGATGCGATGGAGCTTTTGTTTACCAAAGAGCTTGATGCCTTTTGTATAGTCTCTAGTGACAGTGATTTTACTCCTCTTGTTATGCGCATACTTGCAAATGGACTCAAAGTTTACGGTTTCGGTGAAAAAAAGACTCCTATGCCGTTTGTAAATGCATGTTCGAGGTTTTTATATCTTGAAAATCTAGGATCGGTAAATGAAACCAGAGTGAACTCCGCAAACCAGAAAAAAGATACTAAAAGATCAAACAGTGAACTTAAAAAAGATACCAAACTTTTAAATGCCTTGCGTCATGCAATCGAAAGTACCGAAGATGAAGAGGGCTGGGCATATCTTGCGGATGTCGGTAATCACATCTCGAACAATACAAGTTACGATCCTAGAAATTTCGGGTATAAAAGCTGGGGAGAACTTATCCGTGCGATAGATCTTTTCGAGGTGCAAAAGCGCGGCGAACATAGAAGCGCTCTTTATGTCAGAGATAAACGAAGAGGTTACTAATCTTTTTTTACGATATTTTCAAGATCCAACGATATGGTAGTACCGTAATTTTTTTTCGTATCGATTTTGATCTCTATCTTCTCTTTGTCGCAAAAATCTTTTACGATACCAAGACCAAGACCGAATCCTTCTGTAGAGGGGTTCTCTTGAAATGATTTTTCGTAAACTATAAGTAGGTTTTTCGGATCTATACCTATACCGCTGTCTTGAATGTAAAGTTTTCTATTTTTGGTGAAAAATTTTACGAAGCCGCCTTTTTTATTGTATTTTATAGCGTTAGAGAGAAGGTTGTCCAAAACTCTCTCAAAACCGTTTCTATCGGTACGGATCGTAAGAGTTTCACATAGATTTTCAATCCTGATGCAACCTTTTATATCATAAAACCGCCTTATACTTTCGTCGATGCTTTTTCTTAGATCGAACTCTATTTTTTCGATCTGCTCTATCTTCTCTTTTATGTTGTATTCGATACTTTCATATAAGGCGGTAAGATTTTTCGACGCTTCGCTTATACGATTGAGTCGCGAAAGATTTTTCGGTTGATCTATCGTTTTTTTGAGCATAGAGACATTCGCCTCGATCGTAGCTATCGGAGTGTTCAATTCATGAAGGGTGTGATCTATCATCTCTTTTAATTTTTTATCCGTCGATAGATACTCTCTTATGACCGAAACGGCTAAAAAGTAGTAAAGAGAGATTGTCACGATTAAAGCAATCAAAGCTCTTATGTAAATATTGGGCAGAATTTTTTCAAACCAAACATTCAAAGCATATACGATCAAAGATATCGATGCCACGATGATAATGTTCGAAATCAAAAATGCCGACTCTTTAGAACGCAAGACGATATCCTATTCCTTTGATGTTTTCGATTAAATCTTTACCGAGTATTTTTTTCAGATCGTTTATATAGACTCTAAGAGCCCCGTCACTGGGAGTCTCGTCCCACTCCCACAGTCTCGACTTTATATGATCTTTTGAAACCGTCTTGTTTCGATTTTCTATAAGAATCTCAAGCAATAGAGCCTGTTTTTTCGCAAGTTGAAAAATTTGTTGTTCTTTTATGAGAACCTTTTGTTTTTTATCGTAAACGAACTCGGCGATATCTATCGAGTGAAGAACTTTGTTGCTTCTTTTCAAGAGGGCGTTTATTCGCATCAAAAGCTCGTCCAGATCGACGGGTTTTTTCAAGTAGTCGTCAGCGCCGGTTTCAAATCCTTTTAATAGCGTATCTTTATCTTTGTAAGAAGTCAGATAGATCGCCGGTGTTATATTATTGTTATCTCTTAGGTTTTTAAGCAGCTGGAGTCCGGTCAGATCGTTCATATTGATATCCAAAAGAAGCAGATCGTAATTTTTTTCGTAACACAGTTCCTCGGCGGTCGCTCCGTTATGGGCTATCTCGACGATAAATCCTTCATCGGTCAAAAAATCTTCGAGAGTCTGCGCAAAAAGTTCGTCATCTTCGGCTATAAGTATCCTAATCATCCGTTAATGATATCAAATTTTGATATAATGTTTAAAACGAAGATCGTAAAAAGGAGTCGTTATGCAGGAGAGAGGAGTCGCCGGTTCGTTCGTTTTGGGTGTTTTTATCGCTGCCGGACTTATAGGGATGGGTTATTTTATCTCCGATACGATGTTCAAAATCAAACAGATGGAGAGAACCGTAAGCGTAAAAGGCTTGGCGTTAAAAGAGGTTAAAGCCGATACCGCTATATTTCCGATTCGTTTTCAAAATGCCGCACCGACTATGGCCGAGTTAAATGACAAAATAAAACAAAATCTTCTGATAATAGAATCCTTTTTGAAAAAATTCGGTTTTAACAAAAGCGAAATTACCATATCTCCTCCTCAGTTTACGGATAGATTGGCTCAGGGATATAACAATTACAATCCGAAAATTCGATTTTTTGCCGACTCTATGGTAACCATATATACGAAAAAGGTCGATCAAGTCGTCAAACTTCAAAGAGATCTATATAAACTTACCGATGAAGGGGTATTTGCTAGGAACGATATGTATGAGACGCAGTTCATATTTACGGGTTTAAATCGTATAAAACCGCAAATGATAGAGATAGCCACCAAAAATGCGAGAAAAGCGGCTTTGAAATTCGCCAAAGATTCGAATTCGGCTCTTGGTAAAATCAAAAGAGCGACACAAGGATATTTTACGATAGATAATAGGGATCAAAATACGCCGTATATAAAAAAGGTTCGTGTCGTTACGAATATAACGTATTATTTGGGTAACTGATCTATTACTTTTTGTAGCATAAGGTAAAATAAAAAAGCCAAATTAGCAAAAAAAATTAAAGTTTTTTGCATTAAGTTCTCTTTTTATGTTAGAGTAACACTATAAACATTAAAAAAGGTAAATGATGAAAACTCTTTCTTATCTACTCTTTGCTTTGGTTTTTTTAGTTACGGGCTGCAGTGTAAATGAAGACAATTTTAAGGATAATAACTTAAGTGAAAGGGGTATGAACGCTTTGGAGTATCAGGTTTTGAAAAGCGGAGAGTATGCGTGTGACGGCGGTGCGTATCTTGATATGAACGAGAGTATATCTTTTTTCCGAAGCGATAAAGAAGAAGCTATAGAAGAGTTCAATCGTGAGTATGCGCTGGTTTGCGGTGAAGAGATTAGCTTTGACGGTACCGCCGTCATCATCAGGGCTGGTACGAAAAACAGCGGCGGACATGAATTTGAGGTATTGAAGATGGAAAAAAACGAAGATTTCATTGATATTAAACTAAATCTCGTACAAAAAGGATCCGTTGCTACGATGGCTTTGACGAATCCTTTTATAGTGTTTCTTTTCCCGGATCTCTTTTTGGATGTAAACGTTACTCTTATTTGATGATATGTCCCGCAAATTTCGCGTCATCGTCCAAAATAGGTCGTACTCCCGTTCTAAACCCCAAACCGCATCCCTCATATGCGAAAAAGACGCCGGCTTGGTAGAAATTTTTGTTGCTGTCTTGATTTAGAACGGCTCTTTCTTGATAAATCGGTTTGAAATTATCGTAGTGACCATCTTTTTGATCTACGATATCGCCGTTTTCGTCATAGACGGTTATATTTTCTCCTTCTCTTCCGAAAGCGGGTTTTTTAACATATGCTTTATCTTTTAGCGGTTCAAAGGATGTTTCAAGAAGTAGCGGATGATTGGGAAAAAGATCCCATAAAATTTTCATAAACGCTTTGCTTTGAAACATAAGTGTATATGCCGGATTTAGGATAATCGCTTTTTGATTGTTCACTATCTGTGTCAAAATTAGCGCCAGATCACCTTCGGATATGGCGATATCTTCCCAAGGAACTAGTTTGAAAAAATAATCATATTGAACATCTTCAAAAAAGATTCCCTCTTGCGGATCGAACTCGATTTCGTCCATATACGCGAATGCGCTCTCAAATCCGGCCTCTTTAGCGATGGATTCAAGATATCTGGTCGTATCTTCATCTTCTTGTGCGCCTCTTACACTTGAGAAGAGAATTTTCCATCCTTCGTAGTATTCATCGAATTTGTCCACGTTCTCTTCGAGAGTTACGAGTCTTTGAAAATTCTCTTTTATACATTCATGAATATTGTTAAATTGTCTGTATTCGTCAAGATTGTTAGCTTTCAACATCGCCCATTGCGCTATGGCGGTATCTAAGAGCAGAGTAGGAGTATCGGCGTTAAATTCCAGAAGTTTTATGGGTATTCGATCAAGACCGCCGGCAAAGTCGAAACGACCGTAAAGATGCCAATGTACGTCGTTTTCCCAACTGGCTTTTATGATATCGACTAAATTAAAAGGGATATTCAACTCATGAAATAGATTATTGTCTATGACGTAATCTCCGGCTTCGACGAACATATCGTAAAGTTCGTCGGCGGCACGAGCGAAGGTTTTTGCTTCTATCTCTTCGACTTCCACCAGCTTGTCGATAAGATAGGGTGTATTATCGTCAAAATCCGTATGCCAAGAGAAGTTGATCGATTTTAAAAACTCCGTACTCAGAGGTTTTACTTTCAGAAGATTCATTTTTTATCCTCCGAAACTTCGCGATGAGGATTTTGAACCGAAAAAACCGCTGCTTTTTGATGATTTTCTTGTCTGCGAGGTTTGCGAATTCTTGAAAAATCCCGATTTTTTAGTGGAAGCGCTTTTGGCTTTGTTGAAACTGTTTTTACTTCTACTGTAAGTTTGAGGGCTTTTATACGAAGCTTGCCTCTTTTGTTGATAATTTTGGTTGTTGAAAAGTTTACTTCCAATCCAACTTCCTAAAATCGCTCCGGCGGCACTTGCGAGAATCGTCTCACCTAGTCCCATACCGCCCATACCGCTGGAGACTTGTTCGTTGGAAGTGAGTCTTGATGTTCCCTCTTCGATCTTTTTCGCCTCCTCTTTGATCATCTCGTCTAGTTCTTGTTGGCTTAATATCCTCTCTTTTCCGTCAAGTGATTTGAGTATAACTCTAGTTTCGCTGCTAGGGTACTCATCTACGATTTTGTACTCTTTTGGAGCCACCTCTTGAATGACGACGAACGCTCCTTGTTTTTGGGAAGCTGTTTGAAAACTATTTTCTTGAATATTTTGCTGCGGGGGGAGTCCGCTATCGCCGCACCCGGCAAATGCGCCCATCACAATCGCGCCCATTCCTCCGACAATCGAATAATCCGCTATTTTTTTTATATGTTTCATGCTACTCCTCTGATCTGTTTGATTTTGTTTTTTGCGTTTTCAAGAGCCTCTTCTCCATAACAGAGTATAACCGCCATCCTTCTTCCGATATGAGCTACCGGTTTCGCGAAAATTCTTAAAACGGTATTTTCATCTAACAGATTCTCATCGATTTCAAAAGAGGGCTTAACACTCTCGACATCGCTTTTATAAGCGGCGCTTGCCCCTTTACCGTAAAAATGAAAATCTATATTCAGTCCCAAAATCGCTCTTATATGAAGTGCAAATTCGCTTTGGCTTTGGGTTATCATAGTTACCATTCCCGTATCGTGAGGTCTTGGGCTTAGTTCACTAAAATAGACTTCATCCGCTTTTACAAAAAACTCGACTCCGAAAATCCCTCTTCCGCCAAGAGCATCCGTTACCTTTTTCGCCATATCCTGAGCGCTTTTTAGCGCTTTATCACTCATTTGCATCGGTTGCCATGAATAGATGTAATCTCCATCTTTTTGAATGTGACCGATGGGTTTGCAAAACTTTGTAGTTTTACCGTTTTTTACGGTCAAAAGGGTAATCTCATAATCGAAATCTATAAACTCTTCCACTATAAGTTCACTGGAATCGCCTCTGGCCTCTTTCGCTTTTTGCCAAGAGATCTTAAGATCGTTTTCGTTTTCGGCGATACTTTGACCATGACCCGAACTACTCATAACCGGTTTTACGACGCAAGGAAAGCCTATTTCTTTGGCCGCTTCTTCAAGTTGCATAAAATTTTTAATAAATCGATATTTACTAGTTTTGACGCACAATTCTTCAGCCGCGAAAATACGGATCTTTTTTCTATTCATCGTTTTACTCACCGCATCCGCATTGGGAATAACGCAAAATCCCTCTTTTTCCGCTTTGAATAGCGCGTCGATATTGATAGCTTCGATCTCCGGAAGTATATAGGAGGGTTTTTCTCTTCGGATGATCTCCAAAATCTCCTCTTCGTTTTTCATATCGATAATGTAAGCTCGGTTGCTGACAAGATGAGCGGGCGCATTTGCGTAAGAGTCAACCGCAACAACTTCGACTCCCAAACGACCGGCCTCTATGGCGACCTCTTTTCCAAGTTCTCCGCTTCCAAGAAGCATGATTTTTAGCGAGTTGCTCTTTAGCGGCGTGTAAAGTCTCATGAAAGAACTCCCTTTTTAGTCATGGTACAAAATGTTAGCATAAAATCATCATATATGCATAAATTGAGAAAGTATTATGATAATTATAACGAGTAAAAAGGGAAATTTATGACTTTTAAATACAAGCGGGTCTATTTTCAAAAAGACTTGATTAAACCCTCTGATCCCCAGCCACAACCCTAAAAACGCTTTTATGCTAAGTAGCTTTTGAAATGTTGACAACCCATCTTGGGAGATCTCTCCAAATGCAAAATAAAACAGATAAATACCGGTCGCAACCGTCAGCAAAAGAGCGTAAGGTACCACTTTTCTAACATGGATCATAATCGCTTCTCGTGCTTTTGCTGCCTCTTCTTCGTTTAGTGTTTTATTCATCTTGGACATAAAGAGGTTATCTGTAAATAAAAAGCCGCCATATACGAATGCCGCCAGCAGATGGATTGTATGAATAATCGTGTAAATGATGATATATCCTTTCTTTTATGGTCTAAATTTATTGATCGATTCAGCTTATAATTATGAGCGAATCTAGTTCGTTTCGCACTTTTTCATATCTGTTTTTAGCGTTTTTCAATGCTTCCTTATTTTCCCGTACGACGTTTTCGGGAGCGTTTGCGACGAATTTTTCGTTCGATAGCATATTTTGCAGTTTATTTATCTCTTTTTCGAGTTTTTGTTTTTGATTTTCCAATCTTTTCAAAATCGGAGTGAGATCGACATTGGATAGGGGTATATAAACCTCCAACGAATCGCTTACATCGGCCGCGCATTCGGGTTCTTTTTGAGATATGAAAAGAACCTCCTTAACTTTTGCGAGTCTTTGTATATATTTTTTCAAATTTTCAAGATCGATTTTTTTATCGTTTAATTTAATGAAAACTCTCTGCAATTCACCGTTTAAGTCAAGATTGGCTTTTAGTCTTCTGATACTTACGATCGATTCGATGACGAGAGAAAAAACCTCTTCGATTTGTCGATCGTTTTTCGTATCGCTAGGATAGGGCATGATCATGACGGAGTCGTTTGAACTCTCAAGTGTAGTTCCGCTTAGCTCTTGGTAGAGATGTTCGGAGATAAAGGGCATAAAAGGGTGAAGAAGTTTTAAAGACTCTTTATAGATCGCGCCAAGCTCTTTTACGCTCTCTTTATCGGCTTTGCTAAGTTCGATTCCCCAGTCGCAAAACTCACCCCAAAAGAAGCGGTACAGACTCATAGCGGCATCGTTGAATCGGTAGGAGTCGATATTTTCTCTTACCTCTTTCGTAGCCGCTTTAAAGCGGCTGAGCATATATCTTCCTAAGTTAGTCTTTATCTCTATTTGATTCAGGTCGTCGAATTTATCGCAACTTAAAAGCAGAAATCTCGAAGCGTTATAGAGTTTGTTCGTAAAATTTCTATAAAGTCCAAGTTTCTCTTTGCTCAATTTAATATCTCTACCTTGAACCGCTAGAGCAGCCAAGGTAAATCTGAGAGTATCGGCATTGAACTCTTTGATCATATCCAACGGATCAATGACGTTTCCTTTGGACTTGCTCATTTTATCGCCGTGTTCGTCTCTAACGAGTGCGTGTAGATAGATATCGTAAAAGGGTACCTCTTTCATCTCATGAACCCCCATAAACATCATTCTAGCCACCCAGAAAAAGAGAATGTCAAATCCCGTTATAAGAAGAGAGTTTGGATAAAAATCTTCAAGATCGCTCTCTTTCCAAAGTTCGTCTTTACCGTACTCTCCGTTACCCCATCCTAAAGTTGAAAACGGCCAAAGACCGGAACTAAACCAAGTATCCAAAACATCAGGATCCTGTTTCAGCTTATTCGAGCCGCATTTTGGGCAGCTTGAAGGATGATCCTCTTGTGTCGCAAACTCATAGTCGCACTCTTGACAATAAAAAACCGGTATCTGATGTCCCCACCAAAGCTGCCGCGATATACACCAATCTTTGAGTTCGTTCATCCATGCGTTAAATGAGTTTATCCAGTGAGGCGGGAAAAATTTACTCTCGCCGTCGTTAACTTTTTTGACGGCTTCCTCCGCGATCTCTTTTTTGACGAACCACTGTTTGGATATATAAGGTTCGACGATATTGTGACAGCGGTAGCAGTGACCTACCTGGTGTAGATGATCTTCCACTTTCACCAAAAAACCTTCATCCTTCAACTTTTCAACGATCTTCTCTCTGGCTTCTAGTCTCTCCATTCCGCGAAACTCTCCGCACTCTTGATTCAAATAACCTTTTTCGTCAAAGCAGGTTATAAAGTCGAGATCATGTCTTTTACCCACTTCGTAATCGTTTGGATCGTGTGCCGGTGTGACCTTGACTATACCCGTACCAAACTCCATATCTACATGAGGATCCGCTATGATCTTTATCTCTCTGTTTATTAGAGGTAATCTTACGCTTTTTCCTATGATGTCTTTGTACCTCTCATCGTCCGGATGAACCATAACGGCGGTGTCGCCGAAATATGTTTCCGGTCTCGTAGTGGCGACTACAACTTCACCGCTATCGTCGCTTAGCGGATATTTTATATGATAAAACTTCCCGTTTATATCCTCATGTTCGACCTCTATATCACTCAAAGCTCCGTCATGCGTACACCAATTTACCATATAGTTGTCTCGAACGATCATCCCTTCGTCGTATAGTTTTACGAATATCTTCTTTACGGCGTTTTTCAAACCGTCATCCATAGTAAATCTTTCTCGGCTCCAAGCCGGAGAGATACCAAGATGTCTCATCTGTTCAAGAATTTTTCCACCGCTGTACTCTTTCCATTCCCAAACTTTTTTTAAAAACTCTTCGCGTCCGATCTCCTCTTTTGTCTTTCCTTCGGCCAAAAGCTGTTTTTCAACGACATTTTGAGTGGCGATACCGGCATGATCTAGTCCCGGCTGCCATAAGGTTCTGTAGCCGTCCATTCGTTTGTAGCGAGTGAGAATATCTTGTAGCGTAAAGGTCAGTGCATGACCGATATGTAGGACTCCCGTGACATTCGGCGGCGGCATCATGATGGCGAAATTTTTATCTTTTTGTTGTATGGCGCTGTTTCCGTCGATCTCGAAATAGCCACGCTTTTCCCAAATTTTGTAATATTTTTGTTCGATATCTTTCGGATTGTAAACTGATTTATTTTCACTCATAATGGGTAGTATCCCTCTCTCAAATTTGCGAGATTTTATCCAAATAGGGGTAAAAAAGGACTTATGGTCCAATTTCGATCTATTTTTCCAAATCGTAAAGTTCGGTTACATACTCCATAAAGCGTTCGGGTTTCATGTAACCGGGAAGTTCGTCTATGAGCTTTTTGGAGTCGCTTGAGAGTATGTATGTGGTCGGGTAATATTTGGGTTTTATGAATTTGGGTATCTCTTTTGATCCTCTTTTGACCTTTTTTATTTCGTACATATTTCGAAGATCGGTCGCTATTTTTTCGTTTTCAAATATCTCATTGTCCATTTTTTCGCACCATCGGCAATGTTCGCTTTCGACAAACAGCATATTCAATTTAAAGTCCGATGCGTTAAGCGTCGAAATAAAGAGCGTAAAAAATATAATCGCCGACACTCCATTTTTCATACGGTACCCCTTTTATCTCTTCGTTTTAAATCGGCAGGATAGGTTAAGAATTTATTTTTCATTGATCTTGTAAAGATTTCCGCCGGCAAAATCCACGATATACAATTCACCGTCGTTTCCCTCTCCAAAAGACGATATCGAAAATTCGGTATCCGCTAAAACTTTGATATCTCCGTTTGGAAAATATCCCCATACTACCGCAGTAACATAGTCGGCATAAATATAGACGCCTTTTAACGATTCGTTTTGTTGTCCTCTGTAAACGTAACCTCCGGTGATCGCAAAACCTTGATTATGATCGTATTCCAAAACAGGATCGGTTAAATTTTCATCGTTACACGCAATATCTAGTTTATGAGTTCCTTCTTTGCAGTTCCAGCCGTAGTTTTTACCTTTCTCTACGATGTCAACCTCTTCCCAATTATCCTGTCCGACATCTCCAACCCAGAGTCTGCCGTATCGTTTGTCAAAACTCCATCTCCAAGGATTTCTAAATCCCCAGGCGTATATTTCAGGGCACTCCGCGTTTTGGCATACTCCGTTTACGGCCTTAGGATTTCCAAAAAAAGGATTGTCCTCTACGATTGCGTAGGGATCCGCGTTATCGATATCTATACGAAGCATAGATCCTAAAAGAGTTCTTTTATTTTGTGCGTTGTTATGCGGATCAAATGCACTTCCGCCGTCTCCGAAACCTATATAAAGATATCCGTCCGCTCCAAAAGCAATATTTCCTCCGTTATGATTTTCATACGGTTGTGTAAGCGTCAAAATGATCTTCTTGGAATTGACATTCAGCGTCGAGCCCTCGTCGTCACTTGTAAATCTGGCGATAACCGAATTACCCTCCAAATCGATATATGAAAGAAAAACATAAGGAACCGTCGGAAATTCCGGGTGAAACGCCATTCCTAAAAGTCCCTGTTCTCCGCCCGATTTCACCTGTTCGCTTATATCGATAAATATCTTTTTCGTCCACTCGTTTTGCTTGAACGTCTGTACTTTCCCCTCCAGTTCTATTACGTACCAGCGATTGTTATCCCTCGGAGCTTGAAGTAAACCTACGGGCATAGTGAAACTCTGAGTGCCGAATCTTTGAAAAAGTATTTGTTGCGTTTCGTTTTGATCTTGGATATTGTCCGGCGGGACGTCGTTGGAATTTTCGATCAAATGTTCGTATCTCTCGTCCGTGAGCAATTTTAAAAAAGCTATCAATGCGTCGATTTTCTCATCCGTCAATATCTGCATCCGAAGATCTTCGCGATTTACGGTCGCGTTTACTTCCGGTTCGCCCCAAGGTTTGCCCGTTTCCGGATTGATCTCTCTTTTGGGATTGTTGAAATGGTCGTAAAATTCTAAAACGGTTCGAAGATTTTTGAATATACCGTTATGCATATACGGAGCTGTAACGGCGATATTTCTAAGAGTGGGAACTTTGAATTTTCCGTCTTCGGCGGTATCTTTTACAAGCGGATTGGCAAGTAGCCCGTGATCGATAAAATCAAGCGGCAGCGAATTCGCATATCTTACCTTTTTATTGACGGGCGTACCGATATTGTGATATCCGTAACCGCTAAAGGGTTCGTACTGTTCGCCTTTTTTTTTCAAGGTATGACATCTGATGCAGTTTGTGGCGCCGTTTGCGAAAAAAAGATCCATTCCAAGTTTTTGTTTAGGGGTTAGTTTATACTCTCCTTTTAAATATTTATCATATTTAGAGTCAAACGGTGCGAATTGCTCCGTCTTTTCAAATTCGGCTATACTTTGTGCCATAGCGTCATATGTTTTGTTCGCATCATCGAAAATATCTTCCGCGAAAATCGTTTTAAACATTTCGACGTATTTGCCGTTTTGTTTGATTCTAGCGACTAAGCTTTGAATATCGGGCATACCCATTTCGACCGGATTTAACGGGGGAGCTTTTGCTTGGGCTTTTAGATCTTCGGCTCTGCCGTCAAAAAATTGACCGCCTATATACTCTTTCAAAGAGTTGTCAAAATGAAATGTCGGACTGAATTTCGCATACGAGATGGTCGGAGCGTTTCTATCTCCCAAAGAGACTCCGTCATCGCCTAGAGAGACGGCGGAATCCAGGGCGTTGTCCCTATCGTCGATGAATGCATGGTCGGGATTGTGACAGGTGGCGCATGATTGAGTTTTGTTTAAAGAGAGAGATTTATCGAAAAAAAGCATCTCTCCCAACTTTTGCATAGATATTTTCCTTTGTTCGTTCGTTTCATTGGAGTCGTTATTCGTTCGATTCGAACAAGAGGTGAGAAAAAATAGGAAAATAGTTATATAAACGATCCGTGTTAAAATGATTTTCATCATGATCGACTCCATCTGGATATCTCTTTTTATGTCTTGAAGTTATAAAAAGAGAATATCTGAATATTTTTATAATTATACAATAAATATTAAATATTATAAATTTAATGTAATTTAAAAAGAAAAATGAGCCGCTGTGAGTAAAAAAGTCGGTATCGGTGCAAAATTATGATAAAATAGCTCCCGGAGTGTTTATGGACAGTATTTTAATTATATTTATAACGACTATTTTTATAGCTACCATTCTAAATGTTTTTTTGAAGAAGTTTGAAATTCCGACTATAATAGGATATATTTTTTCGGGACTCGCGATAAGCTATATCTTTTCGTTACGAGATCAAAAGCTCGAACAGCTCGATCATCTGGCGGAGTTTGGAATAGTCTTTCTTATGTTCACTATCGGGTTGGAATTTTCCATCTCTCATCTGAAAAAGATGAAAAAAGAGGTTTTCGTTTACGGTTTTTTACAAGTTTTCGTAACAGGCCTTTTATTTACGCTTTTAGGTCGTTATCTCTTTTCTCTCGAGGCAAAAAGCGCTATCGTTTTGGGATTTGCGCTCTCTTTATCCTCGACGGCGATCGTTTTGAAAATCTTGAATGAAAATTCCGAAATTCACAGCGGTTACGGCCGTATTACTCTAGGGGTGTTGCTTTTTCAAGATCTCGCGGTCATTCCCATACTTTTGATGATCTCGATCTTTACGTCTCATACCGATTCGATCGGTCTGCTTCTACTTATAACGCTAGGTAGTGCCGTAGTCGTTTTTCTCATATTGTTCGTTTTCGGAAAGATGTTTATTTCGAGGTTTTTCGATTGGATTACCGGTGCGAATTCCGAAGAGATATTTTTGATAGCCGTACTGTTTGTAGTGGTATGTTCGTCATATATCGCGCATCTATTTGGTTTCACCTTCTCTCTCGGCGCTTTTTTGGCCGGTATGACCATAGCCGAAACAAAGTATAAATATAGAATAGAATCGGATTTGGTTCCGTTTCGAGACATACTACTTGGAATTTTTTTCGTAACTATCGGAATGCAGATAAATTTGCAAACCATTCTTCAGTACGGTCATATCATTTTGATTCTTCTTATCGCTATTATGTTGCTTAAGGCCGTTATACAGTTTGCCATGCTCTCCTTTTTTGTCCAAAGGCGTACCAATTTTAAAAGTGCCCTCGCTCTTTTTCAAATCGGTGAATTCGCTTTGGCGATTTTCGCTTTGGCGTCCCAAAACGGATTGATAGAGACGACGACCAATCAAATTTTGATAATAACCGTAGTTTTGTCTATGATCGTTACGCCATTTGTATTGAAAAATATAAAAGCGCTTGCCGATCTCGTATTTAAAGAGCCCAAGGTCGAGTTTGTCATGAAATCTAGCGGTTTTTCCAATCACATCATTATCATAGGATATGGTCCCATAGGTCAAAAAATCGCTAAAAATCTCAAAAATTCCGGAATATGCTATATCATAATCGAGCATGAAATGGACTTGGTAAAAAAAGGAGAGCTAGATTCTCAAAAGATCTTTTTGGCTAATGCAATGCAAAGAGGAGTTCTTGAAGCTCTTGGAGCCAAAGAGTCTATGGCTATCATAGTAGCTCTTGACAATGCTTCGAAGATCCGTCAAGTATGTGAGGCGATCGTCTCTATCGATAAAAATATAAATACTATCGTCAAAGTCAGAAACGAGAGTCATAAAAAGATCATAAAAGAGTTCGGTATCAACCATATCATAGATACGAGCGAAGAGATGGCAAGAATCATAACCAAGGAAGCGCTTACATGCGAACTAAAACACACTTGATTTTCGATATGGACGGAACTTTGATAGACTCTTCCGCACTTTTGGCAAATACCATCAACTATGTAAGAGAACGGATCTCTTTGCCGAAGTTGGCGGATGAAGAGATTATAGAAGCTATAAACGACGCTTCGATAAATCCGGCGCGGTTTTTTTATAATAGTGATAAGTTCCAAAAAATACATGAGTATCACTTTCATACATACTATAAAAAGCATCATCATACTCAAAGTCGTCTTTACGATGGGGTGGAGGAGTTTTTGATAGATTCTTCCAAAACGCATAAACTCGCTTTGGCCACGAATGCGTACGACGTATCGGCTGTTCCTTTGCTAGAGTCTATGGGAATATCGAAATATTTCGATATCGTCGTATGTGCGAACGAAGTTCCTCTTTCGAAGCCGCATCCGCATATGATAGAAAAAATTATCGATTTTTACGGTGAAAAAAGAGAGTCGTTTCTTATGATAGGCGACGGCGTTCGTGATATAAAGGCGGCGAACAACGCAAAGATAGATTCGCTTTTGGTTGCTTGGGGATTTAGCGATCACCCAACCGGTGCGATTTCCGATATAAATGAGCTTAGAGAGTTTTTAGGCATATGATGAAAAGATTCGTTTATGCGGCGCTTTTTTTGTTGATATCGAATCTGTTTGCGAATATAGAGATAGAAATTTCAGACTCTAAAATAGCGAACGCACAGACTCTCTTGGTAGAGTTGAAAGCCGATGAAGAGGATCCTAAAATAGAAAAAATTTATGCCGCTTTCGAAGGAAAAAGATATCCTTTTTATAAAAACAGAGTAGAAAAAGGAAGATCTTTTTACGCTCTTGTTCCCACCGATTACCACACAGAAGCTAAAACTACAAATCTTACGGTCGTATTTATAATCGACGGTGATAAATACTACTCTACATTCAAAATAGATATTTATGAGGGAGTATATAAGAGTGAAAAATTGAAAGTCGCCTCGTCTCGTGCTAAAATCAGTAAGAAAAACCTACTTAGGATCAAAAGAGAACAAAAAGAGGCTATGGAAATATACAATAAAAAAAGCGCACGTTTTTATCCGTCATCCTCTTTTATTTATCCGATCGATTCAAAAATCACCAGTGCGTTCGGGAATAAAAGAGTCTTTAACGGTATTTTGAAAAGTTACCACTCGGGTACGGACTTTAGAGCGAAGATAGGTACGCCGGTAAAGGCGATAGCCGATGGTCGAATAACTCTTGTAAAGAATAGATTTTTTGCCGGAAATTCGATTATTATTGATCATGGACAAGGAATTTACAGCGGATACTATCATCTAAGCAAATTCAAAGTCAAAAGAGGAGAATTGGTCAAAAGAGGGGAGATTATAGCTCTAGCGGGCGATACCGGCAGAGTTACCGGGGCGCATCTGCATCTTAGTATAAGAGTGAATTCGGTGCAGGTGGATCCTTTGCAGTTTATAGATACGATAAATCTTTTGTTCGATTCAAAATCGTTAGATGATTGATCGGTTCTTTTTTTGTCAGAATTCGACCGTTTCGTAAAAAAGTTTATGCTTTTAAATCGTTATTTTTTTAATTTTGCTTGCTCAAGCTCCCAATACTCCATCTCGAAGATATCCTTTTTCGAAAGTGATTTCCAGCTTGCGAATTTCTGCGTTCTTAAAATCGCTACCATAGTGTGAGATATAATGTCGCTCAAGATCGAATTCTCCTTTTCATTCGTTCCGAAAACAACCACTCCTCGGTTCTTGATCACGCACCATCTAGGTGCCGGATCGAGCATGATCTCATCTTTTGCATAAGTGTTAAAATACTCTTTATACTCTTTTACGAAATTTTCAAGATCCTCTTTAAAATCGCTTTGCCATAGCATTGCGAAAGCTTTCGTCCTTATGACATGTTCTGGAGTAAGAGGACCCTTATGAAGAATTTCTCTAATATTCTCAAGACGGCTAAACTCATGCGCCGCACTTGTTGCGATCTCTTTTGGAAAAACTCTCTCTCCTCTTAATCGACTTACTTCGTTCGCTAAGTTATCTATATTTACGGTAGGATTTTTTTTATCGTTAAATTCGATCGGAGCGTTTTTTTGTAAAAAATCTTCGGCTTTGCTTACAAGAGAGATCATCTTTTCGTAACTTCTTTTTGCGGAGTCATCAAAAGTGAAGACACCGTGATTTAAGAGTACGATTCCCTCGATTTGGTCGAAATCAAGATTTTTCGTACGCTCATATACCGCTTTAGCAAGAGGGAATCCCGGCATGATATATTCTATTATAAGTACGCTGTCGCCGTATATTTGACGAAGATACTCTTTTGCGTCGGGTGTATTTGTTATCGTGACTACCGCATCGGCGTGGGTATGGTCAACATATTTATAAGGTATGACGGCGTGCAAAATGGCTTCTATGGAAGGATTCGGAGCGTTTTTATCGATCATTGCCGCTTTTTGTTCCATCACCATTTGCGAGTCGCTCAGTTTTTCGACTTTCGCCATATCAAGCAGAGCGTCCGTTTTTACCGGTGCGAATCCCTCCTTTTTTATAGTGGAGAGATCCCAGCCGCTGCCTTTTACGTAAATAGTGTCGTCTATTTTTACGGAAGTGTTCCCGCCGCCGTGAAGAACGAGATCTTTTGATTTTCCAAGAAGTCTTGATGTATATACACGCATTAAAAGAGGATCGTTTGCGTAAGTTTTACTTATGTTTTCATCAAAATATGATCTCATGATATTAACCTTTATCTGTTTTTTGCGAAGTAGTTGTTGATTCCCTCTTTAATACCGTTTGCGAGCGCTTTTTGATAAAAGGGATTAAAAAGTCTTTCGGCTTCGATCGGATTCGTTATATATCCGATCTCGATTAGTACCGCGGGCATCTGTGCGCCTACCAAAACCCAAAAAGGCGCTTCTCTTACACCTCCGTCAACTATCTTATCGTACTTCTTTCGAACCGAAGAGAGGATTCCTCCTTGGATATCTATGGCGAGTTTGTTCGATTGGACTATTTTGTTTCGATTCAAAAAGCTTAAAAGCGTATCTTGTGAGATAGGATTTAATTTCATAGCCGTTTGGTTCTCTTTTGCGGCGATTCTTTTCGCTTTTTCGGTTTTTGCCGGAGAAAGAAAAAACGTCTCTATCCCCTTAAGCGAGAGTCTTTGATCTTTGGGTGCCGCATTTGCATGAATGGATATGAATATATCGGCACCTTTTTCATTTGCGAAATGAGTTCTGTCGGAGAGCTTTATGAATGTGTCGTTCTCTCTTGTAAGATAGACTTTGTATCCCTGCTTTTTTAACATTTTTTTTAAAAGCGTCGCGATTTTGAGTACCGCTTTTTTTTCACGATAGCGCTTATATCCGACGGCTCCGGAGTCTTTGCCTCCATGTCCGGCGTCGATAACTATCGTTTTGGAAGATGCGTAGATCTTATTTTGCCTCTTTTTTTCTATTTTCAAAGGAACGCTCGGAGCTTGGATTTTCGCTTTTTGGGTTATCGGTTTGAAAACGGCCGTTTTTCGTACGCTCTTTTTGCGATTGTTCACTTTTATAAATAAAGTTCCGCGCCTTATAAAAGCTTGCGCGAAAATTTTCGTGTTGTTACTTAGTACGATACGAACTTTGTTTTGTCTGTTTTGAGCTATTTTTGCATTGTCAATGTTCGATAAAGCGAGATTAGGGGCTTTAAAGTTTAGATTTGCCCGTATATCGAAAATCTCTTTGAAAACGCCTCCGTTTTTAAGAGAAAATGTGAGTATTTGCGATCTTTTTATAGGATGGTCGAATTTTACGATGATCGTATCGTCCTTTATGTTTATGGACTTTATGTTCAGTACGTCGTTTATGTCGGACTTTTTTTTCTTTAATACGGTATGGACGGTTTGTTCACTTTTTTTACCCGTGAGGGATTGAAGCTCCTTTTCGTAGGTGGAAGCGTTCATTCCAAGAAGTTTTTGGCACTTTATTATCCCTTTTAAAGTTTTTACGGTTGACTTTTTGTCTTCGGAAACGACGGCGTTTATATAAAAATTTTCAAGATCATGAAGAATCTGTCTTGTTTGAAGTTTCGAAGCGTAGGGAATTTTATTGTAAAGCGCTTCCACTTCCATATATAGCGCTTTATCCCCTAGAAGCAGTGTTGCAAAAAAAAGCAGCAGTGCGAAAATTTTAGTGATAATCTTCTCCGTATTCAAGTTTTTCCATCAACTCTTTTACGCTTATGAGTTTATCGAGTCTGTAACCGTTGGAACCGGTAAAAAAGAGCCCCGTTTCAGTCATACCGTAATAAGCGTCGGACAATCGATCGGCTATACAGTAGCCGACGGCTCTCGCCTCCTCACCGCTTTTACAAGGAACCACGCAGTTGCTTATGCAGGCGATTTTCGGAGCAGTATGCTCTTCTATCATTTTTTGCAGATTTGTTTTGACGCCGCGAGCCGGAAGTCCGACGGGAGATTTAAAAAGCTTTATATCTTCGGCTTTCGAGTTTAAAAGCACTTTTTTAAAATCGTCATGAGCGTCACACTCGTAAGTGCCTATGAATCTAGTAGCCATCTGTACGCCGGCACATCCTAAATTTAAAAACTTGTCTATATCGTTTTTATCCCATATCCCGCCGGCTGCGATTACCGGAATCTCTCCCCATTTTTTAGCCTCTTCTATTATCGGCGGAATGATATTTTCAAGCTGATACTCTTCCATGAAGCATTGCTCGTAGGTAAATCCCTGATGTCCGCCGCTTAAAGGTCCTTCGACTATGATCGCGTCCGGAAGTTTGTCGTAGCGTTTCCATTTTTTGCAAATAAGCTTTAAAGCTCTGGCGCTAGAGACTATGGGTATTAGTGCTACATCCGGAAAATCGGTTGTAAATTCGGGCATATTCGTCGGGATTCCGGCCCCCGTTATGATCATATCGGCTCCGGCTTCGCAGGAGTCTCTTACCACTCTCGCGTAATCGTTGATAGCGTATAAAACGTTACAGGCCAGCGGTTTATCGCCGCATATTTTTCTTGCGTTTTTGAAAATCTCTATCAAGCCCTCTTTCGAGTAAAAGTTCTGCTCTTTGTAGGGGCGTCCTTGAACGAGTTTATGAGCGAATTTTTTATTTTGATAGTAGCCCGTTCCAACGGAACTTATAACACCCAAACCTCCCTCTTTGGATACACTTCCAGCTAGTTTATCCCAGCTGATTCCAACTCCCATACCACCTTGAATAATCGGTTTTTGAATCGTATGTTTACCGATTTTTAGAGGTTTAAATGTCATTATACTACCTTTATTTTTGCAAACTTTCGCTTTCCTACTTGTAGAATATACTCACCGCTTTCAAGTTTTAACTGCTCATCTTCTACTTTTAGCTGATTGATTTTAACAGCACCTTGCTTAATATCTCTTCTTGCTTGGGATGTGGAAGGTTCAAGTTTCGCATCGGTGAGAACTTTCGCTATCCATACGGGACCTTGCATGGAGAATTGGGCTATATTATCCGGAATCTCTTTTTGTTTGTGAACCTTTTCGAACGACTCTTTAGCGCTTTGTGCCTTTTGTGTAGAATGATATCTGCTTACGATCTCGAGTGCGAGCGACTCTTTTACGGATTTCGGGTGGATGCGTTCTTTTTCCACACCACTTTTTAACTCTTCTATTTCGTTTATACTTTTTGAACTCAGTAGTTCGTAATATCTCCACATCAGTTCATCGCTGATACTCAAGATTTTTCCGTACATGGTATCCGGATCTTCAGTTACTCCTATGTAGTTTCCAAGAGATTTACTCATCTTATTGACGCCGTCGAGTCCCTCTAAAAGAGGCATCATCAGCACGGCTTGCTGTTTACCCGTATTGTAGGTTCTTTGAAGCTGTCTTCCCATAAGGAGATTGAATTTTTGATCCGTACCTCCAAGCTCGATATCGGATTTCAATGCCACCGAATCGTATCCTTGTAAAAGGGGGTACAAAAACTCGCTGATCGAGATCGGTGCTTCGTTTTTGAACCGTTTACTGAAGTCGTCGCGTTCGAGCATTCTCGCTACATTGAATGTGGTGGTCAGTTCGACGATGCCTTTTGCACCAAGTTCGTTCAACCATACCGAGTTGAATACAACTTGCGTTTTTTGAGGATCGAGGATTTTGAAAACCTGCTCTTTGTACGATTTGGCGTTTTCAAGTACGCTTTGTTCGTCAAGAGGTTTTCTAGTGGCGTTTCTTCCGCTGGGATCGCCTATCATCCCGGTAAAGTCGCCTATTAGAAACTGTATCTTCGCACCGTATTTTTGAAAAGTGGCAAGTTTTTGGATCAATACCGTGTGCCCTAGATGAAGATCGGGAGCGGTAGGATCGAAACCGGCTTTGACAAAATAGTTTTTACCGTTTTTTAGGTACTCTTGAAGCAGAGATCTTATCTTCTGTTCGTCTATTATTTCGGCAACTCCTCTTTTGATTTCCTTTAATGCCTCTTCTAATTCAAACAATCTCAATCCTTTTCTATTTTTTATATGCGTCCGTCAAATGGACAAAATCTATGATCTTAAACTTCTGATTCGAATTGTTTATCAGTTTATCCAGACTTTTTGGAGGTACATCGACAACCATTTCAAAATAATCCGCCTGTGAATTTTCACTTCTTGAAAGATTTATAGTTAAAAGATCTACGCCGATTTTAGCTAAAAAGAGTAAAAAAGATGCTAAAGAGCCTTTCTTGTTTTCGATACTGACTATCAACTTGTAGTGGTCGGGTTGTTGAGTTGACCAGTGAATGAAAACCATAGGTTTATGTTCATCCATAAGAGCGTTCGCATGAGAGCAGAATTTGTGATGAACGGTCACTTCGTTCCCTTTTTTGAAAGCCACTATCTCGTCTCCTCTTTTTGGATGGCAGCAGTAGTCGAATAAGAGTTTGGAGTAAAATTGTGTGGTATATATCACTATATTGTCAAAAGTTATTTTTCTCAATTTATATTTTCGAAAAGGAGAGATTATGGGTAAAAATTTTCCTTCCGCGAGGATGATTTTCTTGAGTTGATTTATGACCTCTTGAAGATACTGCGTATCGATTGCCGCCTTGTGGATGTTTTTGTCGGCGTTTATATATTTTATAAGTGAGATCAAATCTTCATATTTTACGTTGAAGATACCAAGTAGAATATTTATCGCTGTTTTGGTGTCGATCTCTCTTCTTTTGTGGTTACAGTTTATTCGCATCGTATTTTTGGCTTTGGCCGTTTTTACCGAACCGATCCAAGAACAGCGTAAAATTTTCTCTTTGGAAAGTTCTATTCTTATTATATCTCCGTTTTTCAACTCAGTCAGCAAAGGAGCTTTTTGTTTGTTGATATATGCCGCTTTGGTGTGATCGCCAACTTCCGTATGTACGGCGTACGCAAAATCCAATGCGGTCGCTCCCAGCGGTAGATGGAAGACATCGCCTTTTGGAGAATATACGGATATATCCGCACTATACAGATCGTCTTTCGCGAGTTCGTACATATGTTCGATGTTTTCCCCGACTTCGCTTTGGCTTCTTAGGTCGTCAAGCCAAGTCAATTTGGGACTTAAACCTTCATGACCTTTATATTTCCAGTGCGACGCTATACCGAATTCCGCGGTTTTATGCATATCGAACGTTCTTGTTTGCGTCTCGAATATGGATGATTCGCTAAAGACCGTCGTATGAATCGTTTGATATCCGTTGTCTTTTGCCACGGCGATATAATCTTTAAATCTCGATATAAGAGGTTTGAAATTTTGATGCAAAATTCCCAAAACTTTGTAGCACTCAAGAGGCTCTTTCACTAAAATACGAATAGCCATCAAATCGAGAACCTCTTCTATAGAGACCCCTTTTCTCTGCATCTTTATATAGATGGAATAGGGGTGTTTTATTCGCTTGTGGATATTGAACTCTCCGTCGATAAAACCGTTTTTTAGCATAAGTGTTTTGACTTTCGATAAAAAGTCGTTCATTTGAAGCTGAAGTCTCTGGTCATTTTCGCTTAGATAGTCGTTTATCTTTTTGAACTCCTTAGGAAAAAGGTAGTAAAAACTGAGATCTTCGAGAGTATTTTTGATTCTCGCTATTCCAAGCCTGTGGGCGATCGGTACGTAAACGACTAGTGTCTCTTCGCTGATTCTTTTTTGCTTTTCCGGACTTAGAGCTTCAAGGGTAAGCATGTTATGTAGTCTATCGCATAGTTTTATAACCAAAACTCTCACATCGTTGATTGAGGCTATGAGCATTTTACGAAAACTAAGAGCCGAAGAGATAAGTTTCTCATCCGAGTGTGAAGGCGCTAGTTCTTCATCTCGAATCTCCGTAATTTTTGTTAGACCTTCGACGAGATTTGCGATAGGTTTTGAGAATTTGTTTTCAATAACATCTATACCGCAGGTAGTGTCTTCGACTATATCATGAAGAAGCGCCGCGACTATCATCTCATCGTCGCCCCCGATTTGTGCCGTCATAGCGGCTACCAAAATCGGATGAACTATGTAGGGTTCACCGCTCTTTCGAAATTGTCCTTTATGACTTCCTTTTGCGAAAGAGAGAGCTTTTTTGATCTCTTCGTTTTCGCAAGCCGTTTCAAATAGCAGGTCGGTCGCTTCCTCGACGGTCGAGATCTCCTTTACCCGCTCTAAAAATTGTATCAAATGCCGCCTTGTCTAGTCGTCGCTGATTTTATCTAACTCGATCAAACCTTCCGCAATCTCCATAAGTGCTATATCGGTTAGTTTTTCCCTGTTTTTATCAACTTTTATAAGCGGTTGCGCGCCTTCGGCCAGTTCGTTGGCTCTTTTTGCCACCATAAGCGAAAGTATGTAGTGATCGTCATCCGCGTTTTTAAGTGCGGTAGCGATTATTTTTTCAAGTCTCATATAAATATTTCCTTTTTGAAATTTAATTTTGCACGATAGAACAGTTGCTCATATCGCCGTTTACGATTTTAAGCAGATTGCCCGGTTCGAACATATTGCATACGATGATCGGTAGCGCGTTATCTTTTGCCAACGCTATCGAAGTGTCGTCCATAACCTTGATATGATCGTTCATAGCTTGATCGTAGCTTAAAGTATCTAATTTTACGGCATCGTCGAATCTATTCGGATCTTTATCGTAAACTCCGTTTACCTTCGTCGCTTTTATTATCATAGAAGCTCCGATCTCAACCGCTCTTAACGTAGCCGCGGTATCGGTGGTAAAAAAGGGATTTCCCGTTCCGGCGGCGAATATGACGACTCTTCCTTTTTCAAGATGTCTTTTCGCGCGTCTGACGATAAACGTCTCACATATCTGTTCCATTTTTATCGCGCTTTGAACTCTGGCATAAAGTCCGTTATGCTCCAAAGCCTCCTGCATAGCTACGGCGTTTATGACGGTTGCCAGCATACCCATATAGTCACCGCTGGTTCTTTTTATGATCCCATCTTGCGCGGCGGTGACTCCGCGGATAATGTTTCCTCCGCCGATAACGATTCCGACTTCCACATTGTTTCGGATCAAATTTTCGATCTCATCCGCTATATACTTCAATATTCCGGTATTAATACCGTAACCCTCTTCACCAGCCAGCGCTTCGCCGGAAAATTTGACCAATACTCTTTTTCTCAATAGTCCATCCCCAAAATTTCTTTGTATTTTACACAAAGTTCATAAGAAAAAAATTAAATATCGTCCAAACTACGATAAAAGCGTTTTTACGGCTCTTTTATTCGGGTATCCATATTTTGATACGATACCGAAAACAAGAAGGTTTTCGGGGATCGTACCGATCATCGTCGAAAAATCGAAAGATGAGATTATCTGATAAGTTCCATAGGATTTATATGTTTTTCGTTTTGAGTAACTTCGAATGTCAAGGAGTCGCTCACACGGCCGATGACATAGCCGCTTTTTATCTTTTTGCCAACTTTTATGGTCGGAGCCAACTTGCTCATGTGAGCGTAAATCGTATGCAATTTGTTCGGATGCTCGACGATAACGACATAATTTAGCATAGGAGCTTTGGAAGCGTAAACCACTTTACCGTCAAGCACGTTTCTAACGGTCGAGTTGGGAGATTTGGGTTTTAACGTTACGGCTTCGTTGAAAATTTTGATCTTATATACAGGATCTTGATAGTTTCCGAATTTTTGGGTGATAGTATAATGTTTAAGCGGTGCGATCGTCTTTTTGCCTCTATATTTGATAATATCTCCCTTTTGGTAGGATGAGCCTATTTGTCTGACGTTTATGTTGTTTTTCGTCGCTTTTATGACCGTTTTCTCTTTTTTCTTTTTCGTGATCTTTAATTTTTGAAGCATTGAGGAGAGACTCTTTTTCTCTTGCCTGATTCTAGCTAGTTTTCTTATGTAGGCGCTCTCTTTTTTTCGAAGATTTTCTATCGTTATGCTTTGAATATTTTGAAGTTTTTTGAGTTTATCCTGCTCCTTGAAGAGATTTTTTAGTCTTGATTCGATCTGTTTTAATTGAGTTTGGATCAGTTTTCTATTTTTTTGCAGTTTGATGTAGCGTTTTTTTGTTTTTGCGAATTTCTCTTTGAGTAGAGCACTGTAACTTCCTAAAATCTCGTTGAAAACGACATCGTCGCTACCCGCATCAAAAACGTTTTGTAAGCCGTCGTCGTTTCCGCCTTCGTTAATCATGGTAATGGCGATCTCTTTCGAGATAATCGCAGTCATCTTTTTATTGACCTCTTCTTCTCTTTTTTTAAGCTCTTTATAGAGTTTTTCCATATCTTTTAGTTTCGAGCTTTTAATGTTGATTTTACTTTTTAGACTTTTGACTCTTTTTTTTGTGGCGGCGATATCTTTTTTGAGTTTTATCAATTTTTGCTTCTGTTTTTTTATATCAACGGCAAGATATCCTAATTTTTGCGTGATCTTTTTTTCTTGGCTGCTTTTCGCCTCGAGCTTTGATTTCGTATAGTTGATTTGTTCGGAGATCTCCGCTTGAAGGTAATTTACGGACATAATTATGATACATACAATTACGGGAATCTTCATGACTGTATTATCTTTGTCTCTGCTTTAGTATAATGACCGTCACCGAAATGATCGAAATCAAAAGAGCGATCGCTAACGATGTCAAAGTATCTGAGAAAAAGTTAAAATTTCTAAGATCGATTCCAAGATCTTGATAAATCGAGGCGAAATTCGCCGATTTCGGGATGATTAAAAAGGCTATACCCACCAATATGGACGCGATAATCGCGTCTATAACGACCGATTTATACAAAGAAGCGCTTTTCATCCAATAAGGTGCTCCGAAGAGTCCCATAATGTACATTCTTTGGCTGTGTTGAAGAGTCCATATCTCCATCTGTTTTATGATGAGCAGTATGGATATGATCGAGATAAAGAGGGTAAAAACGAACGACGCGCTTTTGGAGAGTCGTAAAAATTGGTGAAATTTGTTAAATGTTTTTTTGAATGTTTCGACTTTTTGGATGCCTTTAACGCTTTTTAGTTTATGAGAGATATCTTGAAGTTTTTTACTATTTGGAAGAGATTTTAGTTTGATCGTGTAAAATTTCGGGAGATTCGCTCTTAAAAATACCAGATCCGATTTTGAGATATCTTTTTTCAGACGATTTATATATTTTTCTTTTTGAATCTCCTTTATCTCTTTTATCTGAGGTATCTTCTTTTGTAGCTCTTTTTGAGAAAGAGGTAGTTTGGAAACCGTGATGATCGTATATTCTCCGGCTAGTTTCGATTCGTAATCTTTTACCGCACGATCGAGCATCGTAGAGAATTGAATACTAAATAGTAAAATGAAAAGCGGAGTTATAAAAGAGAGGTGATTTTTAAGAGACTGCATAGATATTCCCTTCGTCTAAAAAATACTGCTTATAGTCGATTCCCATAGTTTGGGGAATCCTGTGAGTGGCTACGACAATCGTACTGCCTATGTGCTGTCTTACGCTTTTTAAAAGATTCCAGATGACTTCCGATGAATAGTCGTCCAAATTTCCCGTAGGTTCGTCGGCGATGATCAAAACCGGATTGTGCGCCAGTGCTCTGGCCATCGCCACTCTTTGTTGCTCTCCTCCGCTTAGTTCAAGCGGAAATTTTTCGGTTTTATGGGAGAGCTTGACATGTTTTAGAAGTTTATGAGCCTGCATTTTGCATATCTCTTTGGAGTAGCCGGCTATCATAAGTGGAAGCATGACATTTCTCTCGACCGTCCATTCGTTTATGAGTTTATAATCCTGAAAAATCACACCTATATGTTTTCGAAGAAGATTCAGTTTTTTATTGGTTATGGTATGAAGGTCGAAACCGCAGACATTCAGCTCCCCTCCGCTTACTTCGAGTTCACCGTAGAGGGATTTTAAAAAAGTCGATTTCCCGCTACCGCTTTTACCGGTTAAAAATATAAAATCTTTAGCTTTTACCGCAAAATTGGCATTTTGAATTACGGGTTCGTTTTTGTTGTACGCTAGTATCAGATTGTTGGCTTGGATTATATTAGACATGAAAAAACTCTTTTATAATTTTATGTGATTTGATATTTTGACTGATTCCGATTGTTTGCTTTGGAAAATATTGTATCCTATTTTCATTAAAGAGTAAAAATTTATGTTCCGGTTTTTCATATGCACCGAAGGAGAGTTTGACAAGAGCGCTATTATCCGCCGTTTCGTAAAGCTCTTCAAAATGTACGAAATGGTCGTCTTTTTTAATGGTGATTTTTTGAAAACGCTCTTTTAACTCTTTTAGCGACAAGCTTTTTTCAAAGATTAGTTTTTGTGAGATATCCGTCTCTTGTGAAAAAGTGTCGTTTAAAAAAGTTATGTCGTAGATGTTTTTTTCCATCTTTTTCCATCTATCTTCATATTTACTACTGATTTGCAAATCATGATTTTTTCTGATTTGTAAATTGTAAATATTTAGTTTATTGAATGTTTCGAAAGAATATGTAAAATAATTTTCACTATCCGTTCTAAGTTCGAGAGAGCCGTTTTTATTTAATACTCGTATCGTCTCTTTTAAAAAAGGGATCGAGATGATCCGTCTGTGCGGTTTTTTATCCCAAGGAACGGGAAAATGCACGAAGATAGTCTCTACGCTGTTGGATCTTAGTAGTTGTAGAAAAATTCTCGCGTCGAAAGCGGCAATACGGATATTATTAATATTTTGAAGTTTACACTGTTTTATAACCTGTTCTATCGACGGTCTGTGTATTTCTATGCCTATGACGGTTTTATCGGGATTTCGTTTCGCTTGAAAAATCAGGTGTCTGCCGCTGCCAAAACCGACTTCCACCAGAATCGCTTTTTCATATGAGAGATCGTTGATAAAAAACTCTTCATCTTTTAGTATCTTAAAATCTTCATCTTCGACGATCGATTTTTTTTTAGGGAATATGTTTGAAAAGGTAAGTTCCAAATCATGCAATGAAGCAAACGCCTTGAGTGCGTTTTGTAATATGCCAACAGGTGAAACTCTGGTAAGTTTTTGTGCTTTTATGAGAAAATCTTTTTTGCCGTTTTTTTCTCTGGGGATAATTTGGAGTAAAAACTCTTTTTTTTCATATTCGGTTAAAACGAGAATCTCGCCGCTTTTTGAATAAGCGTAGAATTTAAAGGTAAACCCCTCACGGCTTTTTGGAAGTCGCAGGGGAGTGAAGTGCGGCGTTTGGATATTCGGCATACGGAACTATTGCAACTCTTTGACTTCTATCGTAACCGCGCTTGAGGGTTCTGTTGGGATACCTAAAGAGTTTACGCCGATTACGTAATATGTATATTTCGTATTTGGTTTTATCTTCTTATCGATAAAGCGTACTGGTTTGCTATCGGATTTAAAATCGACTATTTTGATCTTTTTCAGTCTCCATCCGTCCCAATATTTTTTTATTATGTTGTAGCTTACGATATCTTCCTTAGGAGCGCTCCATGTGAGAATGACGGCATTATGTCTGATGACTGCGCTGTTGATTATCGGACCGTCTCCGTAGCCCATAGTTTTGCCTTTAGCGACGACAACTCCTTTCGGCGATTCGAGATTGTCGAAATCTACGGCCGTAATCTGATAATAACGCGTGACGCCGTCTTTGTTTATTTTGTCAATATATTTTTTCTCTTTGACAGATGCGAGGAATGTATATATGCCGTCCTTAAAGGCGCTGGTGTAGATGTTGTAGTGATCTATGCGGTCGGCGGGATTCGGATCGATCCAAGTAACCTGTATCTGTTTGGGCATATTCGTGGTTGCGTTTATTCTGGAGATGGTTGTCGGCAGAGCTTTAGCATGAGCTCTTACGGTTTCACTAGGTGAAGAGACGACACCCTCATATGTTTTCGCTCTTATTCTATACTCGTACTCTTTTCCCGGAATAACCGCTTTGTCGATATATTCGACCGTGAGTCTGTTTCTGAGGATCGCCACTCTTTTGTACTCTCTCTTGGCGACCTCTCTTTTCTCTACGATATAGGCTTTTACGGTTGGATCCGGATGAGCTCTCCAGAGAATTTTGATACGATTTGGAAGATTAGAGATCGCTTCCACAATGACGGGCGGTTCCACTCTTCCTTTGGTCGATACGGGTTTTGTGGTGTTTGTTAGTGAGACACGACCGTCCTTTGTAAAAAGAGAAACTTTATAGATATAGGTTGAATTCGGTTTTAAATGTGTATCGGTATAGTGTGCGCTGAATCTATCGGGTATGATTTTTATGAGTTTGTAGGCTTTGTTGTTTTCGCTTCTGAATATTCTGTAGCCGGCGATATTTTTATTTGTGACGGGCGTCCACTCTATGGCTATTTCCGTCATCGAGTTGATGGTTTTTAAATTTTTTACTGTCGGCAAAGAACGATCCAATCTGAGTTCTCCCATATTCGGCAAAGATATGGAGCCTTTTTGTCCGCATCCGCTAAAAAGCAGTATCAAACCTGTAAATAAGATAATCGGGATCAATTTTCTCATGCAGTTCCTTCATCGAAAATTTATGGTTGAGCATACTTTTAAAATCCTCAAAAAGAGGAGCTTTTTTTATGATGGTTTTACCCGTAGTAGGATGAGTAAAATATATCAAATAAGCATGCAACATTACTCTGCCGATAATATCCCTTTTTTTCTTAAATCCATATGTAAAATCATTTATAATATGACGAGATAAGGACTCTAAATGGACACGGATTTGGTGGGTTCTTCCGGTATATAGTTTTGCCGCTATCAGCTCGATCTTCTCGTCGTCCGAAGAGAGTAGCTTTATAAAAGCGCTTTTTGACTCTCTGGCGTTGTTTATGATCGCCATTTTCGTCCTTTTTACGGGATTTCGGCCGATCGGTTTGTTGACTATCGTGTCCTCTTTTAAGGGTAGGTCGATGAGTGCCAGGTAATAGCGTCCCATAGTTTTGTTTTGAAGCTGTTCGCTGAGACTTAAATGAGCTTTGTCGTTTTTTGCGACGACAAGAGCCCCGCTTGTTTCTTTGTCGATTCTATGGACTATTCCGTGTCTCTCTTCGCCGCTTAATGTGGAAAGTGATATCCCCTTTTTAATGAGCCAGTCAACAAGTGTCGCATCTTTGACGCTCGGTGCGGGATGTACCGTAAGATAGGGGGGTTTGTTTATGATTAAAAGATCGTCGTCTTCGTATAGTATTTCTATATCGAAATCTATCTTTTTAGCGATCTTTTTTTCAGTTTGCGGTATGGTAAATACTATTTTTTCTCCGCCTTTTAGTTTGAGACCGCATTTTTTACTTTTTTTGCCGTTTATCAAAACACCTTCTTTTTTTATAAAGCGTTCGATCTGATTTCTGGAAATATTCAAGCTTTCTTGTAACAGTTTGTCCAGTCGAGTCGGTTTTTGTGCTATAATCTCCAAAAAAAAAGCTCCAGTTAATAAGGTTTGTATTTGATACAGGTTGACCGACGGATTTTCATCCATTTCGATTATATTTTGATTTTGCTGATATTGCCCATTATAGCGATATCTTACTTTTTGATAAATGAGTTGAATCCCGCTCTAGCGCATAAGCAGCTATTATACTACGGTACTGGTGTTGCCGTTTTTTTCTTTTTTTTTCTTTTCCCTGTTAGAAAAACTTTGTGGCTGATTCCGTTTGTTTATTGGGTAAGTATCGCTATGTTGATAAGCGTGCATTTTTTCGGTGTAGTGAAGCTGGGAGCCAGGCGTTGGATCGAGCTTCCTTTCGTGCATTATACGTTGCAGCCTTCGGAGATTATGAAGATAGCGTTTATTATGATGATGGCATATCTGATAAATCAAAATCCGCCCGATGAAAAACATGGATACGGTTTGAAAGATTTTATGAAGTTCAGTCTTTATATATTTATACCTTTTATTCTTATCTTGAACGAACCGGATCTTGGAAGTGCGTTGATACTTCTTTTTGTTGGTTACGGGGTACTGTTTATCATAGGGGTGAATTATAAAATATGGCTCTCAATACTACTGTTGGCCGCCGTGAGCGGACCGCTTTTTATGGCGAGTCTGAAGCCTTATCAGAAAAAGAGAATCAATGACTTTTTATCGGAGAAGCCGAGTTATCATGTTCGTCAGTCTATTATCGCTATCGGTTCAGGAGGCTTAAGAGGACAAAGTCGTGAGGATGCCACACAAGCGCATTTGAAGTTTTTGCCTATTGCCGTGAGCGATTTTATTTTTTCATTTTATGTGGAGAGATTCGGTTTTTGGGGCGGTGTTGTGCTGATAGTGATATATGTGCTTTTGATAATATATCTTATGATGTTGGTGCTTTATATGAAGAGTAACTATCTTATACAAACGGTCGCCGCGTCGCTGGCGTTGCTGCTGTTTTTGTACAGCGGCGTAAATATTGCTATGACATTGGGCTACGCTCCGGTAGTGGGGTTGCCGTTACCGTTTTTTAGCCATGGGGGAACGAGTTTTATAACATTTATGATGTTGCTTGGAATTCTTGAAAATCTTCTTAGTTTTCGTCATGATAGGTTATATGACTCTGTAAAATTTGGCGAGGAGTGAATTTTAACGAACTTTTAAGAAAATAAAAGCTAAAATACAGCCCTTATTTAAGAAGGGTCTATAGCTCAGTTGGTTAGAGCACTCGGCTCATAACCGAGTGGTCCCAGGTTCGAATCCTGGTGGACCCACCACTCTTATATCTTCTATTTTACGAGCATTAGAAAAACAAATCTTACACGGCTCTGTAATTTCGTAATATGCGTTATATCTCTGCATTAAATATGCTTTGGCAATTGTATGGCTAAATATAAGCGTTTCTTGTTTATTGAATGAACACTTCGTTCGTTATTGCCCGTATTTGCCAATTAACACACACTTTATATGTTAATACGCAAAAAACCGGCAAAACTTACAAGAAGTTTTGTCATATTTTATTTACTTTCTTCAAAAAATACAAATTTTATTTCATTTTGAAATGTTTTTAGGAGTTAA
>CAZNIT010000017.1:0-3033 GCA_964573205.1 uncultured Sulfurospirillum sp. | reverse complement strand
TTCGGGAACAGAAGCGAGGATATCTTCTTTACTCATGTTTGTGATGTTTTCTAGGATCTTTTTATGGTTGGATTTTAGCGTATCGTTGAAAAGCGGCAGTTTGTATTCGAGTTTTTTGAGCTCTTTGTCAAAACCGTCATCTGTTTTTAATGCGGTTTCCATCGATTTTACCAACTCATTGATCAGTTTACTTGTTGGACCTAAATCCATAAGTTTTTCTTTGAGAATCTTCTTTTTATATGCAAGTGCTAAAAGATGTTTGATTTTTTCATCTTCATCTGCATTTTCATCAAGTTCAATAGATGAGATTTTAATCCACTCTTTTTTAGCTTTCTCAAGTGCTTTGAAAGCTTCGTTAACTTTCTTTTCTCTCTTGTTGTCGCCTTTTTTTAGAGTCTGTGTAGGCTCTTCGCTCTCCTCTTCGCTTTGTTGCTCTTCGTCGTCGAAGTTTTTAAAAAGCTCTTTTACCCGTCTTTCACGATTAATGAGAGCCTCTTTGTAATCTAAAATAAAATCGATAAGATATGGGACTGAACAAAAAGCATCAATGATAATATCTTCTCCAAGTTCTATCTTTTTGCTTATCTCTATCTCTTCTTCTTTGGTAAGTAGAGGAACTTGTCCCATTTCACGAAGATACATTCTAACGGGTGAATCACTTCTTGACCATTCAAGAAGTTCTTTTTCTTTTGCCAGATCAAATTCATTTTCAAGTGCTTCATCTTGAAGTTTTTGTCTCTCTTCTTCTCGTTGCTGGGCTTCTTGGATATTTTTTATTTTTGCAATCTCGGCGGAGGATACTATTTTTACATTGTATTTCTTCAATAATGAGAGTACTTTTTTGGCATTGGTGGCTGTGGGTTGTTTTGGGAAGAGATCCATGAGTTGTTCATAAGTGACATAGTCGTCTTTATGGGTACTAAATAGCTCTTCTAGTGTTTTGTTTAACTCTTTTGCAGACATATGTAAGTATCCCCTGTGTATCGGTTTTGGAAGAAGTCAAAAAAAACTTTCGCTTTTTACCGTTTGAACCTGATTTAAGGCAGTAATTATACCCAAATTTGCTTAGATTTGCATTAATTTAAATATCTTTTTACTTTTTTTATAAAACTTCACTTATGGAACATTTTATGCTTTATTCATAATAAATTAAATATTTTGAGGTTTTTTAGTATGCAGAGTGGATATTATCAAGTTACCGGAGCGATGGTTACACAGTTTAATAAACTGGATGTCGTTTCTAATAATTTAGCTAATGTAAATACTTCCGGATTTCGTCGCGACAATGTCGTAATAGGTGATTTTGAGAGGATATTTCAAGAAAGAAGGGATGAACTTCCTTTAAAAAATCATACTAAAGAGGCGGCAAAATTTTTTAACAGAACCGTAAATAGAACTCCTTCTATCGTAGATCGATATACCGATTTTTCATCGTTAAGACTTCGCCATACGGGAAATGATCTTGATTTTGCGTTAAAAGAGCCCGATCTTTTTTTCGCGGTCGAGACTCCAAACGGTATTCGATTGACTCAGCAAAGCAGCTTCAATATAAATTCGCAAGGAGATCTCGTTACGAAAGAGGGATATAAACTTATGCCTGAAAATTTTGTAAATTCCGTAAACCGAAATATCCATATTCCTCAAGGTAAAGCTCTTCATCTAAGCGATGACGGTACGTTATCGATGGACGGAGAGAAGATAGATAAAATATTTATTGCTAGGGTGAAAAACTTAAATTTGCTGCAAAAAGAGGGTGATACTCTCTATAAAATGGAAAATATCGAAAACAATGCCGTCAAAATTAACGACGAGGGTGCTTATGTAAAGCAGGGATTTGAACAAATAAGCAATGTAAACGCTGTGGAGGAGATGGTTTCGTTGATAGAGACTAACAGACTTGTAGAGATGTATCAAAGAGTTATGACTACGCATATGGATGAGTTAAACAAAGATGCAATAACAAAACTATCAACAACCAGAGCGTAAAAAAAGAGGAGTTAAAGTATGATTAGATCACTATATACGGCTGCAACGGGAATGCTTGCACAGCAAACTCAGATAGATACCACTTCAAATAATATCGCAAATGTAAATACGATAGGTTACAAAAAACAAAGAGCTGAATTTGCAGATCTCTTTTATCAGGTGATGGAGTATGCCGGGATCGGTTCCGGTACGACGCTCGGTTCTCCTACGGGTATAGAGGTGGGACTTGGTGTAAGACCGACTGCAATAACAAAGATGTTCAGTCAGGGTAACTTCAAAGAGACGGGTAATAATCTCGATATGGCGATAACCGGTAACGGCTTTTTTCAAGTCGAACTTCCGGACGGTTCAACGGCATATACGAGAAACGGCGCTTTTAAAGTTGACGGTAACGGAAGTATCGTAAACAGCGACGGGTATAAACTTCTGCCCGAAATAACCATACCGCCAAATACCGTAACCGTCTCGATAGGAACAGACGGTACGGTTTCCGTTTTGCAAGCCGGAGATACCGAACCAAATCAGGTAGGACAGATCGAGCTTGCGAATTTTATAAATCCGGCCGGTCTTCACTCTCTTGGTGATAACAATTATGTGCAGACGGTAGCTTCGGGAGATGTGGTAACGGGAATCGCCGGACTCGAAGGATTAGGGCAGATAAAGCAAGGATTTGTTGAGATGAGTAATGTTCAATTGGTAGAGGAGATGACGGATCTAATAACGGGTCAAAGAGCGTACGAAGCCAACTCAAAAGCCATAACGACATCGGATGAAATGCTACAGACGGTAAATCAGCTCAAACGATAAATTCATTTGTAAACGCTATCTTCGCTCGGCTCTAAGAGATGATTTAAAAATTCTATTTTTTTCAAAAGCGAGGGTGTCCATTTGCCGTATTCGAACCAATTTATCGTTTTGGTGTCGTTTTTTAAGTGTGCGAATATCTTTGCGTAACTCTTCGTACTCCACTTTATATCAAAAACCGGCACTATCTCTTTTTTTCCCGCTTTTTTACGAACCAGAGGTAAAATCGCATCTTCTCTTTTA
>CAZNIT010000016.1:0-19834 GCA_964573205.1 uncultured Sulfurospirillum sp. | reverse complement strand
AAATATTCCAAAAAGAGACTTGATATTCATGAGGTAAAAAAACAGCTCGAAAAAGATCACTACTCTTTAAATAAAGCAAAAGAGCGTATTGAAGAGTATTTTGCCGTAAAAGAGCTCAAAGAGAAAAGAGGTATAAAAGATAAAGATAACAAGGGTGAGATTATCTGCTTCGCCGGCCCTCCGGGTGTCGGTAAAACTTCACTGGCAAACTCGATAGCTACGGCGCTTAAAAGAAAACTTATACGAATAGCGCTCGGCGGGCTTGAAGATGTAAATGAGTTAAGAGGTCATAGAAGGACATACATAGGAGCGATGCCCGGACGAATCGTACAGGGACTCATAGAGGCAAAAGAGATGGATCCTGTAATAGTTTTGGATGAGATAGACAAAGTGGCAAGAAGCCACAGAGGAGATCCCACCGCCGTTCTTTTGGAGATTTTGGATCCCGAACAAAATCAAGCTTTCAGAGATTACTATCTTAATTTTAACATCGATTTGAGTAAAGTTATCTTCATAGCTACCGCGAACGAAGTGGGATACATTCCCGCACCTCTTAGGGATCGTATGGAGTTTATATTTTTAAGCTCATATACGCCTGACGAGAAGTACCAGATAGCCAGAAAATATCTAATCGTTCAAGAACTTAAAAAACATGGTCTGAAAAATGCCGAATTTAGCATATCAAAAGGAGCACTGGAACTTCTGATCTCAAATTATACCAGAGAAGCGGGAGTAAGAAATCTAAGACGAAGAATCGCACAAATTCTTAGAAAAGCGGCAAGAGAGATACTTGAAGAGAGCCTTGATAAAGTGACCGTAACCGTCAAAAACTTACATAAATATCTCGATAAGGAGATCTTCTCCATAGAGGCCGTTCCAAAAGAAGGACGAGTGGGCGTGGTAAACGGTCTTGCTTGGACTGCCGTCGGCGGCGACGTACTCAAACTTGAAGCCATCAAGATAGAAGGCAAAGGGATGATGCAGCTTACGGGAAGTTTGGGCGATGTTATGAAAGAGTCGGCAAAAATTGCTCTAAGTGTGATCAAAGTTTTGATTGATGAGCGTAAACTGGAAATAAATCCGGAAATCATACCAAAGACCAACAAAGAAAAAGATGAAGAGATAGAACCCAAAATCAATGAAATATATCGCAGATACGATCTTCATATTCATGTTCCCGAAGGTGCGACAAAAAAAGACGGTCCTAGTGCCGGAATCGCTATGGCAACAGCTATAGCCTCGATTTTTTCAGAAAAAAAAGTCCGTCCCGATGTCGCGATGACCGGAGAACTTACACTTGTAGGAGATGTACTTCCTATAGGAGGTCTTAAAGAGAAGCTCATAGCGGCATATAAGGCAAAAATTAAAACCGCAATTATTCCTCAGAAAAATTTTGAAAGAGACCTTGACGACATACCTCAAAGCGTCAAAGAGGCTATGGAGATAATCGGAGTAAGCCACATTGAGGAAGTATTGAAAATCGCGTTACTACGGTAACGGCGTTTTCACGATGAGCGGGTGTAATCTCAAAAAGTTTTTTAGGCTTATATTTTAATAGTGTCTCTATAAGATTTGAAGGAATCATTTCAAGAGTATTGTTATAATCAGTAACCGCTTGATTATAAGCACACCCGCCCCAAATAGCCGTACTTTTACTCTTAGATCGACAGTCGGTCTAAAACGTTTTTTTTATTGTAAAAGAGATATTCGATCCAACCTCTCAATCTATCTTCACGGTATTGTTTCGTTCATAAAAAAGCTTCACTCTTTCGCTTACTCTTAGAACTCTTTTGAGATAGTTTTCAAAATCGTTTCTTCCGTATTGAAGTTTTAAAAGCTTGGGATTTGTCGCTCTTGACAAAGCCACGTAAAATTGGCTGTCCGCAAAAATCGTATCTACATTACAGATGAGATTCTCTATGCTCATACCTTGCGATTTGTGTATGGTTATCGCATATGCCGGTCGAATAGGAAACTGCTCCAGCGTACAGATAGTTTCATCTTCTACCATCCCCTCCTCGCTTAAAACACTCTTTGACATATCAAAGCTAAATCGATCGACTTTGATGAGTCTCCCGTTTTTCTCCACCACTATCGAATCGCTATCTATATGTTCTATGACGGCTCTCTCTCCGTTATGATAACTCCCCCATTTGTTCGTCGTAAAAATTACGGGTATCCCCTCTTTTAACTTGAGATTTTCAACGATAGGAAGGTTCTTTTTCCAACTCTGTATTCGCCTTTGGTCTATCGAGGGATCTTTTATCTTTACGATCGACGGAAGTTCTATTTGGGGACGATTTACGGAAGCTATCTTTTGAAGGTTGAGCCTGTCCGCCTGCGCGTTGGTGCCAAAAAGCACGGTGGCATTCTCTTGATTCTCAAACGAATTTTTGCGAAGAGTCTCAAGATAAGAGAATACATCAAAATCGATCTCCCCTTTTCTAAGTTTTTGCAAAATTTTCATAAACTCTTCGTTCGCCGTTCGCTTTATTTTGGTAAGCTCGAGAGTGATAAAGTCAAAAACACTCCACGCACTACTCTCAAATGCATAAACCCCCTGATCTAAAACTCCCTGAGAGAGATTCTGTTTTTTTCTAACGGGCGGCAGTTGATAAAAATCGCCGACTACCATAAGACGCCCCTCGTATTTTGTTTGACGAAGTCTGTAAAGTATCATTTCGAAAAGTTCGGCGCTTACCATCGATATCTCGTCTATTATGATCAAGTCGGTATTTTTCAAAAGTTTCGAAAGCTCTTTTATTCTACTTTTGTTGTAACGATCGTTTTTGGAAAGTTCTTGAAGGTTGGAGCAAATGCCGAATACGAAAAAACTGTGTATCGTCTGTCCTCCTACATTTACGGCGGAAATTCCCGTCGAGCCCAAGGCAACAACTCCTTGATACTCTTTTTTATAATGATCTATCAACTCTTTGATAAGATAACTCTTTCCGGTACCCGCCCCGCCCGTTAAGAAAAGATTGTTTTTTTCAAGAGTTTTTATGATCCGGTTTAAATTGTTCATTGAAAGATTATAGCATATGCAATGTATAAGTATCGCTTTGATATAATTTTTTTCTATTTTAAAACTATAAGGAGATAAATCATATGTATAAAATTTTATTATCTACGATTACAACCGCACTGCTACTGACGACTGCAAATGCAAAAGATAGCCACGATCATGGAGCGCATGCCAAAGGCTCTTCGGTTCACTGGGGATACCAAGGCGATGCAGGACCGCTTAATTGGGGAAATCTTAAAAGTGAATATTTTATGTGTAAAGAGGGTAAAAACCAATCCCCTATCAACATTACAAGTGCCTATGAAGTAGAGAAAAAACCGCTTAAAATCAACCATAAAGCAGGTGGAGAAGAGGTTCTTTTCAACGGTCATGCCATTCAGGTGAATTATGCCGCAGGAAGCTCTATCGATGTTGACGGTCATGTATTCGAACTAAAACAGTTTCACTTTCATAATCCCAGCGAAAATACGATCGACGGAAAATCTTTCCCGATGGAAGCTCACTTCGTTCATGCGGACAAAGACGGAAATCTTGCGGTTTTGGGTTTAATGTTCGTTGAAGGTAAAGAAAATGGTGAACTTGCGAAACTTATCGAAGTTCTTCCGCACAAAACCGGTGAGAAAAATAAACTAAAAAGCGTAGCCGATAGCAACGGACTTTTACCGAAAGAGAAAGATTACTACAGATTTACAGGCTCTCTTACTACACCTCCTTGTAGCGAAGGTGTCATCTGGGCGGTATTTAAAAAGCCCGTAACCGCATCAAAAGAGCAGATAAAGGCGATAGCTGATGTACTAGGTCATGCGAACAACCGCCCGGTTCAACCTATCAATGCCAGAATCATCGGTGAAGTCGATTAAAGGAGTATGCACTTTCGCATAGACCACACCGACGAAAACGCCAGAGCGTGCACGATAGAAACCGCTCACAGTACCATCCAAACGCCGGTATTTATGCCGGTGGGTACCGTTGGAAGCGTCAAAGCGCTTGACGCTTTCGATATGCTTCATACTCTAAAAACGGAAATTATCCTCGCAAACACTTACCATCTCTATCTTCGTCCCACAGATGAAATAATCAAACATTTCGGTTCACTTAGAGAGTTCAGCGGATATACGAAAAGTTTTTTAACCGATAGCGGAGGTTTTCAAGCTTTTTCACTCAGCAAAAACGCTTCTCAAGATGAAAACGGCATAACGTTCAAAAGTCATATCGACGGCTCTATGCACTACTTCACACCGCAAAAGGTGATAGATATTCAAAACAACCTAGGCTCGGATATCATGATGATTCTCGACGATCTCATAGCTCTTCCGGCTTCAAAAGAGCGAATCCGCCTTTCCATAGACCGAACTTCCAAATGGGCTGAAGAGTCTATAAAATATCACCGCGACAATCAAAAAAACGGTATAGGAATCGATCAAAACATATTTGCCATCATTCAAGGCGGTATAAGCGAAGAGTTCAGAAAGATAAGCGCCGTTTCACTTTGTAGTATGGATTTTGACGGATTTGCCATAGGGGGGCTTAGCGTCGGCGAAGAGACGAAGGCTATGTACGATACGGTCGAATTCACGACCGCTTTTATGCCCCAAAATAAACCGAGATACCTGATGGGCGTGGGAACTCCCGAAGATCTCGTTGAAAATGTACAAAGAGGTGTCGATATGTTCGACTGCGTTATGCCGACAAGAAACGCTAGAAACGCGACCATATTCACATCTTTTGGGAAGATAAACATCAAAGCCGCGAAGTTCAAACTAGATGACGACCCTCTTGATCCGGAGTGTTCATGCTATACTTGTAAAAATTACTCCAGAGGTTATCTAAACCACCTTTTTCGCGCAAAAGAGCTGACATATTTCAGACTAGCCAGCATCCATAATCTACACTACTATATAAACCTCATGAGAGATATGCGTAAAGCGATAAAAGAGAAACAATTTTTAAAATTTAAAAAAGATTTTTACGATAAGCGACAATAATTTCACTATTTTTTGATAATATATCGCTATATCGTGTTAAAGGGGAAGAAATGAAATATCTCTATTTGCTACTTGTCATCATAACTTTTAGCGGCTGTGTAAGCACACCGTATGCGAATATCGGCGCTAGCAAGACCATAAATGTCGGCGGCATAAATGTCGGAGTGGGAGTCGGAAATATATTAAGACCTTAATACCTCTTCTTGCGTTACTCATCAATTTTCAAGTATATATACCGCTTTTGTCAACTATTTTTTAACAAAAAATTAACAGATATTTGATAATTTTACGAATCTCAAAAATAAAGGAGCAGAGATAATGTTAAAAAATAGATTGAGTGCGTCGTTCGCACTTGCAACGGCACTTATTTTTACGGGTTGCGGAGGCGGCGGTAGTACTGACGACAATGAAAAGATCGTTGATTACGGAGTTGTCGTAAAACTAACACCTCAAAGCGGAACTCAAAGTCATCTGTTTTACGGTGAAACCAACCACAGATCACTAGGTAGTATAAAAAATATCAAATTGATTAACGGCTTAACGACTATCCCGCTAAAAGAGAATCTCGATGTTAGATATCCCGTTTTAACTACGACAATCGGTGAATACAACGCAAGCGACAACAGCTACAAAGATCTGTATGCCGAAACTTTAAGCTATGTCTCGGATAATAACCCATACAAGGTATCGTTGATTAAAGACGGATCCGCTCCCGTGGAGGTGAGAAACTCCACGGCAACCGATACCGAAGGTACCGGAAGAAGAGGAGCCTTCGGATATACGAAAGTAAACTATTTAGGTACAAAACAGTATTTGATAGTAAAAGATAATAATAAAACCGTTTTAATAACTCCGGATATGGGTCCAAACGATGCTCCGTTACCGTTTGAAGGAAAAAGTTTTATAACACTATCGTATCCCTCTTTCGCAAAAGCGGTTAACGGCTATATCGTATATGACTCAAACGCTTCCGGGGGTGGAGACAAAAAAATTCAAAACTGCACGACGGATATGTCCGCATGTACGGATATAGCGACCGTCGAATCAAAACCGCTGTTTCTAGGTGATATCGCGGGTACCGCAAAAAGTATTTTGTCTATAGATAACAAGCCTTATATTTTAAACAAACAAGACAACACCTTTACACAAATCGCCGATCTCGTCCTACCCAAAAAAGTCGGACACGGAAGTCCTTATGCATTAAACGGAAATAGTATATATTATATAAAAGACGGCAATATCTCAAGATACGATATCGATACGAAAGAACTCAAACAGATATCCTCGGACGGTTTAGCACAAAGATTTCAGGCGTTCACCGATACTATGGTCATATACGGTGACGATGAGCAGATGCATGCCGTAAAAAAAGACGGTAGTAGTAAAAACTCCGTCGAAATCTCCGTAACGACAAAAACCAAAGGACAAAAATATCCTTTCAATATGGTCGCGGGAAATCACTATCTTTATAATCTATACAGCGTCAATAAAAATAGTGGTAGAGTGACTTTTAGAGCCTGTATATTGGAAGGAGAGAAAAACGAATGTATAGAAAATAGCTTCTGGGCTGCGGTCACGGCCGCAAAAAACGGTAAACTCAATTTCACCTCATCTTATCCATATACGCCCTATGCTTACATAAGAGTTGACGAAACGGATAATTACGCAGGAGGCGTACTAAAAGCGATAGATCCCAAACACCCGACTCAAAACGGAATTTCGCTAGGAAGCGTTTCTACATACAATTTCCAAACATTTATCCACAATAGCGCATATGCGAAGGAATTGATCGATAGCCAAGGAGATATCATCATCTATGCCAAAAACGATCTAAATCATAAAGGTAACGCATTTTTGATGAATCTAAACAGAGAAAACAGTCTTAAAAACATCACCGACGAACCGGAACCTCCTCTAAGCGAAATAAACGGACATAGAAAACATTGTCACGGAAGATACTGCTTTGTTTGTCACAGCTTTGCCGGCGGAAAGATCTATAAAGATGTCAACGGTACGAAAGATATCGACGGCACGAAAGGCTACAATATAAGATTTGAGTTTGAAGACGGCAGTTTCGAAATGGCAAAAATCAGAAAAGGAATGGGAGAGAACTTCAATATTCCGCTTGAAAAGCTTGTCGGCAAAGATTTTACGGCAATCGTCGTTGACGGTGAAGGGAACAAGATAACCAGATCTAACGAATACTCCCACAAAGGTGCGGAATTTTTCAACTGTGACTTTTGTCACGGTAGAAGGGGAAATCTAAAACATGACGCACCAAATGTCATCACCATAGAGCAAACGGAGAAAAATTCTAAATTCGACTAAAGGCGGTGAGGATTTTCCTCACCCTAAAACTACAAAGAAGGAGACCTATGCGGTTTTTAATTTCGATCATACTCTTTTTATCAACTCTTTTCGCATATAAAAGCGGCGATGAAATAAGCCCGGATATCCGAAATATTCTGGATTTGAATGAGAGTAAAATATATATAATAGACTTTTTTGCGTCATGGTGTCCGTCGTGTGAAAAAGAGATGCCCTATCTTTTAAGAGTCAATGATAAAATTGACAAAAACAAGATAGAGATCATCGGTGTCGGTGTTGACGAAGACATTAGAAAAGGGGAAGCTTTTATCAAAAAAACGAAAATAACATTCAAAACGATCAACGATCCGAAAAACAAGATCGTAAAAGAGTTCGATCCGGTCGGTATGCCGGCTATTTACATCATAAAAGAGAACAAAATCGCCGATTCCGTCATCGGCGCGAAAGACAATATCGACAAAATACTTTTTGAAAAATTAAAAGGCTTACAATGAAGATCGTTATGCTTTTATCAACACTGTTTTTATTTAGCGGATGTGCCGTTAAAAATGTTAAATCGTGGGAGAAAGGTACCTTGGCGAAAGAGAGCATGAAAGAAGGCGGCAAAAACACGCTGTTTAAAAAATTCGTAAATCATCTCTACTTCTCCAAAGAAGCGACAAAAGGCGGCGGAGGAGTTGCCGGAGGAGGTTGCGGATGCAACTAAAACTATCGACTCTCTCATGTGCGCTTCTTTGCGCCTGCTCACTCGCGGCTGAAGATTATGTAAGCGTCCAGTATGTAGGATACGACGAAGATAGCGGTAGAACGACGATCCACAAACCCCAAATCGAGATAAATAAAGATTTCGGAGCCGATTATGCCCTGAATATATCTTTTGCGTTTGATAGCGTAAGCGGTGCAAGCCCTATATATTATGACGCATCAAGCGGAGCGTCCGCTTCCGTACCAGAGGGCGTTATATTTAAAGAAGATATAAAATACGGCGATGTCAAATACGAAGATAAAAGAAAAGCCGTCAGTGCGGCCTTGACCAAACGGTTCGAATCCAGGGACGAGCTTGTTGTGGGATTGAATTACTCTCATGAGTACGACTATACCTCCTATGAAGTCTCAGCGGAGTATCTGCACTATCTTGACGAGAGTAAAAACCGATCTGTCTCTTTTGGAACATCTTACCAAAAAAACGATGTCGCCGTTTATTGTTTTTTGGGAACAAACGAGTGTGACGCCGATAGCGGTGCAAGTGAAAAAATGGATTTAAATGTTATAAACGCGGAACTTGGATTTACACAGATTATCGACAAAACCTCACAAGCGAAAGCTTCGGTTTTTTTCAGTGATGAAGACGGATATCTGAGTAACCCGTATATGAGAGTCGTTAGAGACTATTACACCGATCCGAAAATCACGCAAGAGAATAAACCGGATACAAGAAGAGGCTACGGTGCACTATTTTCATACTCAAAAGCTATCGATGACAAAACTTCATCCATATCGTCGTATCGTATTTATCATGATGATTGGGATATCACATCTCATACCTTAAGTAGTGAGTTAAATTATGAATTTACATACAAACTGACATACTCGATCGCTTTTAGGTACTATCAACAGAGTGAAGCGAAATTTTACAGCGGTAGAAAAGATTATTTTACAAATCAAAAATATGCCTCAAGCGACAGACGATTGAGCGACTTCTCTTCTCAAAATTATAAAATAGGCGCGAACTACAAGATAAATGAGAAGATATCGCTAAACGCAAGCTTAAATTATTATAACCAACCGGATCATCTTGACGCCGTTTATTATAGTCTCGGCGCAAAATACGGGTTTTAAACGATGAAGTATCTAATACCGCTTACTATAATAACCCTACTTTACGGATGCGGCGGCAACAGCAAAACGGTGGTGGATAACTCTCGAATTTCATACGAAGAGGCTCCGAGGATATTAAGCGGCAACATAACGAAAAACCTGAAATTCAACTCTTTCGGCGAGTATGAGATTCAGGGAAAAGTTGTAGCAAAAGGGGTAAATATCCTAATAGATAAAGCAACCGTTTTCACCTCTATAGACAACGGCTATCTTCTTATAGCAAAAGATTCGACGATAGATGCACGAGGAGATAAACAAAACCCAATCGTATTTAAATCACTCGACTTCATAATCCTTGCAAACGCAAAGACAAATCATGGCGAACTTTCATTTGACGGTATAAAATACGCAAACAAAAATGACGACTATAACGCGCAAAGCAGCGGTATAATCAAATATTTAAATATAAAAGACGGCAGTTTCGTTTTAGGTGCCGTCACGGCGGCTACAACCGTTGAACATATCAAAGTGGAAAACTCGATACAAGACGGTATGAAAATCATAGGAGGAACTGTCAACCCCAGATATGTAAAAATAGTAAACGCAAAAGGGGATTCACTCGACATAAGCGCCGGATACAGCGGAACCATAGAGGAGTTGAACATCACACAAATCGAACCGGCCGAAGCCGCAATAGAGATCTCAAGCGGACTTAGAGCGCCATATACGGAAGTTTTAATAAATCACTTCAATATCAAAACGGCTCCGGGCTCCGTCGAAGGCGCGCTTTACTTAAAAGATAGCTATGTTCTAGGAACTTTTGCAAACGCAAAGATCAGCCACTTCGGCGATGACGGAATTATCAACACATATACGACTCAGTATGAGGATGTAGCCTTCAAAGATGTAGTGTTAGAAGGCGCCAATACGAACTTCAGCGGCAGCAGCGCTTCACAAATAAAACGAAGATACCTGGCTAACGACGCGGATCCCGATGCTTGTGAATGTGAAAAACAAGATTCTTTATGAAAAGACCAAGGACAAAAACCTTAAAAATATGCTTTGAAAAAAAAGCGATATCCTCAATCCGAAAGAGATATTGAATTTAAACTCATTAGACGCTATACGAAAGAGTTTTCTCTTTCGTATAGTAAAAAGTTACAAGTTTTTATCTTCCTCTTTTGGGATCTGAAAAACAGCATACCAAAATCCGGCGATAATTGTTACTATCGCCAATAGAAGAAGAGCGTCACTCTTTTCTATTACAAAAAGAGCGACAACCGCAACAGCTATTAAAAGTGCGACAATCATAAAATATTTCATTATTTTTTCTCCTCTACAAGACATTCGTTCGTATCAATTTTCGACGGAGCGTAAATACCGAGTAAACCTTTGATACCGATACTCATGATGATGTTGTATAGAAATATTACAAACGCTACAAGTATCATCAAGCCGCAGATTCCGGCAAGTATCATATATGTATTGTATTCACCGTTATAATAAACCGCTCTTCTAAGCATTCCATCGATACCGGCCATTCCCATAAAAGCTCCCATTCCGATACCGCCTACCAGATGCAACCAGAAATGAATATTCGCCAATTTTTGCGAATAAAGCTTCACACCGTTTGTCAAAATCGGGAAAAGCACATAAATGGCACTATATAATGTCATAGTAAGACCGACAAGAACAGCGACATGAACATGATTACCGATAATCCACTGTGTATTATGCAAAACCCTGTTCATACCCAGATCGGCTTGTATAATACCGGCTGGTACGGCAAGCATAAAACCTAAAATACCGCCAAGTAAAAATTTCAATTCGTTAGTCATCTTGATAGGTTTTGCTTTATAAAGCGTAGTAAGAACGATATATACCGCAAGACCTTGCGTTACAAGTTCAAACGCGGTTACAACTTCGCCTGAAAGTACTTTTAAAAAGTTCGACTGACCTTGATCACTCATAAGATGGTGAGACCAAACGGTCCATGAGACGACCATTTCAAGGAACAATGCCGCACGTGCTACATTTTGCATAAAAAGATCTTTCCCCGTTATGATCATAGCGAGCAAATACCAAGTACCTGCGACAAAAACCAGAACAAGACCGTCGGCTACAAGATCGAGTCCCCACCAAAAAATATTTTTATACAATAAAGCATCGACCCAAGTTCCCTGTAGTGCCGCTGCGAAAACTCCGTTACCGACAAGATAGATCAAAATAAGTAAACCGGCACTCATAATCACGATGGCATTCAATCCTACATCTATAGTACCTCTGGCAATAGCCGCAATAGGCAACGGAACCAAATGCTCCTCTTTTTTTCTCTTGAAAAAATTCATTAATCCCGTAATACCCAAAGCCGACTTCAAAAGTGCGCCGGAGGGCTGTTTTTCCCAACCTTCGGGCGTATAGATTATCGTTTTAAATACATTGTAAGTATAAGCGAATGTTCCGACCATAATACCTACCACACCTATAATATATACGATACCGCCGATAGCGGAAAACTGTTCCATATCCGCTGGAAGCGGCCAATATAGAGTATATAAAGGTGCGTAAGAGAATAAAAATCCGGCTAACCACATTATGAATGTACCGCCTCCAATCGTCATCCAAGAAAGATTCGCCATTTTAAGACTGTAAATAGGTTTTTTCATCAAGTAAGGAGTCAAAAATAAAAACGCTCCGAAAACTATCATGTACGAAGATCCGAAAATTCCGACCATAGGATGAACCGTCATAATAGAAAAAAAGTGATTTTCATCAATAAAAGGCAGAGGTTTTATCTCAAAAGCTCTCATCAGCATACCTTCAAGTGCCGCCAGACCGTAATAGAGCAGTCCTATTACGACAAATCTCATCGCAATCTTTTGCAAAGGCGTCATCTTATCGGCGTTAAGACCGCCTTCATTTCCGTTTATCAGCGTATCTGCAAAACCCATTATTTTCCTCCTTTGATAGCATGTATATCATCTTGCTCGCATCCGCTTACAACAATCGCATCCTCAATGATCATATTGGCGCCTTTTGGACCCGAATATTCGGTGGAGCGTACTTTGTATGTTCCGTTTTTATGAAATATCCACATAAGATCATTTCTACTGTTAGGCACGACTTGCATCTGTGCGACCATCGTGTTGTTTTGCCTGAATATCCCAAAGCCATAAGTTAAATCTTCACTCACCGCATCGAAAATCACATATTTCCCGCACGGAACTTTCATAGGTTTTTCCGGTAAGATAATTTCATGATCTTTGTAAACTATGTGAAAAGTTTTTTCCGCTTCTATATTCGCACGATCAAGATCCATCGGAACCCAAGGTACGGTATGATAGGTCAAAAAGTGCAATCCGGTTCCAACCGTAACCAAAGTGGATACATATACCCAAAATATCCATTTTCTTGCGGGTCTTGGCTCTCCCTTTTGCGTAATTCTATATGCATACCAGGCGATCAGTGAGATGACTGCCAGAGCATAAATCGTATAGACTAATTTCAGTGTTGCCAACACATCAATTGAATCTGCCATATTCTCTCCTTTAAAATGATTTTTACACTACATGATTTTATTATCCGGTATAAAAAAATAGTTGATCTAGGTCAATAAATCACCAGTTGTTCTGATTAATTTTTAAGCAGTAGAGTTGATTATTATTATGCAGCTGCCTTATATTTGAGCAGCGAAAAATGAAACTTTGCGATCGATTCGTAAATAAGCAGGCATTAATATATACATAAAGTAAAGATATCGTTAAAAATACCGATATGCTATAAATAGTTAAAAGGATCGTAAATGAAAAAAAAGAGATATTTGGCGACAATTTCCCTCTTGTTAGTTGTCGGTATAAATTTTACCGCTTGCGGAAATTCAACCCAACCCAAAAAGAGCGATACGGCGCCACATATGACTCCGGATGAGTATGCGCCGGTACAACATATCGGAAAATATAGCAAAAATACTCAACAATACGATTTTGATCCCGATAAGATCGAATGGGAATATGACAATCATGAAGGTTTGAAAATCCACATTGACGATGCGAATATCTACTTGGATTTTACTTACGAAAATCAAACCCAAAATGTTCAATTTTTTATAGACACCGACAACAACGCCAAAACCGGCAACCTCGACGAAGGCGGTGCGGAATATATGGTGGAAAACGGCTATCTTTACAAATCTTTAGATCCCAAAGAGTGGAAATGGCAAGAGATTGCGAAACTAAAAAGTGCGATAAAACCTCAAGTTCGAGATACCGTATCTATAAAACGAAAAGATTTAAAAAACTTAAATGTCGTCTTCGGCGTCAACGCACAAGCACTGGACGACAAATGGCATCCTAAAGTAAAAAGCCCGATAGACGGTTCGAAATCCCTCTACAGCGATAAAAACGCTATAGACTGGGATAGCGTAAAACCATACACTACAAACGAAGATAAAATAGTCAAAGTATTCGATACGGATAAAATGCTTTATCTACATATAGAACAAAACGAGCGCAAAAAGCATATTCAAGTCTATATAGATAGCGACAACAACCCCTCCACAGGTTATGTCAGCAACAGTTGGAATAATTTCGGTCGCGACTATCTCATAGAAGATTCAAATCTTTATATATATACCGGATCTAACGGATGGGGATGGGAAAAGATCTCAAGCGTTGAAAGAAGAAGACACAAGAGTGAAAAAGATATCTTGGATATCGCCATACCCAAAAGTTCGTTTTCATTCCTATCGCAAAAAATCCGCATAGGAGTCGAAACCAACAACGATCTATGGAACGATACCGCTTTCATACCAAAAGGAGATATACCGTTATATAACTTGAAAAGCCCTATCCAAAAGAGTCATATTCGCATAAACGAGATCATGGCGGCAAATGCGAATACATTGGTCGATCCGGACTATTATAACTTTTCGGATTGGATAGAGCTTTACAACCCAAACGACACGAGCGTCGATATAAGCGGATATAGTTTAAGCGACAAACTAAACAAACCCAAGTGGACATTTCCAAACGGCACGATCATAAAAGCTTTTGATTATCTACTCGTTTGGGCGGATGAAAAAGACAAAAGTAAAAAAGCCTTACATACCAATTTCAAACTGAAAATGGGCGGCGAAGCGGTAGCGCTTTTTGATAAAGATAAAAATCTCATCGACGGTTTCGAGTATTTGAAACAGCGCCCCGATATCTCCGTATCGGCTATCGACGATAAACTATACTATATGAATCCAACCGCCGGCTATAAAAATGAAAAAGGGTACGAAAGCGCTATTTTAGCGCAAAAACCGAATTTCTCTCTTAAGGAGGGATTTTACGATCAGCCCGTCACTTTAACCATATCCTCACCGCAAAACGGCACGATCCGTTATACGACAAACGGTTCGACTCCCACTCTCTCCTCCCCGATCTATACCGATGCGATCACCATCGACAAAAGTACCTCCGTTCGAGCCATAAGCGTTATAAACGGTAAATTTAAAAGTGAAGTCGTCACCAAAAGCTACATAATAGGCGAACGAATCGATATCCCTGTAGTTAGTATCGCGATAGACGAAAAATATTTAAACGACGATACGATAGGCATATATACCGTCGGAACCAACGGTAAAAAGATCAAAGATTGCGGCGAAGAAAATATACCGCCAAAAGCGAACTACGCACAAAAATGGGAGAGACCCGCTCACTTGACGCTATTTGAAAGCAACGACACCGTCGTGCTCTCTCAAGATATCGGACTCAAAGTCGCCGGCGAGTGTTCAAGAATCTATCCGCAAAAATCTTTTCAGCTCAAAGCCGACGACAAATACGGCAAAGATAAATTCTCTTACGCTATTTTTAAAGATAAACCGATTAAAAAATATGAGAGATTAAAACTTAGAAACGGCGGACAGGATTTTATCAAAACCCACATAAGAGACGCTCTTGAGCAGTATATCGTAAAAGATGAGTTAAATGTACAATACGAAGCCTACCGCCCCGCCCTACTCTTTATAAACGGCGATTTTTGGGGAGTTTACAGTTTGCGTGAAAAGATGGGCAAAGAGTATTTCGAAGAAAACTTCGAAAAGAAGAAGGTCAATTTACTCATCGACGACCGTATCGTCAAAGAGGGAAGCTCCAGCGACTACGACGAGTTGGTCGATTTTTTACAGAACAACTCTTTGCAATCCGATGAAAACTACAACTTTGTCGCCTCGAAAATCGATATAGATAACTACATAGACTATATGATCACCAATATTTACAGCGCGAACGCGGACTGGCCGGGTACGAATCTGGTTTACTGGAAACCAAAAAAGGGCGGCGGCAAATGGCGGTGGGTTTTACATGATATGGATTTTGGATTCGCTTGTTCGTCGGATTGGGGCGTAGAGTACGACGCGCTGAAAGCCGCGACGGCAACAAACGGAGATATCTGGCCAAATCCGCAATGGTCAACCCTGCTCTTTAGAAAACTTCTTGAAAATCGCAATTTCAAAAGCAAATTTACAGAGCGTTTCATTTCGAAACTAGATACGACTTTCGCACCCCAAAGAATCACCCATATCATAGATACGATGAGTTCCAAAATAAAACCGTATATGCAACGACACATACAAAGATGGCAAACCGACGGACAATACAGCTATGCGGTAAACAGTGAGGAAGATTGGCTAAAAGAGGTACAAAAGCTTAAAGATTTCGCAAATAAACGAGCCGATATCGTCAAAAACCATATTCAACAACAGCTACAATAAACAAATCGCTCGATGAGCTTAGGCTCATTCGAGCGAACGCAATCATACCGATGATCATCTTAGTTAATAATATTTATCATGACATAAAACTTCAATTTTTTATAAAAGTGTCGATTTAGTTTATATTACTTTTTCTCTAAGAAGATAAAAGTCAAATATTTTAAATAAAATCTTAGGATTATTTAGATGGGTAACACTTATCAAAACAGGACTTATAAAGATCTGCAATCTCTATTTCGCCTTTTTGTCGGCGGCATTTTCATTATCGGAGCGTTGAATTATATTTTTACCAACATGATCGAAGATCTCGATTATCAAACTAAAAATCTCGAAACTAAAAAATTGATTGAAGAGAAGATCGCCGGTACGCTTTCAAGCGTTAGAGAGAATATCTCCGATCTAATTTTCGTAAAAGAGAACGCAAACGATCGATATTTCAAAGATAAGATGCAAAAAAAACTCAAAACGATAGTCAAATATCTCGATATCCTAAAAAACGGTGGAGAGCTTGAACTTCCCACACTTCAAACCATAGAGTATAAACCGGAACTTTACAGCATACAGTATGACAGCTTTAACACTCTAGCGCTTATGAAAATAAAACAAGATCTCGTTCAGTTACAAAAGAGTTTAAAATCCCAAGATATAAAAGAGAACCTCAACAATCCTGAATTTACGAAAAAATTCAATCATCTGATCAAACGCATGCAGACAAACAACAACAACATGCTAAACCAGACCATCTATCAAATAGAGCGTTATAAAGATGAAATCGCTCTTAAAAAGGAGAAATATATCGGTTATGAACTGCTTGCGATTATCTTCGTCATAGGCTCTTTGCTCTATTTAAGCAATCTGATAAGTAAACAGATTTTAAGCAACAGCGACAAGATAGAATCGGCGAACATACAGGCACAAAAAATGGCCGTTAAGGCAAAAATGGCAAGCAAAGCCAAATCCGACTTCCTTGCGAATATGTCTCATGAAATCAGAACACCGTTAAACGCGATTTTAGGATTTATAGATCTTCTTCGTGAAAAAGAGTCCGATCCGGAAAAACTTCGCTACATCAGTACGATTCAAAACTCATCGAACACGCTTCTTGGAATCATCAACGATATACTCGACTTCAGTAAAATCGAAAGCAACAATCTTCAAATAGAGAAGATAGATTTTAACACTCATGAGGAGTTGAACACTCTAGCGGATCTATTTAGAGCAAAAGCGTCCGAAAAGAGCGTCTCTCTTACTTTTAAAATGGATAAAGATATTCCTAAAGCTCTAATTAGCGATCCGCTTAGAATAAAACAGGTCATAGCGAACCTCCTCTCAAACGCGATAAAATTCACACCCAGAAACGGTCGCGTGGAATTGATAATCGGATATAAAAACGGACATCTCAATGTAAGCGTAAAAGATAACGGTATCGGAATAGCGGAAGATAAACAAAAAGATATCTTCAAAGCTTTTTCTCAAGCGGAGAGTTCGACAACTAGAAAATTCGGCGGTACGGGTCTTGGACTTACGATAAGTTCGAGACTTGTAAAAATGCTCGGCGGAGAGTTGAAGATAGAGAGTAAACCGGGACACGGTAGCAGGTTCTATTTTAGCATTCCCGTGGAAGTCGGAGTATATAAGAAAAAGGTAAAAAGAAGCAACGACTCAGCCCGTCAAATCAGCGGCAGACGAATCCTTCTTGTTGAGGACAATAAAGCGAATCAGATGTTTATGAGTCTGATCTTGAAGAAATTCGGTTTGATTTTCGATATCGCAAACGACGGAAACGAAGCAGTAGAAGCGTTTAAAAATAATTACTACGATCTTATTTTGATGGATGAGAACATGCCGAATCTAAACGGTATAGAAGCGACAAAGATCATTTTGGAGATAGAAAAAGAGCAAAAACGACAACACACGCCGATAATAGCGCTAACGGCAAACGCCCTTAAAGGCGACAGAGAGAGGTTTATAGAAGCCGGAATGGACGAATACCTCACAAAACCTGTAAACAAAGAAAAATTACTCGAAGTCTTTACACAATTTTTAAAACCGACGAAGGAGATAGTATGATAAATCTTGAAAAAATTGCCCGACAGCTTGGATTTGAGATGCAAGAGGTTCAAATGCTTTTGGAGATGTTCTTGGAAACCGCATCTTTAAGTATGCAATCTCTTGAAGATGCGATAAATGCAAAAGATTTTGAATCGATAAAACAAGAGGCTCACTCTTTAAAAGGAAGTGCGGCGAACCTTATGTTAGATGATATCTTCAATATCTCAAAAGAGCTTGAAGATGCGGCAAAAGATAAATTGGATATCAACTACAAAAGAATCTATTCTCTGCTTGAGACACAATTAAATTCGTTGAAAGAGGAAGAGTGTCTGTTATGAGTGCCAAAGTTTTAATAGTTGACGACATCGCCGTCAACAGAATGACGATCAAAATCGCTCTCAAAGATACCGGTTATACTTTTCTTGAAGCGAGTAACGGCAAAGAGGCGATTGAATCGGCCATAGAACATGAACCGGAAATCATACTGATGGACGCTATGATGCCGATAATGGACGGTTTTGATGCGACAAAAGAGATCAGAAAAATAGAATCCATCCAAAGAATCCCCATTTTGATGATAACCTCACTTGACAAAAAAGAGGATAAGATAAAAGCTCTCGAGTGCGGAGTCAGCGACTTTATCAACAAATCATTCGACAAACTCGAGCTCAAAACCAGATGCAAGTCCTACATAGAGACTTCAAGACTTAACAAGAAGTATGTTTTAGCTTCTATCGACTCGGTAAGCGGTTATCCTAATAAACTATCACTTCTTAAAGAGCTTCATGACAATACAAACGCTCACAGCGATGAATACGGTCTCTTTTTACTCCATATGGATAACTACACACTAAACGAAAACTTTTTCGGAAGCGACATTGTGGAGAAACTTGATAAAATATTTTTGGACACTCTAAAAAGCTTTAGTGCCGTTTTACCGGATTTTACGATTTATCATCTCTCAAACGGTAAATACGCCATCTTAATCGACTCGAAAGATTTCTCGTCAAAAAGAGCGGAAGGTTTTTGTGTAAATCTAATCGACTACATCAAACAAAACAGATTCAGTTACGATGTTTACGAATTTTACGTAAACATTACGATGGCTTACGCTCAAACGAATTTAAGCACGCTTTATGAAGATGCGAATGCGATTTTAAGCGCCGCTATCTGCCGGAAAAAAGAGTACCTACTCTCCGACGGAAATATAGAGAGATTGAAAGATACTATTAAAGAGAATTTAAAAGTCTTAAAAATTATCAAACAGGCTCTAAAAGATGACAAAATAGTACCGTTTTTTCAACCCATCTATAACAATAAAACTTCAGAAATCAAAAGATACGAAGCGCTTGTTAGGATGTATGACGAAAACTACGACATAGTCCTACCGCAACCCTACTTTTTGGAAGCCGCGAAAAAGGGTAAACTATACCCGTACATAACAAAATTGCTCTTTCATAAAGTGACCAAAAAGATAAGAGAGAGCGGTTGTGAGATATCTATAAACCTCTCTTCCTTGGATATAGAAGATCCCGTAATGAGAAAATTTCTGCTTGAACAGATGAAAGAGAATGAAGATGTTATGGATAAAATCATCTTCGAACTATTGGAAGATAAAGAGACGAACTCTTATACTATAGTCAAAGAGTTCATCAAAACAGCCAAAAGTTACGGAGCGAAAATCGCTATAGACGATTTTGGAAGCGGTTTTTCGAACTTCATAAGAATCATCGAATTCGAACCCGATATCATAAAACTTGACGGCTCTTTGATAAAGAATATCGCAACATCCAAAGCAAGCAGACAGACGGTTGAAACGATCAAAGTATTTGCAGATAAAATCGGTGCAAAAACCGTAGCCGAATATGTAAG
>CAZNIT010000015.1:0-15473 GCA_964573205.1 uncultured Sulfurospirillum sp. | reverse complement strand
CCACACTTTTCACACTTGATACCTTTATATCTCATCTTTTTATATTTTCCACAAAGACACTCATAGTCTCTAACCGGACCGAATATCTTTGCACAAAAAAGACCGTCTCTTTCAGGTTTTAGTGTTCTATAGTTTATAGTTTCAGGCTTTTTAACCTCTCCATAACTCCAAGAAAGTATCTTTTCAGGAGATGCTAACTTTAGTCTAAAAGCCTCAAAATCTCTAGGACGATTCTCTTCACTAATCTCTATCGGTACTAAGTTCTTCACCCTCTTCTCCTTCTTTAAATATCTCTACATCAAGTGCCAATGATTTTAATTCGTTGGTCAATACGAAAAATGTTTCAGGAATACCTGTTTTTGGTACATTTTCACCTCTTGTTATCGCCCTATATGCCTGCATTCTTCCTTCAACATCATCCGATTTTATCGTAAGCATCTCTTTTAGCGTATGTGCCGCACCGTACGCTTCAAGCGCCCATACTTCCATCTCACCGAATCTCTGTCCGCCAAAGAGGGCTTTACCGCCGACAGGCTGTTGTGTAACTAAAGAGTAAGGTCCGGTACTTCTTGCATGAACTTTTTCATCGACTAGATGGTGGAGTTTCAGCATATACATAACCCCTACATTTACCCTCTCTTTCATAGGTTCACCCGTTCTTCCGTCATAAAGCACCGTTTTACCGTCGCTATCGATTTTCGCAAGCTCAAAGAGTTTTTTAAACTCATCTTCGGTAGTCCCCTCGAAAATAGGAGTGGCAAATCTCACACCTTTGCTCCAATCTCTCGCATATTCCAATAGTTCGTCGTCGTTCATAGTACTCAAAAACTCTTTTGCATTCATCAGCTTCGCTACGTCGGCTATTTTGATCATCTTTTCTCTAAGATCTTTCAGCCATTCGCCTTGCTTTTGCTCCATCAGATCTTTTATCTGTTGTCCCAGCCTTCTTCCCGCAAGTCCTAAATGCACTTCGAGAATTTGGCCTATATTCATACGACTAGGAACACCAAGAGGATTAAGGACGATATCCACCGTCTCTCCGCTTTCAAGATAAGGCATATCCATCTCCGGAACTATATTGGAAACAATACCTTTATTTCCGTGACGACCGGCCATTTTATCACCGACTTTGAGTTTTCTCTTCGTGGCAATATAAACTTTTACAAGTTTCGTAACGCCGCTTGGCAATATATCGTCTTTCTCTAAAATCGAGAGTTTTTCATCATGCTCGAGTCTAAGACGCTTTTTCTCTTCTCTAAAATAGATTTTCAAATCATTATATTTATCTTGAGTCTCTTGATCGAAACATTTTACGACACTGTTAAGAGCGAATCTGTTGATATTATCAAACTCCTCTTTCGGAATCGTACTTCCCTTCTCAAAAGTTTTATCGTTCACTTCGCAGCTTTGTACCAGAGGCGATTTTGAAAGAAGCGAATTGATCTGCAAAAGCTCTTCTCTATCGATCATCAAAAGCCTATCATGATGATTTCTATCAAGGTTCTCTTTCTCGGCTTCAAACGCTTCTATCGATCTCGGATCTTTGTCGTAACCTTTTTTCGTAAAGATTTTCACATCGACTACGACACCTTCGGTAGACTGAGGACAATAAAGCGATTTATTTACGACGTGCCCCGCTTTTTCACCGAAAATCGCACGAAGAAGCCTCTCTTCGGGAGTAGGCTTCACTTCACCTTTTGGAGAGACTTTACCCACAAGAATCATTCCCGGCTTAACATAAGTACCGACTTTTACGATGCCGCTCTCATCCAAATGAAATAGATTCTCCTCTTTTACATTCGGAATATCTTTCGTAATCTCTTCGGAACCGTCTTTAAGTTCTCTTGCTTCTATCTCTTTTTCATAAATATGTAAAGATGTAAAAGTATCGTCTCGAATAAGTCTCTCGTTTACGACGATCGCATCCTCATAGTTGTAACCGTTCCAAGGCATAAAGGCGACAAATATATTCTTTCCGATCGCTATCTCACCCATATCCATACTAGGACCGTCGGCGATAACTTGACCTTTTTCCACTCTTTGACCTTTTTTTGCGATCGGCGTTTGAGAAAAGGAGGTATTTTGATTCGTACGCATATTTTTATGAAGCCAGTAGTGATCGATAAAGGCACCGTTTTCATCTTCGCCTAAAATATAGATATTTTTTGAATCCACCTTCTCGATAACACCGCCTCTTTTAGCTTTGATCGCTTCCCAGGCGTCTCTAGCTACTATACTTTCTATACCAGTACCGACAAACGGAGCTTCCGACCAAATAAGAGGTACAGCCTGGCGTTGCATATTTGAACCCATAAGTGCACGGTTGGCATCATCATGCTCTAAAAACGGTATCAACGATGCCGCAACACCCATAACCATCGCCGAAGAGAGATCGATGAGATTTACTTTTTCTCTCTCAATCAGTTTGATTTCACCGTTGATTCTAGCTTCCACGATCGGCTCGACGATATTTCCCTCTTCATCAACTTCTGTTGAAGCAGGAGCTAATACAAGATCTTCTTCCTGTGTTGCTGTATAGTAAACTACTTCATCAGTTACTTTACCATTTTTTACAACTCTATACGGTGCTTCAACAAAGCCGAGATCATTTACTTTTGCATAACTTGACAAAGTATTGATAAGACCGATGTTTTGCCCCTCCGGAGTCTCAACCGGACAGATTCTTCCGTAGTGTGTAGGATGAACGTCCCTTACTTCAAATCCCGCTCTCTCTTTTACAAGTCCGCCCTCGCCAAGTGCCGATAATCTTCTTTTGTGCGTAAGTTCACTAAGAGGATTCGTCTGATCCATAAATTGCGAGAGTTGTCCGCTGGTAAAAAATTCCAAAATGGTATTTGTAATCATTTTCGAATTCACAAGATCATGAGGCATTAATTCATCTATCGTGCCGCTTAGTGTCGTGAACTTATCGCGAATAGATTTTTGCATCTTTACAAGACCGCTATGAAGCTCGCCCGATAGCAGTTCGCCGATAGCTCTGATTCTTCTGTTTCCAAGATGGTCTCTATCGTCAATATGACCGATACCGTTTTTAACCCTTATGAGATATTGAACGGTATTTATAATATCTTCGGTCGTCAAAACGGTTACGTAAGAAGGCACATCGATAATAAGTTTATGGTTCATTTTCATACGGCCAACTTTAGTAAGATCATATCTTTCGGGATTAAAGAAGAGATCTTTTATGAACTCTTTTGCAGCCTCTTTTGTTACCGGTTCACCCGGTCTCATGACTTTGTAGATTCTAATAGCGGCTAAATCATTTTCATCTTCTATCTCTTCGGTTTGTTTTAAAAGTTTCATCATTTCAGTATCTGCGATAAACGAATTTATAACCGCATCATCCACACCCGGTGCAAGATCGTTGGCGATTTCGATCTCATCAAGTTTCATCTCGATTAACTGTGCCAGTTTCGCATCGTCTAGTTGAGTAAGAGTCTCGAAAATAACTTCACCGCTCTCGTTATCGATAATCGGAGAAGCTAAAAATCTGTTCATAAGTATCTCTAAAGGATACTCCATCCACTCTATTCCACTCTCTTTGATTTTCGCCGCTTTTTTAGCCGTCAATCTTTTCCCTGCCGAGACTAGAAGATTTCCGTCTTGGTCACGAAGATCGAATTCCACTTTTCCGAGGAAATCTTTTTCATTGAATTTTATTAGAAATTTACCGTCGATTATTTTTATAGTCTGAATAGGATAAAACAGTTTTAAAATATCTTGTTTACTATAACCTAACGCTCTAAAAAGAATCGTAACCGGAACTTTTCTTCTTTTGTTGATTCTGACATAGAGTGTATCTTTTGCGTCATATTCGAAATAGAGCCATGAGCCGCGATCAGGTATGATTTGTGCCGTATATAAGAGTTTGTTCGCAAGTGTCGAACTCTCTTCTTCTTTGAAAATGACACCGGGGCTTCTGTGAAGCTGATTAACCACAACTCTCTCAACACCGTTAATGATAAAAGAGGTACGACCGGTCATCAGAGGAATATCCCTAATATAAAGAATTTGCTCTTTTATATCTTTTACACCTGTTTTTTCACCGGTTTTTTCATTTTTATCCCACAATATCAATCTAATTTTCATCTTGAGATAAACCGAATAGGTCAGTCCCCTCTCCATACACTCGCGAATCGTATATTTGGGTTTACCTATCTCGCTTTCGACATACTCGAGCGTCAAACGATTTTGAGGATCATGAATCGGGAAAATGGAGGTAAAAACTTTTTCGATTCCGCTATCCTTGGCTTTATTTCCTACACTAAGAAACTGTTCATAGCTTTTTTGTTGAAGTTGTAGAAGATTTGGTACTTTTATGTGTTTTGGATTTTTTGAAAAATCTACGCGTAATCGGTTTCCTGACCGTAAACTATTTAACATGGGTCCACCTTATAGAAGATATTAATTTTTGCAATTCCAGACTTTGGGAGATATATAATTTTATCCAATATACTATATTATATCATGTATTAATAAAACATATTGGATAAAACCATAGATAGAAGCTTGGGGCTTCTATCGTATGATAACTATTTAAGCTCGACAGCGGCGCCCGCTTCTTCGAGTTGTTTTTTCGCTTCTTCAGCATCTTCTTTGGAGATTCCTTCTTTGATTGTCGTAGGAGCACTTTCAACTGCTTCTTTCGCCTCTTTAAGACCAAGTCCCGTAATTGCACGAACGGCTTTGATAACATTGATTTTTTTAGCTCCCGCATCTTTAAGAACGACGTCAAACTCCGTCTTCTCCTCTTCTGCAGCTCCACCGGCCGCTCCACCGGCACCCGCTACAACCGTTGGCTGTGCAGATACACCGAATTTTTCTTCAAACTCTTTTACGAGTTCCGAAAGCTCAAGTACCGAAAGGTTAGAGATAAACTCTAAAACATCTTCTTTAGTAGTTGCCATTTTTCTTCCTTATTTATATTTTTTTATATTAATTTATGATTATGCCGACTCTTCTTCTTTTTTAGCACGAAGATTGTCAAGACCCGTAACAAAATTTCTCGCCGGAGCGGTCCATACCGAAAGCAGCATACCGATAAGCTCGTCTTTAGACGGTAATTTAGCAATCGACGATATCGTATTAAGATCAGCGATTTTACCTTCAAAAAGTCCTGATTTTATAACGAATTTATCTTTAAAATCAGTTGCCGCTTTATCCGCTACTTTACAGACCGAGACTTGATCGTCTCCCCATACAAGAATATTCGCTTCCTTTAACTCCAACTGTTCAAGTCCCGCATCTTTGAGCGCGATAGACGCCAATGTGTTCTTCACAACCTGTACTTTCGTACCGGCTTCGTTCGCAAGAGCTCTAGCCGTTTCTATATCCGAAACGCTTAGAGCCGAAAAACCGCATACGAGAATCGCGTTCGCGTTTTTGAACTCATCGGTTAAGTAGCCAACGACTTCTTCTTTATGTTGTCTTGTCATGTTTTTCCTCCTTTCTGATCACTCGGCAGGGCATCCAAACGGAAAATAGATTTCGGAGGAAATCTACTGTTTAAGCATTCGCCCCTGCTGTCTTAGATCAAAGATAAACGAAAATTTCTATTTTATTTCCAGTAACTCTTGCGTATCCAAGTTTATCGATGGACTCATCGTCAACGACAGAGCACCGTTTAATATATATCTACCTTTTGCAGAAGCGGGTTTTTGTTTATTGATAGCTTGAACAAACGCCGTAAAATTCTCTTTTAACTGATCTTGCGAAAAACTGATTTTTCCGATCCCGGCATGAATGTTTCCGTGTTTGTCAACTCTAAAATTTACCTGACCGCCTTTAGCATTTTTAACCGCTTGCGCCACATCCATCGTAACGGTTCCCGTCTTAGGATTAGGCATAAGACCTTTTGGCCCCAGCACTCGACCGACTTTACCGACCATTCCCATCATATCAGGCGTGGCGATAAGTACGTCGAAGTCCATTTTACCCGCTTGAATATCCTCGATAATATCGGCTCCGCCCGCAATGTCGGCTCCTGCGGCTTTCGCTTCGTCCGCCTTCGCATCTTTTGCAATAACGGCCACTCTTACATTTTTACCCGTACCGGCGGGTAATACGACCGAACCTCTTATCATTTGATCCGCATGTCTTGGATCAACATTCAGTTTCAGTGCCACCTCGACCGTCTCGTCAAATTTGGCCGATTTTAAATCTTTAATCGTATTTAGCGCTTCATCAACGCTATAATTTTTCTCTTTATCTATTTTTTTTACTAATTCTTGAAATCTTTTTGATACTTTTTTTGACATATAACTCTCCGCATTTTGCTTCCACATTGACCTTGTGGTTAGGTTTTTATTAATCCTCTACTTCAACACCCATACTTCTGGCAGAACCGGCAATAATCTTTGCCGCCTGATCTTTATCTTTGGTATTCAAATCCTCGATTTTTTTATCGACGATTTCCATGATTTGATCTCTGGTAAGTTTAGCGACTTTATTCTTTAGAGGATTATCGCTGCCTTTTTTTATACCGGCCGCTTTTTTAATCAAATCCGAAGCCGGCGGCTGTTTTGTGATAAACGTGAAACTTCTATCCGCATACACGGTTATAACTACAGGTATGTTAAAGCCCATCATCTGTTTTGTTTTTTCGTTGAAAGCTTTACAAAACTCCATGATATTTACACCCTGCTGTCCTAGAGCCGGACCAACCGGAGGAGAGGGATTCGCCTGACCGGCGGGGATCTGTAATTTGATCTGACCAGTAACTTTTTTTGCCATTATTTTTTCCTTTATTACAAACTTATATTATTTTTTCCACTTGAGAGTACAAAATTTCAACAGGTGTACTCCTGCCGAAAATCGAAACGTTCAACTTCAAAGTTCCGCCAACCATATCATACTCTTCCACCACACCGGTAAAGTTGGAAAATGGACCTTCAGTGATTCTAACACTCTCTCCGACATCAAAAGAGATCTTCGGTTTCGGTGCGGATTTTTGTTCACTCTTTTGGATGATAAGATTGATATCTTTTTCACTCAAAGGCGTGGGTTTTTTTGACTCGCCGATAAATCTACTTACCTTCGGAAGTGACTGTATCTTATGCCATGTGTCCATATCAAGATCCACATGAGCAAATACATATCCGGGATAAAGACTTCTCTCGGTAATCTTTTTTTCACCGTTTTTAACTTCTATTACATCTTCTGTAGGAACAAGTATATCTTTTAGTTTCTCTTCAATACCAAGCTGTGAAAAGATCGTGTGTATAGCCTTCTTTACACTCATCTCACTACCGGCGTAAGTTTGAATAGCATACCATTTATGTGACATTCAAAACTCCTATAATATACTAGACAACGAAAGAGACATGATCGCATCGATCAATGCTAAAAATAAAGATATAACTGTCACCACGATAAAAACAGATACAAATGCATTTCTAATCTGCTCTTTTGTTGGGAATATAACCTTCGTCAACTCTGCACGTGAATCTCTCACATATTGTAAAATCTTTTGCATCTGTTACCTCTATATAAACTTATCTGTTTATGGCAGGGCAAGAGGGACTCGAACCCCCAACCATCGGATTTGGAATCCGGCGCTCTACCAATTGGAGCTATTGCCCTAGTTGTAAAACATAAGCAAGTGCACAGCGGCACTTGCTCATACTTTAAAATCAAGCCGACTTCAAAAGAGACTAGCTTTTTAGTTTCGTCTCTTTATGAATCGTATGTTTTTTATCTCTTCTGCAATGCTTTTTAAGTGCGAGCTTTTCAGTTACGGTTCTACTGTTTTTAGTAGTAGTGTAATTAATATCCCCGCACTCTTCACATTTGAGTCCTACTTTTACCGTCATGTTATTACCTTTTTAGAAAGCCTAAGCCAAGAAAGACTTAGAACTCAAATTTACGCGATGATTGATGAAACAACACCGGCACCAACAGTTCTACCACCCTCTCGGATCGCAAATCTAGTACCCTCTTCCAAAGCGATCGGAGCGATAAGCTCAACGGTGATTTTTACATTGTCACCGGGCATAACCATTTCAGTTCCCTCCGGAAGTGTGATAGAACCCGTAACATCCGTCGTTCTTACGTAAAACTGCGGTCTATAATTGTTAAAGAAAGGAGTATGACGACCACCCTCTTCTTTACTTAGTACATAGATCTCAGCCGTAAATTTCGTATGAGGAGTGATTGAACCGGGTTTACAAAGTACCATACCTCTTTCGATCTCCTCTTTTTTAGTACCGCGAAGTAGGATACCGCAGTTATCGCCCGCTTCACCTTGCTCCATCTCTTTTCTAAACATCTCGACACCTGTAACTGTCGTTTTTTGAGTATCTTTGATTCCGACGATTTCGATCTCTTCACCAACTTTTATCGTTCCTCTTTCGATTCTACCGGTTGCAACCGTACCACGACCTGAAATTGAGAAAACATCTTCAACAGGCATCAAGAAATCTTTATCCGTCTCTCTCTCAGGTGTAGGGATATATGTATCTACCGCTTCCATAAGATCAAGAATCTTTTGACCCCATTCACCAACTTTGCCATCTTTAGCCTCTTCAAGAGCTTTAAGAGCGGAACCCGCTACTATCGGTGTATCGTCACCGGGGAACTCGTACTCGTCAAGAAGTTCTCTGATCTCCATTTCGACAAGCTCAAGAAGCTCTTCATCGTCAACCATATCTTGTTTATTCATAAATACGACTATATACGGTACACCGACCTGGCGAGATAGAAGAATGTGCTCTCTTGTTTGCGGCATTGGACCGTCAGCTGCGGAAACAACCAAAATCGCGCCATCCATTTGAGCCGCACCCGTAATCATGTTTTTAACATAATCGGCGTGTCCCGGACAGTCAACATGAGCGTAGTGTCTGTTTTCCGTTTCATACTCTATGTGAGAAGTAGCGATCGTAATACCTCTCTCTTTCTCTTCGGGAGCGTTATCGATACCGTCGTAATCTTTAAGCTCCGCAAGACCTTTTGTCGCTAGCACCGCTGAAATAGCGGCAGTTAGAGTTGTTTTACCATGATCGACGTGACCGATGGTACCTATATTTACGTGTGGCTTACTTCTTTCGAACTTTTCTTTTGCCATTGAATCCTCCGTTTTTAAATTTTAAATTTAACGATTGTACATTTGTTAAAGTTTTGGCCAAAACTTTTCCTGGAGCTCATAGTGGGACTTGAACCCACGACCTCTTCCTTACCAAGGAAGTGCTCTACCCCTGAGCCATATGAGCAAAAACTTACCCCAGCTCAACCGACATTTATCTATACCACTATATTATGATTATAAACTATAGAAAGCAGTTCGTATAACTTTTGTATTTTAGACGCTAGAAATACTAAATCAGCTCCCAGTTTAAAATGGAGCGGGAAACCGGACTCGAACCGGCGACCCTCAGCTTGGAAGGCTGACGCTCTAGCCAACTGAGCTATTCCCGCATATAGTGGTGGTGAGAGGAGGATTCGAACCTCCGAAGGTAAAAACCAGCAGATTTACAGTCTGCCCTCGTTGGCCACTTGAGTATCTCACCGTGACTTCCACTTGATCATTTCTGGTCAAACACTGTTTTCACAAATGGAGCTGGCAAAGGGACTTGAACCCCCGACCGCCTGATTACAAATCAGGTGCTCTACCAACTGAGCTACGCCAGCACATTTGTTTGTGAGCCGAGATTATACATGATATTTTTTTAAATGTCAAGAGATTTTATAAAAAAAATGCGATTTTTATAAAATTCGATATGTTTAATTTTACATCTCTATATGTGAGAAACTCTTTTTACTATCAGCTTTATGAATGTACAATACATTAAATATAAAACACTAAGGAGTTATTATTGAAAATTCTTTTTTCACCAAGTGAAACGAAACTCCCAAAAGGTGATGCAAAGCCGATATCACAAAGATCTTTTTTTTTACCCGAGCTCTTTAAAAAACGCCTCTTCGTACTCGACAAATACGAGAATTTTTTAAAAAAAAGTTCAATAACAACTCTCTCCAAATTATTCGGTATCAAAAAAGAGACTCTCATCGAAAAGTATAAAAACTCGAATATCTATGAAGAGCCGACTATGAAAGCCGTACGAAGATATACCGGTATAGCGTACGACTATCTGAAATACGACTCTTTAAGCACCTCTCAAAAAGAGTTCATTGATGATAACATGATCATATTTTCAAATCTTTTCGGACCTCTGCTCGCAAAGGACAAGATCCCTTTTTATAAGTTGAAACAGGGTGAAAAGATCGGTGATTTCGCTATAGAGCGCTATTTTTGCGAACATTTTTCAAACGCGTTGGATGACTATATAAAAGATGAGTTTATAGTCGATCTTCGTGCCGGATTTTACACGAGGTTTTATGATCTCAAACAACCTTTCATAACTATGAAGTTTATAAAAAACTCCAAAGTGGTAAGCCATTGGGCAAAAGCGTACAGAGGTCTTGCGGTAAGAGAGTTGGCAAAACATCAACCGCAAAACGAAGAGTCCTTTTCGCAAATCGAGTTTGAAAATCTGTCGATTATCGAGATTCGTAAATGCAAACTCAAAACCGAATATATCTATGAGATCGACAACTCGTGAAAGAGATCGTACTTGTCGGAATAAATTCAAGATATACCCACACTTCGCTAGCACTTCGCTATCTCTACGCGAACTTACATGAGCTTCGAAAAAAAGCTATCATAAAAGAGTTTGTCATCAAAACCGACTCCTCTTCGCTAGCCGAGGAGATTTTAATGTACAAACCGAAAATCGTAGCCATCGGCGTCTATATTTGGAATGCTCTTGATGTTTATGATCTGATAGAAATCATAAAAAAGATTTCTCCAAAAACCAAAATCGTTTTAGGCGGTCCGGAAGTTAGTCACAAACCTTTTCGTATAGACTGGTCAAACGCCGACTACATCATCCAAGGCGAAGGTGAAATCACCTTTTACGATCTTTGTACCAAAATTCTTCGAAATATCACTTTGAACGAGAAGATCATACCCTCTGTTACACCCTCATTGAATGAAATAAAACTACCGTATAAATACTACAGCGATCATGATATAGCAAACAGATATATCTATGTAGAAGCTTCAAGAGGATGTCCTTTTGAGTGTGAGTTTTGTCTCTCGGCGATAGATGAAAGGGTAAGAAGTTTTGATTTAAGAAAGTTGTTGGAAGAGTTTGAGATACTATGGCAAAGAGGCGCTAGAAACTTCAAATTTATAGATAGAACTTTCAATCTCAACATCAATACCGCAAATTCGATTATCGATTTTTTTCTTCAAAAAGATGAATCATATACTCTTCATTTCGAGGTGATTCCGGATAGCTTTCCAAAGAGGCTAAAAGAGCGCATCAAACTCTTTCCAAAAGGCTCTTTACAGCTTGAAATCGGGATTCAGACACTAAATGAAGAGGTGCTGGCAAATATAAATCGAAAGATGGATCTTCAAAAAGTGAAAGAGAATATAAAATTTTTGCAAAATGAGACAAACGCCCATCTTCATCTTGATCTTATCATCGGTCTGCCGGGTGAGAGCGTAAATAGTTTCGCACAAAATTTAAACGAATTAAAATCGATGAGCGACTGTGAAATTCAGATAGGAATTTTAAAAAAACTCTCCGGTACGACACTCGATCGTCATGATAAAAAATTCAACATGATTTACAGCGATAAACCGCCTTATGAAATTTTACAAAACGATTTCATCTCATTTGAAAAACTACAAAAGCTAAAGCGATATTCGCGTTTTTGGGATCTGACATACAATAGCGGCAACTTTTACAATACCATCAACCGTATCTGGGAAAATACGACGGTTTATGATGGCTTTTACGCTTTTAGCGAGTGGATTTTTACACAAACTCAATCCACCTGGAAAATATCACTCATGAGATTAAGCGAGTTGCTTTTTATATATTTGACGGATGTTTTAAAATATAATAAAACAGATATAGCCGACGAGATGATAAGAGACATCATAAAAATAGAAGGGAGAAAAATTCCGGGAATTTTACAAAAACACGCAACACATATTCCGAATCTAAAAAGATTATATCTGCAAAAGCACCAAAAAAGACAAATTTTAAGGGCATAAAATGAAGTTCACTTTTTTAGGCACCGGTGCCGGAAAACCTACAAAAGATCGAAATGTCTGTGCTTTGGCGCTTGAGTTTGATCAAGAAAACAGATGGTATCTTTTTGATTGCGGCGAAGCGACTCAGCATCAAATACAAAAAAGCGCACTCAAAATCGGTAAATTAGATACTATTTTCATCACACATCTTCATGGCGACCATATATTCGGATTGCCCGGGCTTCTTGCATCCAAGAAGATGGACGAAGCATTGAAGCCGTTAACTATTTATGGTCCAAAAGGAATCAAAAAATTTATAGAGTGTACGATAGAAGTCTCGCGACTAAATCTTGGGTTCGATCTTGAAATAATCGAGTTTGAAAAGGATCAAAAATTTACTTTTGACAAATTTACTGTCACTATTTTAGCTTTAAAACACTCCATAGAGAGTTTCGCCTTTTATATAAAAGAAAACGATATCTGTAACAAACTGGATGAGAAAAAACTACGCGCCGCAGGGCTAGATCCTTCGCCGTATTACGGCGAAATAAAAAGAGGAAAAAAGGTGCTTTATAACGGCAAAACATTTCACCCGGACGAGTTTATGCTCGCACCCGTAAGAGGCAAAAAAGTCATCATTGCGGGAGACAACAGCGAACCGGAAATTTTAAGCACCCATTTGGACAATCTCGACCTTCTTATACATGAAGCCACATATACCCAAAAAGCGTACGATAATCTTGCAAAAAAAGTTTTACACACAACAGCACGAAAACTGGCGATAACGGCACAAAAACATCATGTTAAAAATCTAATAGCGACACATATAAGCGCGCGATATAAATCTAGCGATATCTCAAACTCTAACGAAATTTTAGAAGAGCTCAAAAGCCGATATAGCTCAAATGTATTCGTCGCGAACGATTTTGATGTTTTTTATTTGGATAGAGGCGGTAAAATCGTAAACTTACAAAAAAACAACGAATGAAATAGATAAACAATCTTGAAAGAAATACGAAAGTGAAAATGGCTCCGGATGCTGGATTCGAACCAGCGACCAAGTGATTAACAGTCACCTACTCTACCGCTGAGCTAATCCGGAATCTATCTTCTATTGTTTTGAAGAGCGGAAATTATACAGAAAATATTCTTATTTGTCAAGAGTACTTTTGAAAGTTTTTTAATTAAATTTATTTACATAAAAATAGTATAATTGAAAGCTATTAAATTTTAAAGGAAATTCACAATGAAAAAGTATATTGCAAGTCTATTTTTATTTGCCTCTTTAGCACTTACAGGGTGTATAAAAGATATAAATCCATCCGGCATGACCATAGCCATTCCGGCATCTCAAATCACGGAGTCATTACAAAAAGAGTTTCCGTTTGAGCAAAAGACGAAATACGGCAAAGTTGTTTTAAAAGATCCTAAAGCGCTACTTGAAAAAGGAAGCGACAAAATAACAGCGGGTACCACCGTACTATTTTCAAATGCACTAATACCCGAACAAAAGGCTTCCGTATATATTTCCGGAAAACCGTACTTTGATGCGGCAAGCGGAAATATTTATCTTAATGAGCCCTCTATAGAAAAGCTTGAAGCAAACGGATATCAACTTACAAATCTTCTAAAAGGATCGATCAAAAGTGCCGTAACACCGGTTATAAATGAGTTTTTCAGAAATTTTCCCATATATAAGGTAAATAGATCGTCTGTAAAAGGTTCGCTTGTAAAAAATGTAAGAGTCGAGGATGGAGCTTTATTGTTAACTTTAGGACTGTAAGTCAGGAAATATCCTGACTCACTACAACGATTTAAGAACCCTTTTCACCGCTTCTCCAAAATAAACTCTTCCCTGCGCATTTGGATGGGTATTGTCTCCGTAAGTCCATTTATGCTCTATGTCAACACCCGGTTCGACTTCCAAGATCCGCTGAAAAAAATCTACAAAAAACCAGCCGTTCTCATCAGCTATCATCTTGCCTCTTTCTCTATATCCCAAAAGTCTCCTTGGAGTGTATTCGTTTTGCGTATATTGATTTGTTCCGGGTTTATAGTAGTTTGGAACCCCTGATGTTCCTATTGCGACCACTACATTTTTACCGATTCTATTTTTGAGTCTTTGGATTATCTCTTTTACTCTATCTTCCCATACTTTAATACTTTTGATACGACACTTTTTAACGATATCAGAAGGTATGGAATCTACCTCTTTTGCCGTTTGATCTTTATAAGAGACTATCTTGGATAAAGATATGTTTCTTGAGTTAGTAGCATCTTTTTCAACTATACCCACAACCATATTTTGTATATCTCCGTCATACTCTCCTATAATCACGACATCACCTTTTTTAACCGATACCGCCTGGCTGGGATAAATATTTTTACCGTTTGAAAAAAAACCGATTGCAGACGAATTACCAACTCTCCATTCATTTGTACTCGGTGCATCGATAGAAGAGTTTATCTCTAACAATATCTCTTTTTGCCAAGTTTTAGCATCGTTCGTAGAGGACTCCAATATAAAAAGATCGGGCTTAAACTCTATGACCTCTTTGATAGAAGATTTTGCTCCCTCGTTAAGAAAATCGGCCGCTTCATATCCCGATACTCCCGCATTTTGCATAAAATACATATGGTTGGTTATAAAATTTAGATGAAGCTCTCCTTGTTTTACCGTTAAACTAAATGTATGCTCCTTATTTTCCGGTAGTTTCCAGATTTTTACGGCTTTTTCATCAGTTTGTCTAAAAGCTTTTCTAAAATCGGTATTGGTATCGTCAAAAAGTTTTTTTACGGGCTTGTAGTTTCCTTTTTCAATGGTATGTTCGTAAACTTTTCCGTCAACCTCCAACTCTACAACGGTCGTGATGTTTGTACCTGCATAAACTATAGCTATTTCATCAGAAGGCTCTAATGTACCGCTTATGACCGTCCCCTCACCGTAAACTTTCAATTTACCCATATAACTCATCGGCTCGGCATAACTTCTATCTTCGTTCGTCAAATCATCGGGTCCGATGGTATCCGCCACCTCTTCTCTGAAATATTTCTCCACCTCTCCGACATATGACTTCTCACCAAGACATCCCTTGTCATCTTCACATTCACCATGAGTGATGGAGCTTCCCGCAATCGAAATTTTCTGATATTTAAATTTACTTTCATTTGATTGAGAAGTGTTGGTATCACCATTATTAGTGGGATCTCCCTGATTACCGCTATTATCTGTAGTCTGACCATTGTTATTCGTAGTAGTTGTGCCGCCGCTACCGCAACCATTTAAAGATAACATAAGAGTTAACAAAATTGCGGAAAAGAGATATGTAAAATTGACTTTTATATTCATATTATAATTTAACCACCTTTTCAAAAATGACTCTATTATATCACAAAAAAAAGTTTTTTT
>CAZNIT010000014.1:0-35830 GCA_964573205.1 uncultured Sulfurospirillum sp. | reverse complement strand
AACCATTGCATTAATTCTTTTTTGTAAGTTCGCACCTCGAACTTCTTGTTCATTGCAAATAGCTTCAATTGTTGCTCTTAATCCTAATCCTGCTAGAGTATAAGCTTTTTCTTCTATGGCTATGATTGATTCACTATAAATATTTCTTACAATATTAGGTATATTCCATTTACTATCAATCTCATTATGTTTTTTAATAAAATGTGGATAAATATCAACTTTTATATCATGTTCCCATTCATCAGGTCCAATTTGTCTAAATGATTCATAATCGTGTTCTTCCTTACGAAAAGATACATGCTCACAACCTAAACATTGCACCATCATTTTTATGATGGCATAGTGGTAGTCATTAGGATTGGATTCAATTTTATGTGATTTTAATATATTATGTTTCGTTGCCCTGTTACATCGAATACATTCACTCCAAATAGGTTCAGACATGTCTTTTCCTTTTTATACTAACTATTTATTAACACTCAATCCATACAAAAAAACCCGATTATTTACAATTATTTAGCAAAAAAAATCTATATATAATCATGAAAACAATCAAACTATTTGTAAAACAAAATTATTATAGTGGAAAATTAAGATTATTTCAAACTTAAAAGAATCTTTTAGGTGGAAAACGACAATTAACATACATTTTGTTTGTTAATTGTCAAAAAATCAGTTATTTATGCATTGTGTTTGTTGTATGGGGTATTGCAAGTTTAGTTGGTAGTGTCAAATTTTGATATATTGCGAAACTATTTTGTCAACGGTTTCGCAATATAATAAAAGAGTTATTTTCTGAGTGTCGTTTCAAATTTCCCTTCGATGTTATTTTCCTTTTTACTAAACAGATCTTGCTCGACAAAGTTCATTTCGCCGTTGGCATGTTCAAATCTCTCCCCTTCGATTTTGCCTTTTCCTCCGCCGTCGTAACCGTTTACGGAGTTGAAACTAAACGAACCGTCATCTTTCACTTTGCCCGCTACCGATATGTCGTATTGTTGTACTTTGTCTTCAAATTTCAAACTTCCGTCCATCGTCGCGCTTCCTAGATCAAAGCCTAGCGTTACGCTGTTTATACCGTTTTCTTTGATCTTTCCGTAGCCGGTTTTTCCTTGGGTGATCTTTCCCTCATATACGGGGGTTTGGGTACCGATAATGTTTTTAATAGTATCAAGATCGTCTTTTTTCAAAATAGTCTCTTCTTGCAAAAGTGATGATTTCTCTTCTTCTTTTGCGGTTAGTTTCCGTTTTGATGCGTCTTCTTGTTTTGTCTCTTTATTGATCTGTTTCGTTGGAGTTGAAACGGTAGTTTCGATTGTGGAGGGATCGCTCTTTTTGTCGAGCTGTTTTAGCAAGATGTTATTTATCTTTTGTGCTTTTGTGGGTGCTTTTGCCTGAGCGACTATCGTTCTTTCGCCCTGATTTACGATAACGCTTCCAAGTTGGCTTATTACCTCTATTTGTCCTTGTGAACAGGCTATGATGTCGAGTTTCTCGGTTGTCTCCGCTATGATCGTAGTTCCTCTTACTCCTATCGTGGCGTTCGCCGTTCTTATCTTAAAATGTTTCGGCGCTATTTTTCCTATCTTTCCCGTGATCGATTTAAAAAATCCTTTTGTTATGGAAAATCCGGCTTTTTTGTTTTTATCGTCATATAGATACTCATCTACTGAAAGTTCGCTCTCTTGACCGAGAGATATGACGGTTTTATCGTTAAATACGATCTGAAGTCTGGAGTTTGCCGCTGTTTTTATTTTGTCGTGTTTTTCCAGTTTCATGCCCTTTACAACGATTTTTTTCTCACCGTCTCTAAAGAGATTCGCACTCCCTTTTAGCGCGGATATCTCGCCGATGTCGGCAAAAAGCGTACTTGAACATATTAGTAGTAAAGCGATGAAGTATTTCATGTAGTATCCTTTAAAATCGATATTTATACTCGAAAGAGCAGTTGTTTTTTTTATAATCGAAAACATTGATGTTAGATCTGTTGTGCAGATGCTTGCATATAGCGGTTAACGACGATCGTTTCGTTATATCTTTTGAGAGCAAGAGGGATAAAAGGTTCTTTTGATCTTCTCTCTTGTATCCCATTACGGTGTCAAGATCCCTATATCGATGATCTTCATAAGAGATCGAAGCTCCGAAATACAGACCGGTATAGAGTCGATATCGACCGTAGATCGTCAAACCGGCTACATCTTTGTTTATATCGAATCTCGCACTCTCTTTTTCATCGAATCTCTCTAAAAAAAGATCCGTCAAAAGCGAGAGTCTATCTTTTAAGTATTTTACTTTTATACCTCCCGCATAAGAGATATAGTCTCTATCGTCGGCGAACTTCGTATGGTTGTCGTTGAATGTCGCGTAAAAGGTGCTCATTATCTTTTTGTTTATAAAATATCTAAGTTCGGTAGCGGCGTATATGTTGTAACTTATCGTTTTTGAATCGAGAAAAATATAATTCAATCCGACAGGAAGAACAAAAGCGAAACTATCGTAATTTTTTGACAAAGCCGTGGAAAAATCAAGATAGTTCAAATTATTTCCTTTTGCCGAATGAAAAAGTTCGTTGTAACTGTAAAACGAGTTCGTTATGTTAAATGCGTCGCTCTTATAAGTATGTTGCAACAAAAGCGTCGCTACGGCGTAGTTGCTCTTTGTTTTTCGAGTATCGTTTCGCAGTATGTACGATCCGTAACGAGTCGTGTTTTTATCGCTGTTTAGGTTTATATTGTCATCTCTTGCGCCGCCGATTGTCAGTGTGGCGCCGAAGTGATGTTTTTTTTTCGATTTTTCGATATTTTTTATATATCTTTTTATCTCTTGGTTATTGTTTGAGTATTTTAAAAGTTTTAGAAATCTTTTTTTCGCCTCTTTGTAGAGTTTCAGTTCATAGAGCGTTTTCGCATAATAAAGCTCCGCTTTTTGGTTTGTCGGATCTTCAATCAAAATTCTATCAAAAAGCGCGAGTGCCTCTTCGTATTTTGCGCGTTTGTAGAGCTTTAAGGCGGTTTGGAGCCGAGAGATCCGCAGGCTCTTTTTTTCCCTTTTTTTTGCGCCGCCTTTGTAAAGCGTAACGATATAAGCGTTTTTATATCTTCTTTTGATTTTTAAAAGTGAACTTTTCGCACTCTCTTTCGTATCGTAACTTTTAGATACGACACTGTAATAATCTCTCATGAAAATTATCTGTGTCGGAAAGTCGGCTTCAGCCGATACCGCTTTAGCCTCTTTTATCGAATTTAAAGCGGCTATTTTAATAAAATATTTCGCTATCGTGTGATTTTTGTCATATTTCATGACATATTCGGCAAAAAGTGGATTGCCGAATATAAAAAAATAGGCAATGAGCATGATAAACAATCGGTTAAAAGCTTTTTGCTTTCGATTTGCCGCAGACATGAAGTATCGCCCTTATTTTTTAATTGATCCGCTCATACTTAAAAGAGTCTTTATATGATTTAAATATCGGCAAAAAAGCGACTCTCTTTGACTTTACACACATTTTGCACACAAAAGTTTTAAAATTTCGGAAATTTCCACACAAAGAGGATATATGAGAATAATAATTTTTTTGCTTTTTTTAACGCATGCTCTTTTTTCGCGGAGCTTGGAATCGTTGGTCGAGTCGGCGATGAAAAACGATCCGAAGATTTTGCTCTTGAAAGAGAAGATCCGACTTGCGAACGAAGATATAAAAAGTTCAGATATATGGGAAAATCCCGTACTTACGGCGGGATTGAAAGATATCCTTTTAGACGATCCTTTATCAAGAGATATCGAGCCGATGCAGACTCAATTTATCGGCATTTCACAGAAAATTCCGCTTTCGGATAAATTCTCGGTAAAAAAAGATATAGCGCTGAAAAAACGCCAAATAGTTGACTTTTTGATAGAAAACGAAAAAAGAAAGATATCTTCGCAACTTAGCGCTTTTTTATATGAAAAGGAGATTTTAAAAAAGAGGCTTTCACTTCTTCATGAAAATAGAAAAAATCTTTATACGATCAAGAGACTTCTAAAAGGTTACAGAGCGGATGAAGATCTTCTTTTGGATATCGATCGTCTCGTTTTGATGACCGATCTTCAAAAAGAGACGATCGAAAACTCCGTTTGTGTCATAAAGGAGAAAATCAAGCTAAGAACCCTTCAAAGTGTTGAAAAAACAAAAATTTCGTTAAAGCCCAAAGAGATAAATGCCTCGCTCAATCCTTCACATCCGATGCTCGAGGTGTATAAAAAAGATATAGAGATAGCAAAAGATAAACTCTCCCTTTTCAAAGCCGAGAAAATTTCGGATATTAAGGTCGGTATGGTTTACAATCAAAGAGTTGCTACAGGAGACTATATCTCTTTGTCGTTTTCCATGCCGCTTCAAATAAGAGATAAAGAGAATATAGCGATTAAAAAAGCCTCATACAAGCTCTCGTATCAAAAGAAAAAGTTGCTCGATCTTGAAAATAGTTTTAAAAACCGAATAAAAGTCTATGAGATCATGATGAAAAAGAGCGCTTTGAACTATGCGCTTTATCAAAAACGCCTGCTTCCCTTGCAAAAGAAGATAACCCGTTATTTAAAAGCTAAAAACATTACGGGAAATCTCGATCTCTCAAGATTGGTGCAAAGTTACAACAAGATCATATCTCTTGAGCAAAGGGCGCTTGATGAACTAAACGAACACTTCGGGGCATATTCGAAACTAAGGTATTATCTATGAAAACGGTTATTTTTTTACTTATTGCGGTTACTTTGAACGCAAAAATTCTTGAAGTCAAACAGCTTTTCAATTTCAAAAGCGTTACGGTAAAAAAGGAGCTTTCGCAAAAAAGCCGTACCTACTACGGTAAAACGGCCGTTGACGAAAGTAAGGTGAAAGAGGTGGCACTTCGATTTGACGCTTTTGTGACGAAACTCTATGCGGATAAAAGTTATACCTATATCAAAAAAGGCGAACCCCTTTTGAGGCTATATTCAAAAGAGGTTCTTTCACTGACTCAAGAGCTGGCGGTTTCAAAGAACCTCTCAAAATCCGCAGTCAAAAGAGCCGCATATAAACTCAAACTGCTTGAGCTCGAGAACCTCTCAAAAAGTTCTAAAACGGTTTATGATTTTGACTTTTTCTCTCCTTACGAGGGATATATCATGCAAAAAAATGTGGTTGAGGGAAGTTTTGCGAAAAGAGGGAAAACTCTCTTTAAGATAGCCGATTTTTCGACTTTATGGGTTATTGCTGAAGTTTACCAAAAAGATCTCTCTTTGATCAAAGAGGGGATGAGTGCGAAGATCGTGATCGACGGTTATAAAACGCTGAAATCGAAAGTGGATTTTATCTATCCCAAAATCGATCCTAAAAGTCAAAGTGTCGCCGTGAGGTTGGTGTTAAAAAACGATAAAAATATTTTTCCGGGACTTTTTGCAAAGATAGAGATCGTTTTTGACAAAAAAGAGCGTCTTACTCTTCCAAAAAGCGCCGTTTTGCAAAAAGGCGACAAAAGCTATGTTTTTATTCCCGAAGATGACGGCTCTTTTATTCCGAAAGAGATATCTGCGCAAAAGATAGATAGCAACCATTTTGAGATAACAAAAGGTCTGAAAGAGGGCGATAAAGTCATCGATAAAGCTCTTTTTATGCTCGATAGCGATGCTCTGACAAATGCGCTTTACCAAAGCGGTGAAGATGAGGATTGGTAGAGATGATCGATAAAATAATAGACTTAAGCGTTAAAAATAGATTTTTAGTTCTTCTTTTTACACTCATGCTTTTGGGAGCGAGTTTTTGGGCTGTCAAAAACACCTCTTTGGACGCTTTGCCGGATATCTCTCCTGTGCAGGTGGTCGTTCAAGTGAAGTGGCAGGGGCAGGCTCCGAAGATCATAGAAGATCAGGTGAGTTATCCTCTCATATCGAACTTGATGAGCCTTCCCGGTATCGAGACGGTAAGGGCTATGAGCAGTTTTCAAAACGCTCTTATTTATGTGATATTTAAAGATGATGTTGACATATATGACGCAAGAGACAGAATCCTGGAGCAATTGGCTCAATTGGCGCCGACTTTCCCAAAAGGTGCGAAAGTGACCATGGGACCTGACGCTACCGGCGTGGGATGGGCATACGAGTACGCTTTGAAATCGGATACGCTCTCTTTGGATGAACTTAGGAGCTTGCAGGATTATTACTACAAATACGCTCTTTTGGGAGTTGACGGAGTGAGTGAGATCGCTAGCATCGGCGGATTTGTGAAAAATTATGAAATAAAACTCAATCCCGACAAAATGCGTCAATACGATATCGGTGTCGATGAGATCGTTCAGAAGATACGAAAAAATAACAACGATCAAGGCGGACGGATAATTTTAGAGGGCGGCTACGAAAAGATCATACAAGCTCTGGGATATCTGAAAAACAGGGTTGAGATGGAAAACATAACGATCAAAACCGTAAATTCTATTGCAATTGGTATAAAAGATATCGCGGAGGTGGATATAGTTCCGGCAAGCAGAAGAGGCATGGCCGATCTAAACGGAGAGGGCGAAGTCGTAGGCGGTATAGTGGTGGTTCGTTTCGGCGAAAATCCCTACAGAGTCATAAAAGATATAAAAGAGAAGTTAAAAAAATTAAAAGTACCGGGGGTTGAGATCGTAGAGACTTACGATAGAAGCTCTTTGATCGACAAAGCTATAAAAACGCTTGAACATACTTTGATAGAAGAGAGCATAATAGTCATGATAATCGTCGCTCTGTTTTTACTGCATATAAGAAGCGCTTTGATTATCATTTTGATTCTTCCCGTTACCGTAGCGTTTACATTTTTGTTGATGAAACTCTTCGGTATAGGCTCGAACATCATGTCTTTAGGCGGTATCGCTATCGCCATCGGCGCTATGGTCGATGCCGCCATCGTCATGGTGGAAAACGCTCATAAATACATACATAAAGAGATAGCTAAATATGGACAAATAAGCTCAAAAAGAAGAAAAGAGATTATCATCACTTCCGCAAAGCAGGTGGGAAAGCCGATCTTTTTCGCTTTGATGCTTGTGGTGATATCTTTTTTACCCATTTTCGCGCTTACGGGACAAGAAGGACGGCTCTTTTCTCCTTTGGCATATACGAAGACATTTGCGATGATAGCCGGAGCGCTTCTTTCTATAACGCTGGTTCCGATTTTGATGCTGTTTTTTATAAAAGGTCATATAATTTCCGAGCGGAAAAATCCTCTCAACCGCTTTTTTCAGCTTCTATATGTTCCTTTTCTCAAGATCTCTTTGAAGTTTCGATATCTTGTGCTTTTGGGTGCCGCGGTGATGCTTATTTTCATATATCCGCTTTATAAAAAGCTCAATTGGGAGTTTATGCCGATGATGAACGAGCAGACTTTTATGTATATGCCGGTAACTCCGTACGGAATAGGGATAGATCTTTCAAAAGAGCTTACGCAAAAAAGCGACGCCATACTAAAGAGTTTTCCCGAAGTGGATACGGTTTTTGGAAAAGCCGGACGAGCCGATACCGCGACCGATCCGGCACCTCTTGCGATGATAGAGACGATTGTAACTTTCAAACCCGAAGATCAGTGGAGAGAGGGAGTAACATACGCTTCGCTTTTAAAAGAGATGGAACAAAAGCTTCAAATTCCCGGACTCATAAACTCTTGGACATATCCCATCAGAGGACGGATAGATATGCTTTTAACGGGTATTAGGACACCTCTTGGAATAAAACTTTTCGGATCGGACCATAAAGAGCTCGAGGCAAATGCCGCAAATATAGAGGAGATATTAAAAGATTTCAATCTCACTCTCTCGGTCTCTCATGATAATACCAACAACGGATACTATATTGACATAGATATAGATCAGGAAGCCTTAAGCCGTTTTGGAATCACGAAGCAGACGATTCTCGATACGGTCTCCTACGCCATAGGCGGTATGAGAGTCTCCACAAAGTTCGAAGATCTTCAAAGATACCCCATATCCGTTCGTTATGACAGCTCATATAGAGACGATATATTAAAACTTGAAAATTTGGAGGTAAAAACGAAGCTCGGTTTTCAGCCTTTGAGGATGTTTGCGAAATTTTCCTATGCGCAAAACGCTTCGGTCATAAAATCGGAAAAAGGACTCGGCGTAAATTTTATATATATAACTCCAAAACCCGGAATATCAGCCAAACAGTATAAAGATGAAGCTTCGAAAATCCTTGAAAATATAAAATTGCCTACCGGAGTATATTTTGAATGGGCGGGACAGAGTCAGTATCTGGAATCGGCTATGAAAAGACTTCGATATATCATTCCCGCCGTATTTGTGATCATATTTTTATTGATCTATTTCGCTTTGCAAAGGATCTCTTATGCGCTGATAGTCTTTTTTACACTCCCTTTTGCGATGATAGGAGGGTTGTGGCTGGTCGGTTATTTGCATTTTAACCTCTCCATCGCCGTAGTGGTCGGTTTTTTGGCACTTCTTGGAATCGCCGCCGAGACCGCGATAGTGATGATGGTATATCTGGATGAAGCTTTTTGCGAAGCGAAAGAGAGAAAAAAAGTTTTTGATAGCGTCGCTTTAAAAGAAGCTGTCATCGACGGAGCGGCATTGAGACTTCGGCCGAAACTTATGACCGTGTTCGCCATCTTGGGAGGCTTGATACCGATCCTCTACATAAACGGAGTGGGGAGTGAAGTGATGCAGCGAATAGCCGTACCGATGATAGGCGGAATGATCAGCTCAACTCTTTTGACGCTTATCATCATCCCGGTTCTTTTTTATATATTGAAGTTATTTCGATGAATTTAACAAGAGATAAAGTTAATGATAGACCCCTTGACTCGGGATATCAAATATTTAAGATAAAAATATGCTATCATATGATAAACGGAGAAAATAGGGTTCGGGGTTTTGTATGGTTAAAGTTTTTATGACGGTTTTTATGTTGATTTTTGTCGGATGTATGGAGGTCGTTGAGGATGACAACGATCAAAAAGAGCTCGATCTGGAGTTTGTAAAACAGAATGTCATTTTAAGTGCTGACGAGCGTACCGCTTATGTAAATGTCGGAAATTTCGGTATATATATTATCGATATCTCCGATACGAAAAAACCGAAACTTTTGAAAAGATACAAGAGCGACGCGAGTGTCCGCGCGATAGCGCTAAACGGAGATATTCTTTATAGTGCGAATGACGATTTGGGTATCGACATACTTGATATAAGCGATCCCGCTAAAATCAGCGTTGCCGGTTCGATAAACATAAAAGATGCCAGAACCCGTTCTTTAAATTTTAACGAAGATTTTTCAAAACTTGCCGTCGGAACAAATAAAGGAGTCCTTCTTTTTGAGATGATCTCTTCTTCATCTTTGAAATTTGCCGGAAGATACGAAATGAACGCATCGATATTCGATGCTAAATTTTTAGATAACTCAAACGCCCTTATAATAGCGAATTTTCGTTACGGCGTCGAGATTTTGGATATTGAGAAGTTCTCTTATCCCAGATTGATCTCTTCCGTACCTCTTGAAGGAAACAGCTGCGATATCGAATTGGATAAAAATTTGCCTACCGCTTATGTCGCTACATTGACAAGTGCGTTGAAAATAATAGACATTTCGGATATCAAATATCCGAATATCGAAGATAGATACGACGCTCATGATGTAAGTATGATTTGGGATATCGCAATTGGAAACGATCCTCTTAAAAAGAGGCTCTATATTGCAAAATCGACTAGAGGATTCGAGATAGTCGATTTTACGAATCCTCACGATCGAAAAAGAGTCTCCCGTTTCGATACCAACGGTACCGTCAGAGGAGTCGCCGTAAACAAAGCGCAAAACCGGATATTCGTCGCCGACGGCAAAGAGGGATTTAAAATATTTGATATAAGCGATAAAAGATCTCCCAAAAAAATCGGATATATTCCCTGGAAATGATTCAAGAGTAGTTTGAAAGAGTCGATATAGAGATAATGTTAGACATAGATTATGTCTTTATCTTGTAGGAAGGATCGACTTTTATGCGAAAAGCCGTAAGTTTAATCGAACTTGTTTTAGCCATTGTCGTTATTTCAATTTCGGTTATGTCCGTGCCTATGATGCTCCAACAGGGTGCGAAAAACGATAATTTTTCGATGGTTCAAGAAGCTATACTCGCCGCCCGTACAAAAATGGGCAATATTCTTAGTTTCAGGTGGGATAAAAATTCACTTGACGGTAATAATACTCATGGACGACTTCGTGCTTTAGATGTCGTTGCCGGAGCTGCGGCACTCGATCGAAACGATACTTATTATAATGAGAGACGAATAGGTCATGTTTACGGGGATCTTCGGAGAAAAATGTTTGCGGTGGAAACAAATGTTAGTACGGATGTGATCGCTGTTAACGATACGAATTTTACAAACTTGAACGATTTTGACGCAAAGAGCGCAAGTATTAACTGGAACGGCGCGGCTACGGCTGTCGATCGTTACGAGTATCTTGATAGAGAGTTGAACCTAAGTACGAAAATTTACTATATAGACGACAACTCGACCGATTATAACGCTACGACACTCACTTTTTCATTCGATACCGCGACAAAAAAGAGCATTACGAGCGTAAACAACTCCACAAACATCAAGATGATAGAGCTAAATGTTACAAGCCAAAATTATATTCCGTTTGTTTTTAGAACATTTTCTTGTAATCTTGGTGAATCAAGACTACTTTCAAAGCCGGTGCCATGAAAAATATGAAACGAAATTTCCGTGGAGCATTTACTCTTTTTGAGATTATAATGGTCATAATAGTGCTTGGTATCGTTTCAATGATAGGCACGAATATTATAGCTCATATGTACGAAAACTACTTAAGATCAAAATATATAAACGAGCTTGAACAAAAAACGGAGCTTGCCCTTGAGATTATCACACATAGACTTCAGTACAGAGTGAAATCATCGGCTATCGTAAGAGAACAGGGGACAAATAATATAGAGTGGCTCAATTCTCAAGATTTAAACGCATCGTTTGATATGCTGGAGTGGATAGGGTATGAATATGAATCGTTTCGAGGTGAAAATAACGGTACTATGACGGTTCCCGGATGGAGCGGTTTTGTCGATTTGAATAATTCGCAGACGAATGAAACTCAGATCGTAACAAGCGGTTCGAATCTTGATTTTACCGTCAAGATGATCAAAATGCTCTCTTACGACGAAGTCGATCTTAACAACACGGCCGGGAAAAATCTTCCCGCGATAATTTTCAAACAGTTAAGCAGTAATGAACTCTCCGGTTTTGGATGGGATTGGAGTAATAATGATCATAACTATACGCTTCGTGTGAAAAAAGATCCGACAAGAAACGATGTGCTGGTATTTGATGAAAATATAACCGCGCAGGGCGTAACGGAGTTAAAAGAGCAATACTATCTGGCTTGGACAGCATACGCGCTCGTTCCGGAAGGCGATGAAAACGACTTTAATTTGACACTTTATTATAATTATCAGCCTTGGTACGGCGAAAAATATAACGATACCGATAAAAATATCAAAAAATCCTTAGTTGCCGAACATGTAACAAGTTTTAAGTTTTTACAATCCGGAAATACAGTTCGTATAAAACTTTGTATCGGTGATGGTAATCAAACAGGTTCGGCGTTTGGATTTTGTAAAGAGAAGGCGGTATTTTGATGCGTAAGGGATTTAGTCTTATCACGGCGATAATTATCATGATGGCGGTCTCGCTTTTAATGACGATGATGATCTCTCTCTCTTCGTCAACCGTAAAGTCCACAACCGACATGTACTTGAAAGAGCAAGCGGCGATGCTTGCAAGAAGTGCGACCGAGTATGCGCTTTTGGCTATTTCAGGTCATGATAACACTCAAAACTGTATCCAAAATATAAATATGACATATCCAAATGCGACATCTCCCACTCATGAAATGAATGTCTCTATCATATATATGGGTAGAGGAATACCAAATTGTAACAATAACCTTTTAGACGATAATATATCTACATCCGATTCAAATCTTACTGCTATTATTGATGTTATTGTTTCAGTACGAAAAGATCAAACGGGCATAACAGAGCCGATTAGAATTCACCGTCGAACCATACAAAAACCGTAACTCATACATTTCTCATCTATTTGTGTTATAATCGCGAAAAAACTTAAGGTAAAATGTGTTTATAGACAATGTGGAACTGACGCTCAGTTCGGGAAAAGGCGGTGCCGGTTGCGTATCTTTCAGGCAGGAAAAGTTCGTTTTAAAAGGCGGACCCGACGGCGGTGACGGCGGAAGAGGGGGAGATGTCTTTTTTCTTGTGGACAAGAATAGCCATACACTCTCTTCGTTTCGAGGTAAAAATCATTTAAAAGCAAAAAACGGAAAACCGGGAGAGGGGCGTAAAAAGTACGGTAAAAAAGGTGAGTCTCTAACCGTTGTCGTGCCTCCGGGAACTCAGGTCATAGATGCCGCTAGCGGTGAAATTCTTTTAGATCTTGTTGAGGACGGAACGAAGGTGAAGTTTCTTGAAGGCGGAAAAGGCGGTCTTGGAAATTGGCACTTTAGAAGCTCTACCAACCAAAGACCTACATATGCGCAACCGGGACTTCCGGGAGAGGATAGACGCATACGGCTTGAGCTTAAACTCATTGCCGATGTGGGATTGGTCGGTTTCCCGAATGTAGGCAAATCGACTCTTATCTCCACACTCTCAAACGCAACGCCGCAGATAGCAAACTATGAGTTTACAACCTTGACGCCGAAATTAGGAGTCGTATCCATAGACGGTTTTAGCTCTTTCGTAATGGCGGATATTCCCGGAATCATAGAGGGTGCGAGTGACGGTAAAGGGCTCGGGCTCGATTTTCTTCGCCATATCGAGAGAACGAAATTTTTGCTTTTTATGATAGATTCGGCGAATTATCGTTCTCTTGAAGAGCAGTATGATGTCTTGAAAAAAGAGTTGCGAAACTTTTCATTGGAGCTTGATGAACGAAACTATGCCGTAGCGCTTACAAGAGCGGATGCTTTAAGCAAAGAGGAAGTGATTGAGAAAACGGAGAATTTTTTAAAATATCTCGATTTACCAAACGGTGACAAAGAAAATAGATATCACTTCGATGAAGAGTTGCCGTTTTATGTTCAAGATTGCGAGTTCGGTGTAAAAGTGCAAAAAGAGACCCCTTTTTTTGTAGCCCCGATCTCTTCTGTTTCCAGGATAAATATAGATCCTCTTAAATATGCACTTTTAGATGCGGTGCAAAAAGAGTCGAAATGAAAAGAATCGTTGTAAAAGTCGGCTCTCATGTACTAAGCGAACAAAATAGGCTTGCAAAAGATCGCATCGACAATCTTGTAGAATTTTTGGCGGATCTTCATAAGATATATGAAGTGATATTAGTCTCCTCGGGTGCCGTGGCGGCGGGGTATTCAAAACTTAAAATCGATAAATCCGTATTGGCAAATCGACAAGCCATCGCATCCGTGGGTCAACCGTATCTTATGAGCGTTTATCAAAAAAAGTTCAATCTTTACGAAATATTGAGCGCTCAGGTTCTTTTGACCGCCGATGATTTTGACTCAAGAAGAAGAACCCGTCACGCAAAGTGTGCGATAAATACGCTCTTAAAGCACAAGGTCGTTCCCATCATCAATGAAAACGACACTACCGCGACCGAAGAGTTGGTATTTGGCGACAACGATCAACTCTCAGCTCATGTCGCTTACTATTTCGATGCCGATATGCTTGTGATTTTATCCGATATCGACGGATATTACGATAGTGATCCAAGATTGAACGACGATGCGAAAATTTATTCCAAAGTATCTTTTGTCAAAGAGGAGGATATGAAAATAGAGTGCAATCCGAATCATTCGTTTGCCACCGGAGGAATAGCTACGAAACTTAAAGCCGCCGATTTTTTACTAAAAAGAGGCAAAGAGATGTTCATGACAAGCGGATTTAATCTGATAGATGCCAGAAATTTTTTATTGAACTCGACTCAAACGGGCGGAACTCATTTTGTCGGGGAGGATAGATGAAGATAGTTTTTATGGGAACGCCCTCTTATGCGACGACTATACTAAAAGCGCTTTTAAACGATAGTCGATTCGATGTGGTCTCTTTGATAACGCAACCTGACAAACCGGTAGGAAGAAAGCGGATTCTTACGCCCTCGGATACGAAGAAATATTGCATCGATCATGATATAGATATAGATATTTTTCAACCAAAAACACTTAAATCAAAAGATAGTATAGAGTATATAAAATCCAAAGAGCCCGATTTTATCGTTGTGGCGGCTTACGGACAGATTTTGCCGAAAAATGTTCTCGATATCACCGTTTGTATAAATCTTCATGCATCCCTTCTTCCGAAATATAGAGGCGCTTCACCGATACAAAGCGCTATTTTGGATATGCAAAGATTTAGCGGCGTTACGGCTATGAAAATGGACGAGGGTCTGGATACGGGCGATATGCTCTCTTTTAGCGTACTTGATATAAAAGATTATAATTCTGTGGAGCTTTTTGAAAAACTTGCGGTTTTAGGAGCCGATTTGTGTATAAAAACACTTTTGAAATATGATCAGATCTATGCGTTAAAACAGAGAGATTTCGAGAGCAGTTATGCAAAAAAGATTACTAAAGCCGACGGTGAAATTTGTTTTGACGATGCACGAAAGATTTTTGCCAAATACAAAGCTTTTATATACTGGCCCGGAATTTATCTAAAAAGCGGACTCAAGCTAAAAGAGATACTTTTAAACGGCACCGACGAAAATTATAAAAGCGGTGAAATATTACAAATTAAAGATCAAAGTATAATTGTCGGCTGTGAAAAAGGAGCTATCGAGATTTTCAAAGTTCAGCCCTCTTCCAAAAAAGAGATGAATGTTTTGGACTATATTCGCGGGAAAAGGTTAAAAGTTGGAGATACTTTATCTTGACGAGATAGAATCCACCCATTTATACTTAACGGATCAAATCAAAAAGGGAAAGATATCACCGCCCTTTGCCGTATCCGCCAAGAGACAATCAAGCGGTATCGGAAGCCGCGGAAACAGATGGCATTCGTATGAAGGAAATCTTTTCTTATCATTTTGTGTTAGAAAAGATGGGCTTGATCCTGAACTTCCACTTCAATCTATCTCTATATATTTTTCATATATCTTAAAAGAGTTGTTAAATAACTTTGGTTCAAAAGTTTGGCTTAAATGGCCGAACGATTTTTATATTGGTGATAAAAAAGCAGGTGGTACGATTACATCGGTTTTGAAAGATAATATTATAATATGCTCAATAGGTCTTAATCTTAAAAGTGCACCCCAAAACTATGCCGTACTTGATATAAAAACAGATAAAGATATTTTACTTAAAAGCTATTTTTTAAAATTAAAAGAAGATATTTTTTGGAAGGATATATTTAGAAAATATAAGGTAGAATTTTTCCAATCTACAAAGTATAGTTATTACGATAAATCTGTGCGAAAAAAGCTCTCTTTGGAGGGTGCTTCATTGCAAAAAGATGGATCGATCATACTAAACGATAAAAGGATATATAGTTTAAGATGAGTGAGATAATAGCAATAGCAAATCAAAAGGGCGGCGTTGGCAAAACGACAACGGCGGTGAATCTTGCCGCTTCACTTGCTGTTGCCGAAAAGAGAGTGCTTCTTATCGATATTGATCCTCAGGCAAATGCGACAACAGGGCTTGGATTTGCAAGAAGTGATTACGAGTTCAATATATATCATGTACTAATCGGTCGAAAAAAGATATCGCAGACCATTTTAAAAACTTCCATCGATATGCTCGATCTCGTACCGGCAAATATCGGCTTGGTGGGTTTGGAAAAGGATTTTTACGACAGCGGTATTAAGCATAAAGAGCTGGTATTGAAGAACAGACTCGACGAGATAAAACACCGATACGATTATATCATTATCGATTCTCCTCCGGCATTGGGTCCTATCACCATAAACGCTCTTAGCGCCGCTACATCCGTTATCATACCGATTCAGTGCGAATTTTATGCCCTTGAAGGCGTGGCGCAACTTCTAAATACTATAAAATTGATCAAAAAGACTATAAATCCGAAACTTAAAATCAAAGGTTTTTTACCTACGATGTACAGCTCGCAAAATAATCTCTCCAAAAATGTCCTCTATGATCTTGAGCAGCACTTTAGCAGTAAACTCTTTACGAGTGAAGCGCATGAGGAGGAGTATATCGTAATACCGAGAAACGTGAAATTGGCCGAATCCCCTAGTTTCGGAAAACCCATACTTCTTTACGATGTAAAATCTAGCGGCTCGATGGCATATCAAGATCTGGCGCAATCGATCCTGGCTGCGGGTTAACAAGGATATTAAGGAAGTTAAGATGTCAAAGAATAGATTGGGCAGAGGTTTAAGTGCGATATTGGACGATGTGGAAGACGCTTATAGGCAAGATATTCAAAGTGACGAAACGGTTATAAAAGAGATACCTCTTGAAGAGATCACCCCCAACATCTATCAGCCTCGTAAACATTTTGATGAAGAGGCGCTTGATGAGCTTTCCGGATCTTTGAAAAAACATGGTCAGCTTCAACCCATAGTCGTTATTCGAAAAGACGACTCTTATATGATAATTGCCGGAGAGAGACGATTTCGTGCCGCCAAACTTGCCGGTTTTGATACTATAAAAGCCGTTGTCGCAGATTATGAGAATGAAAATTTAAGAGAGTTGGCTTTAATTGAAAACATACAAAGAGAGAATCTCTCGCCGCTTGAATTGGCACAATCTTATAAAGAGTTGATCGACGAATATCAAATTACCCAAGAGGCTCTTAGTGAAATCATTCATAAAAGTCGCTCTCAAATTACAAATACTCTTAGACTCTTGAATCTTACGCCATATACGCAATCACTACTGAACGAAGGTAAAATTACACAAGGGCATGCGAAGATGCTCGTAGGCCTTGATAGCGATTCGGAAAAATTGATAGCCGATACGATCGTTGGACAGAAACTGAGTGTAAGAGAGTGTGAAGAGTTGATTAAAAATCTTAAAAGCGGATCTCAAAATAGAGAAAAGATCATATCCGTAAAAAAAGATGAAACTTTTAAATCGCTTAAGGATGCTATAAAAAAATTGGATGAACTCGGCTTTAAAGCCGCTAAAAGTAAAAATAAAATAGTTATATCGTTTAGTGATAATGCTCAGGTTAAGGCTTTCTTATCCGTTTTATCAGTAGATTAAATTTTTATTTATAATTATTATGGTAAAATCTTACGAATTTTTCAAAAGCGATACATTGAAAAAACTTACAAAAGGCTACTTATGTTAGACATAAACATCGGTTTACTACTCTTCGTTGCGGTTTTGTTTCTCTCACTCATTTATATTTTGAACAAGATGCTCTATGTGCCACTTTTAGCATTTATGGACAAGAGAGAAGAAACGATAAAAAAAGATCTCTCGTTGGCCAAAGAGATGGGTTCGGATGTCGATAAAGCTCTAAGCGAAGCTTCACAGACGATTTTAGAGGCTAAGGCTCAAGCACATAAGATTCGTGAAGAAGCTCTTATTAAAGCAAAAGAGAAGTCTCAGGCTAAAATCGATTCGCTCCAAAAAGAGCTTGAAGAGAAATATGAAGCTTTCGCCAAATCTCTTCTTGATGAAAAAGAGAATCTTAAAAAATCGATCGAATCCAAAATACCGGATTATCAGAACTTAATCCAGTCAAAATTAAAAAACATATCATAAAGGAGTGCAGTTGAAACGAAAATATTTACTTTTGCTTCTATTGCCGGTAATAGCTTTCGCTTCCGGCGCCGAAGCGAAAGAGGGTACGGATATAGTTGAAAGAACGATCAACTTTCTGATCTTTGCCGGTATATTGTATTATCTTATCGCGGATAAGATTAAAGCTTATTTTAAAGGCAGAACGGCTGAGATAGCAAATCAGCTGACATCTATTCAGGATATGCTCAATAGTTCCAAAGAGAAGAAAGAAAACGCTTTAAAAGAGGCTTCCGAGGCGAAAGAAAAAGCGAAAGACTTAATCGAGGTAGCGAAAAAAGAAGCGCAGATGCTTAGCAAAAAAGTCGAGGAAAATACCGAGTCCGAAATCTCTTATCTAAAAAAAGCGCTTCAAGAGAGAATGGAGATCGAAGAGAAAAAAATGACAAAAGAGGTCGTTTCCGAAGTGATAGACGAACTGTTCAAAGAGAATAAAATTTCGCTCAGTAACGACGACTTTTTAAATATCCTTAAAAAAAAGGTAGCCTAGATGAGTGACGTAGCGAAAAAATATGTTAAAGCATTGATGAAAACTCTGAGTGAAAATGAGCTTGAAACACTTTTGACCGAGCTTGATAAAATAGTACCGGCATATAAAAATAAAAAATTTCTCTCTATTATTCAAAGCAGTGAATTGTCAAAAGACCAAAAGAGTTCCTTTTTACTCTCGTTATTTGAAAACGTAGATAAAAAGATAGAAAATTTCGTAAAACTGCTCGTACAAAACGATAGAGCCGATATCGTGCCGGAAGTGGCTAAAGATCTTGCGAATCAGCTAGCTGTTAAAAACAATAGATACGAAGGCGTTTTGGTCAGTGACAAAAAGGTTAAAGCCCAGCAGATCAAAGAGATAGAAGAGACTCTTTCAAAAAAACTCGGCGTGGAGATAAAACTCAAAAACAGAGTCGGCGGATACTCGGGAATGAAAGTCGAAATCGAGAGTTTAGGTGTTGAGATCGGATTGTCCACACAAAGATTGAAACAGCAGATTGCCCAGACAATTTTAAACGCAATATAAATTAAAAAGGAGAAGTTAGTGAGTGCAAAAGTAAAAGCTGATGAGATCAGCAGTCTCATTCAGGAAAGAATAGAAAATTTCGAACTAAACGTTGATATCGAGGAGACGGGAAAAGTTATACAGTTTGCCGACGGTATTGCGAGAGTTTACGGTCTGAATAACGTTATGGCCGGTGAAATGGTAGAGTTTGAGAGCGGTGACAGAGGTATGGCTCTAAATCTCGAAGAATCGGTTGTGGGTATTGTCGTTCTTGGTAAAGGCGGTGAGATTAAAGAGGGAGCGAGTGTTAAAAGACTTGGACGACTTTTAAAAGTTCCTGTCGGGGATGAAATGGTCGGAAGAGTTGTAAATCCACTCGGTGAGCCGATAGACGGAAAAGGAAATATCGAAGCTACCGAGTTTAGATTCGTTGAAGAGAAGGCTCCCGGTATTATGGCTAGAAAATCGGTTCATGAACCGCTTCAAACCGGTATTAAGGCGATCGATGCACTTGTTCCTATCGGTAGAGGTCAAAGAGAACTTATTATCGGGGATAGACAAACGGGTAAGACTACAGTCGCAATAGATGCTATTATCAATCAAAAAGGTCAAGACGTCGTATGTATTTACGTAGCGATCGGTCAAAAACAGTCAACCGTTGCACAAGTCGTTAAAAGACTTGAAGAGCACGGAGCAATGGATTATACCATCATAGTAAATGCGGCGGCTAGTGAATCGGCGGCACTTCAGTTTTTGGCACCTTATGCCGGTGTAACGATGGGTGAGTATTTTAGAGATAGCGGAAGACACGCTCTTATCGTTTATGATGATCTTACAAAACATGCTATCGCATACAGAGAGATGTCCCTTATCCTTAGAAGACCTCCGGGACGTGAAGCGTATCCCGGTGATGTTTTTTACCTTCACTCAAGACTTCTTGAAAGAGCTGCGAAATTAAGTGATGCGTTAGGTGCCGGTTCTATGACCGCTCTTCCTATAATCGAGACGCAAGCTGGTGACGTTTCGGCATATATCCCGACAAATGTCATCTCGATTACCGACGGTCAAATATTCTTGGAAACCGATCTTTTTAACTCCGGTATCAGACCGGCGATCAATGTCGGTCTTTCCGTTTCTCGTGTCGGTGGTGCGGCTCAGATCAAAGCGACCAAGCAAGTCTCGGGAACTTTAAGACTCGATCTTGCACAATATCGTGAACTTCAAGCATTTGCTCAATTTGCATCGGATCTTGACGAGACAAGTCGAAATCAGCTCGAAAGAGGTGAGAGAATGGTTGAAGTTTTGAAACAAGGACCTTACTCTCCTGTACCTATCGAGAGACAAGTTGTTATAATCTTTGCCGGTGCCAACGGCTATCTTGACGATATACCGGCGTCCGATGTTACGAAATTCGAAGCGGAGCTTTATCCTTTTATCGAGGCTAAATATCCGGAGCTGTTTAAAAATATTGCGACTAATAAAAAGATAGATGACGAGACGGAAGCACTTTTAAATAAAGTTTTGGACGAGTTTAAATCAACTTTTGTAGTTAAATAGGGCTGAATATGGCAAATTTAAAAGATATTAAAAGAAATATCAAAAGCGTCAAAAATACGCAAAAAACAACTCGTGCTATGAAGTTGGTCTCCACGGCGAAATTAAGACGCGCCGAAGAAGCCGCTAAAAGAGCTAGAGTTTATGCGGATAAATTGAACGAGATGCTTTTTGAAATTTCCGAGAAGATAAACAAATTTAAAGTGGGTGGATCTACAAGCAAGTTTTTCAATAAAATTGACAATCCTAAAACGGTTGACATACTTTTTGTTACGGCTGATAAGGGGCTTTGCGGCGGTTTCAACGCGCAGACGATAAAAGAGGTCAAAAGATTAAAGACGGAGTATGAAAACAAAGGTGCGAACGTACGACTCAGATGCGTAGGAAGAAAAGGGATCGATTTTTTCAATTTTCAGGGTATCGAGGTTTTGGACAAATATGTCGGCGTTAGCGCCGCTCCGACGTATGAGAAAGCTCAAGAGGTTATTCAAAAAGCGGTCGATTCGTTCGTAGCCGGTGAGACGGATACCATCGTACTTATTCATAACGGTTATAAGAATATGATCACCCAAGAGATGAAAAGCGTTCATCTTATGCCGGTGGACACGATCGATGTCTCTGACAAAATCGATGAATCGATGATGGAGATAGAGGCGGAAGATGAAGAGAAGATTCTTGATGAATTGATAAGAAAATATTTCGAGTACAATATGTTTTATGCATTAATCGACTCTTTAGCGGCTGAGCATAGTGCTCGAATGCAGGCTATGGATAATGCGACAAACAATGCAAAAGAGAGAGTTGACCAGTTAACTATTCAGTACAATAAAGCAAGACAAGAAGCGATCACTACCGAGCTTATCGAGATCATAAGCGGTATGGAATCATTAAAATAAGAAAAAAACAGCTAGAAGGAGCATTATAGATGGAAGGTGTTATTTCACAGGTTATCGGACCTGTAGTCGATGTTGATTTTGAGGGCTATATCCCGCAGATCAATGAAGCGATCGAAGTTAATTATGAAGTTGAGGGAGCGAGTCAGAAGCTGATCCTCGAAGTTGCCGCTATCGTAGGCGACAATCGTGTCAGAACGATCGCTATGGATATGAGCGAGGGGCTTGTAAGAGGGCAAAAAGTAAAAGCTCTCGGAACGCCGATCAAGGTGCCGGTAGGTGAAGAGGTTTTGGGAAGAATTTTCAACGTTATCGGTGATCCTATCGATGAAGCCGGAGAAGTTAAAGCGAAAGAGCATTGGTCGATTCACAGAGATCCTCCGGTATTTGAAGATCAAAGTACGAAATCAGAGATTTTCGAGACCGGTATAAAAGTCGTCGATCTTCTGGCTCCTTATGCAAAGGGCGGTAAAGTCGGACTATTCGGAGGTGCCGGAGTCGGTAAGACCGTTATTATTATGGAACTTATTCACAATGTTGCGTTCAAGCATAGTGGATATTCCGTTTTTGCGGGTGTCGGTGAGAGAACCAGGGAAGGAAACGATCTTTACGAGGAGATGAAAGAATCAAACGTACTAGATAAAGTTGCTCTCTGTTACGGCCAAATGAGCGAGCCTCCCGGAGCTAGAAATAGAATCGCGCTTACGGGTATTACAATGGCTGAGTATTTCAGAGACGAGATGGGTCTTGACGTATTGATGTTTATTGATAATATCTTTAGATTTGCACAGTCCGGTTCGGAGATGTCCGCACTTCTTGGTAGAATTCCTTCCGCAGTCGGTTATCAGCCTACACTTGCTCGTGAAATGGGTGCTTTGCAGGAGAGAATTACATTTACTAAAAAAGGTTCTATTACTTCTGTTCAAGCCGTATATGTACCTGCGGATGACTTGACGGATCCTGCTCCGGCAACTGTTTTTGCACATCTTGATGCGACGACGGTTCTAAATAGAAGTATTGCCGAAAAGGGTATCTATCCCGCGGTTGATCCGCTTGATTCCACTTCAAGGATGCTAGATCCCGTAATTATCGGTGACGATCATTACAATATCGCACGCGGCGTTCAGGCTATTTTACAAAAGTACAAAGATCTTCAAGATATCATTGCGATTCTAGGTATGGATGAGCTTAGCGAAGAGGATAAACAGATAGTGGAGAGAGCGAGAAAAATTGAAAAGTTCCTTTCACAGCCGTTTTTCGTAGCGGAAGTTTTTACGGGAAGTCCGGGGAAATATGTAACGCTCGAAGAGACTCTTGACGCTTTTAAAGGTATCTTGGAGGGTAAATACGACCATATGCCGGAAAATGCGTTTTATATGGTCGGCAATATCCAAGAGGCTATCGAGAAAGCCGAAAAGATGAACGGCTAAAAAAGGTGTCGCGGATTGTCGTTTTATAGATTCGACAATCGGGCAATAAAATGTCAAGGATAAATAATGGCAACAATGAATATGGAAATAGTCACTCCTCATGGAAAGATATTTGAGGGTGAGATAAAAAGCGTGACGCTTCCGGGATCGGAGGGTGAGTTTGGTGTACTACCGTCTCATGCATCTCTTGTAACGACATTAAAAGGCGGTGTGATAGAGATCGAGACAAGTGAGGGTAAAAAAGAGCTTGTAGCCGTTAATTGGGGACATGTCAAAGTTGACGGGCGAAAGATAACCGTTTTGGCTGACGGTGCCGTAGCGATCGGCGGCAGTGGCAGCGAAATAGCGAAAAATCTTGAAGAGGCCAAAGAGCTTATAAAAAGTATGAGTGATTCCGATATTGCTATCGCTGCCGCAACGGCGAAATTGGAGACAGCGGCAAAAAGCGGATTCTAAAATGGAACTTCTTTTCACTTACGTTACCGGTGGAGGCTTGATCTCCACCTTGGTATTTTTATGGCTATCTATCTATTTTATATTGACGCTTTGGATATGGATCTCTAGATTTCTTACGCTAGGAAGGTGGGAAAATATTGAGAAAAAATCTCTTGAAACTTTATTAAGAGGTTCAAGGAGTATAAAAAAAGAGTCTATATTAAGTAAATGTCTTATTAACTCCAACACAAAAACATCTCTGGACATTTGCAAAAGTGTTGCTGAAAAAAAATCGACTTCGTATCTCTCCATGCTCTCTGTCATATCATCGACAGCGCCGTTTATCGGGCTTTTTGGTACGATTGTTTCGATCTTGAACACATTTATGCAGCTTGGAGACGCGCAGACCGCTTCTTTGACCGTGATAGCTCCGGCGATCAGTGAAGCTCTTGTTGCTACGGCGGCCGGAATATTCGTCGCTATTCCTGCATATACGGCTCACGTATTGTTAAAGAGACAAGCGTATGAGTTAATGAGTCTGGTTCAAAGAGAGATAGATCTTTTGACATCGGATGAAAATTTATTTTATGAGTAGCGTAAATTATGCAATTTAATTGGGATGAAAATCCGGATCTGAATATTACGCCGCTTGTTGATATCATGCTCGTTTTAATGGCTATTTTAATGGTGACGGCACCCGTTATGGAGTATGAAGAGAATATAAATCTACCGCAGGGGACGACGAAAAAGGCTACGCATAAGATTCCGGATCTTTCCGTCAGAATCGATTCGTCTAAAAATATATATATAAAAAATAAAAAATTCAGTTTCGAGACTTTCGCCGACGATTTTTTGTTGCAAAGCCAGAAATATTCCAAAGATACCGTCGTATATATAAAGGCGGACAAAGATCTAAAATATAACGATGTTATGTATATCTTAAAAGTGATAAAAGAGTCAGGTTTTTCCAAGGTATCGCTAGTTACAAATGGTTGAAAAATTTGAATTCAAATTAGTCGCTTTATTGCTCTCTATCGCTCTTTACGTTGCTTTACTTTTTGGAATATATTATATTGTTTTCGAAGATGAGAAGCAGAAAAAAGATTACGGTTTCAATGTTGAAGATGCGATAGTGGTAAATATCGATTCTCTCTTGAAGGAGAAGCCAAAACCTATCGAGAAGATAAAACCGGCTCCCAAGCCGAAACCCAAACCGAAGCCTATTCCTAAGAAAATATCCGAGATTTCGGAGCCTCTTGAACCAAAACCGGTGATAAACGAGCCTATAAAAAAAGAGCCTATAAAAAAGGTACGGATTCAAAATTCCGAAACAAAAATCCAAAAGGAGGCTAGAGACAAAACGCCAAAGAGTGCTAAAGATCTATTTTCGACGGTTAGAACGGATAAATACGAAAAAGCGATCAAAGAGCAACAAAAACAGAAAGAGGCAAAAGCCAGTAGGTTAAAAAAGCAAGAGGCGAGACTTGCTAAACAAAGGGCTCTTAGAGAAAAAAGAAGAAAAGAGAGAGAAAGAGAAAGAGCTAAAAGAATGAAAGAGACTCAAAGGCTTTTGGAGGATTTACAGATTTCTCAAACCACCTCTTCAAGCAGAAAAAAGGGTGAAGAGCATGAGTATTGGAGTTTCGTCTCGGATAAAATCATGGCCAAGTGGCAAAGAACGGTTTCCACTCAAAACGGTCTTAAGGGTTCGGCTTTGATAAGGATAGATAAAAACGGAAAGTTGACTTATAGAAATTTGAAATTATCAGGTAACAGTCTTTTTGATACGAAACTTAAGGTATTTCTTGATAATTTAGAATATGAAAGATTTCCAGCATACAAAGAAGCTCCTTATATCGAAGCGGTCTTTGAATTTAAAGATAAAGAAAAGGGTATATAGATGAAAAAAATAGTTATGCTAGTACTGTTTGCCGTTTATGCATTCGGATATGACGCGACTATTGAGATTATAAAAAAGATCGACAAAGAGCCGAAAATAGCGGTGGCTGACTGTAGCGGCGGCGATATCGATCGGAAGATAAAAAAGAGATTTCTTAAAATCCTTATAGGCGATCTTAAAGTTACCACTCACTTCGACGTCAGCGACGAGTATGTCAAACTTGATTACGACGGTAATGACGGTATTGCATCGCTAGCCAAAAATGGAATAGAGCTTTTGATGAAAACGAAACTCGAACAAAGTCCGTCCGGCAAAATCGTAGCCAGTATAAAACTTTTCAACGCGAAGAATTTGACACAACTTTACGAAAAATTTTATACCATATCAAAACCGGATCGTTATCTTTTTCTAGCTCATAGTGCGACGGTCGATATAAACGATTATATCGGTGCTCCGTCCGTTGCTTGGATGAAGAGGTATGTAATATTCGCGGCATACACCAAACCCGGCTTTAGCGATATAATCGTTTCCGATTATACTCTGAATTTTAGAAAAAAGATCGTTACGGGCGGGCTCAACCTTTTTCCGAAATGGGCGAATGACGAGCAAGACGCGTTTTATTATACGTCATATAACGGCAGAATGCCTACACTTTTTAAAGTGGATATATATACCGGTAAAAAAACCAAAATCGCCTCGAGTCAAGGTATGATAATCTGTTCCGATGTCAGCAAAAGTGGAAAGAAGCTGCTCGTTACAATGGCTCCTAACGACCAACCGGACATATATCTGCTAGATCTAAGATCGGGTGCCAAAAAAAGGCTGACCACTTATAAGGGTATAGATGTCAGCGGCAATTTTGTCGATGACGAGCGAAAGATCGTATTTATATCCGAGAGATTGGGTTATCCGAATATTTTCGCTAAAAGTATAAACGGCGGCAGCGTCGAGCAGATGGTATATCACGGTAAAAATAACAGCTCTTGTTCGACAAGCGGAAAATATATTATCTATTCGTCCAGAGAGGGTAGAAACTCGTTCGGTAAAAATACGTTTAATCTCTACCTTATTTCAACACAGACCGATTTTATTAGGAAATTGACTAATGGCGGTAAAAATCTTTTTCCTAGATTCGGAGACGACGCTCAAACGGTTCTTTTTATAAAATATATAAATTCAAAAAGCGCTCTGGGCGTTCTTCGATTGAACGCAAATAAAAGTTTTTTATTTCCGCTTAAAGCGGGTAAGATACAATCTATTGATTGGTAAATATATTGATAAAAGGAAGTGATCATGAAAAATAGTTTAATTTTTGGAATATTGTTTACTGTATTATTCTTTTTTGGTTGTGCGCAGAAAGCGCCTGAACTTGCCAATGAAAACAGTATAACCGGTATAGCCGGTTCAACTCCGGAGATTACCAACGATTCTCAAATTTCAAATATGGAAGGTGTTGACGAGAGTGCTTCTTACGGAAGTGTGGATGAGAGAATAGCCGCTATCGAGCAGGGTGTGGAGCCGATCTATTTTGCAACCGACAGCTATACCATTTCACCGTCGGAACATCGAAAGATCGAAGCGAACGCTCAAGTTTTCAATAGTGAACTAGCTAGAGACCTCTCCATAAAATTAGAGGGCAATTGTGATGAGTGGGGAACGGACGAGTACAATTACGCTCTAGGATTGAAACGAGCCAAAAGTGCAAAAGACGCACTCTCCGTCGCGGGTGTTGACGAGGCTAGAATGGCATTGATCAGTTATGGCGAGAGCAAACCCATTTGTAGTGAGCATAACGAAGCATGCTGGCAGCAAAACAGAAGAGTGGATTTTAAACTATTACCATAAGGCGGCTGATGAAAATATTTTTAATACCTTTAATTTCATTACTCTTTTTTACTTGCGGTTATGCCGAGGTTTCGGCATTTGGCGCAGGAGATCTAAAAAGCGACAATCCTTACGGGCTTAGCGAGAGAGAGAAGGTTATCTACTCGAACAAAAAAGCCACAATTGAAAACGGTAGAAAAATTAAAGCTTTGGATTTAAAGATAGAGCGATTATCCGAGAGTATCGAAGGACTTAGAAGTGTCGTCGATTCTTTAAACGACAAAGTCGGTCAAACGGGACAAAAGATAAATCTGCTGACGCAAAAAAAGGATTCCGAAGATGAATTGCGGGAATTAAGGGCAAAGATAGAAGAACAAAACGCAAAATACGACAATCTAGCCCTCGCTTTAAAAAAGCTGACTCTTATGATAGACGATATGAACGATCAAAAGCGCTCTACGCACACCACGGCACCGAAATCGATAAAATCCAAGAAGCTTGCGAATGCGCAACTTTTGAAAAAAGCTATCAAAACTTTTCGCAACAAGCAGTATAAAAAAGCGTTCGATATGTTCGAAACGCTTGATATAAAGAATTATAAAAGAGCTACAGCGAATTTTTATTTGGGCGAGTGTTCATACTATATGAAGAAATATGAAGATGCGATAATTTACTTCAAAAAGAGTGCCGACCTCTATGATAAAGCCTCATATATGCCTACTTTGATGCTTCATACCGCACTCAGCTTTAAAAAATCCGGAGATTCCGAAAACGCGACTCGTTTTTTAAATGCCGTTATTGAAAATTATCCCGGTACTTCTCAAGCGAAAATAGCGAAGAAAAATCTTTGATTTTTGAACTCAAAGCGATTTGTGTTATAATGGGCGCAAACACGGTATTAAGTTGAATATTTTTAAGCTTTATAGTTTAAATAAGCTCTAACATGAGAACTTGATGTGTTAAATTAATTAATAGGAAAAATTATGGCGATAGAAAATAATAGCGTCGTATCGATAGAGTACGACCTAACCGAAAAAGGCGGTACAGAAATACTCGATTCGAATAAAGGGCATGCACCTTTGGAGTTTATAACCGGTAAAAATCAGATAATTCCGGGTTTGGAAGAGGAGCTTGTCAAGCTTTCAAAAGGAGATGAACAAAATATTGACGTAGCCGCGGCCGACGCATACGGTGAAGTCAATCCGGAAGCTGTCGATACGCTGCCCAAAGAGCAGTTTGCCGGTTTGGAGCTTGCCGAGGGTATGCAGCTTTACGGGCAGGGAGAGAACGGTGAGACGGTAATGGTAACGGTAAAAACTTTTGATGACCACAGCGTTACAATCGATTACAATCATCCGCTTGCGGGCAAAGATTTGACGTTTAACGTAAAGGTACTCGATGTAAGAGAAGCTACTCCCGACGAAGTCTTGAGCGGTCAAGTCGCCGGTTCGGGTAGTTGCGATACCGGCTGCGGTTGTCATTAATATTTATGCCCCGAAAAATAGGGGCATATTTTTTACTCTTTCATAAATTCTTACCAACATCTTGATATAATATTCCAAAACGATAAGGAACCAGATGAAAAAAATCGCATTTATATTTCCCGGGCAGGGTTCGCAGTCTATTGGTATGGGAAGAGATTTTTATGAAAACTCTTCTCTTGCTAAACGGATGATAGAAAGTGCCGGTGATCACACTTCGATAGATTTTAAATCACTTCTTTTCGAACAAAACGATAAATTAGAGCAGACTCGATATACTCAACCGGCTATTTTACTCGTTAGCTCCGTCGCACATAAACTATTTGAAGAAGCTTTGAACATCAAACCCGTTTTTGCACTCGGACACTCTTTGGGTGAATTTTCCGCACTAGTAAGCGTAGGTGCGCTCGATTTTACCGACGGTGTTCAACTGGTACATCAAAGAGGATCTCTTATGCAAGAGGCTTGCGAGGGGAAAGATGCCGGTATGATGGCAATAATAGGTCTTGAGGATGAAAAAGTGGAATATCTTTGTAAAGAGGCTAGAGACGGCGGTATGAAAGTTTGGCCTGCCAACTATAACAGCGACGGTCAAATCGTAATCGCGGGAAATAAAAGTGATTTGAAAGAGATGGAGACACTTTTTAAAGATGCCGGTGCAAAAAGAGCACTTCTTTTGAATATGTCGGTTGCTAGCCACTGTCCTCTTCTTGAGAGTGCACAAAACCCTTTAAAAAACGCTCTTTCGAATAAGATAAAGGACGACTTCGTCGCACCCGTCGTCTCAAACGTAACGGCAAAGGAGTATGACGGTAAAGACGAAGCGGTCGAACTTCTGCCAAAACAGTTGATTAAGCCTGTACTTTATAAACAGTCGATCGAGAAGTTCGAAGATAAAATAGATCTTTTTATCGAATTCGGCGGCGGTGTTTTAAAAGGGTTGAATCGGCGGATTACGAAAAAGCCGACGATTTGCGTGACTGATATGGTCTCGTTGCAAAGTGCGTTCGAGCAGATAGATTGAGATGAAAGCTGCATTAGCTCAAATAAGTCCTAAACTCTCCAGAGAGAATTTCGATCTTCATGAGAGTATCGTAAAAGAGGTTAAGGAGTTGGCCGACATAGCGATATTTCCGGAACTCTCTTTAAACGGTTATATGTTGATGGATTCGGTATATGAAGATGCTTATCTTTTAAACGAATTATCGATTTTCGAAGAGCTCAGTACCCAGATGGATATAATTGTAGGCGCCGTAACTAAAGAGGAGCATAAAATCTACAACAGTGCGCTATATTACAGTAAAGGACAGCTTATAAATGTTCATCATAAAAACAATCTTCCGAACTACGGGATGTTTCAAGAAGCGAGATTCTTTTTTGCGGGCGATTCTCTCAAAAGCTTCATGACACCCTTTGGAAAGGCCGTGGTGGTCGTTTGTGAAGATATGTGGAGTACCTCTATAATCGATCGAATCGCCAAAGAAAAGCCCTCGTTCGTATATGTAATCGCAAATTCTCCGGCGAGAGGTTTTGGGGATACGAGTCTTGAGATAGAGATAAAGTGGAACAGAATTTTAGCTACCGCCGCCATCTTATCGGGAGCTTATGTGGTTTTTGTGAACCGTGTCGGTTTTGAAGACGGTTTGGGTTTTTGGGGTGGAAGTAAAGTTATATCGCCCTCCGGAGAGATCACCAAAAGCGCGAAACTTTTTGAAAAAGATGTCCTTATAGTCGGAATGGATCATCAAATCTCATACGTACAAAAATATCTTTTAAGATCTGATTAAGGAGAGTTATGAATATCGCTATTATGGGTGCTATGCCCGAAGAGATCGAACCACTTTTAAAGAGGATGGATAGTTATGAAAAGATCGACTATGCCAAAAATAGTTACTATATAGCCTCTTACAAAGGTTTGAAACTTGTTATCGCCTACAGTAAAATCGGAAAGGTATTCGCATCTTTGACGGCCGCTACGATGATAGAGAAGTTTAAAGCCGAAAAAATGATTTTTAGCGGAGTTGCGGGTGCGATAGACGACTCTCTTAAAATCGGAGATTTGATAACTGCTACGAAATTGTGCCAACACGATCTCGATATTACCGCTTTTGGTCATCCTTACGGATATGTGCCCGAGGGAAGCGTCTATATTGAAGCGGATAAAGAGTTGATTGACATCGCTAAAAAGGTCGCTTTTGAAAAAAATATCAAATTGAAAGAGGGAATTATTGCGACCGGCGATCAATTTGTCGCTGACCAAGCACGCAAAGAGTGGATAGGCGATACTTTCGGCGCGACCGCTCTTGAAATGGAAGGCGCTAGTGTGGCCGTCGTGTGTGAATCCTTGGACGTTCCTTTTTTCGTACTGCGATCCATAAGTGACAGTGCCGATATGGATGCCGGGTTTAATTTTGAAGAGTTTTTGGAAAGTTCCGCAAAAATAAGTGCAGATTTTGTCGTAGGAATGTTAGATTTTTTCGCTAGATGATAGAGATAAGTAAAAAACTTCTTAAAAACGTTGGAAAAACAAACGCGAAATACGGCTTGATAGTTGAAAACGACAGAGTTCTTTTAGGTCTAAGTGGTGGCAAGGACTCTTTGATGCTCGCGCATATATTAAATCACAGAAGACGAGTTATGCCGTTTAAATTTGACTTTCTAGCCGTTACTATCGATTATGGGATGGGTGAAGATTTGAGCGTTTTGGAAAGTCATTGCAAACGGCATGAAATTCCGCATAAAGTTATAAAAACGGATATTTACGAAACGGCTCGGCAAAAGATTAGAGAAAACTCCTCTTTTTGCTCTTTTTTTTCTCGCATGAGGCGTGGTGCGCTCTATCGTGTCGCTTTGGAAGAGGGGTTTAATAAAGTGGCTTTAGGTCATCATTTGGATGACGCCGCGGAGAGTTTTTTTATGAATTTTTTATATAACGGCGCACTTCGCTCGATGGCACCGATTTATAGAGCTTCAAACGGGCTTTTGGTAATCAGACCGCTTATTACGGTTAGAGAGAGACAGCTTATTGACGGGGCGCTAAAAAACGATTTGCCTCTTATTACGGATGAAGCTTGTCCGGGAATGCGTTTTGACGTAAAAATGCCTTATGCCAGAGCCGCTACGAAAAAACTTCTTGCAAATCTCGAAAAAGAGAACAATAAACTTTTCGTATCTTTGAAAGCCGCCTTCGAACATATTCATCAAAATTCCTTTTTCGATCTTGAAAAGTTAGATCGTTAAATGTGATTCATTCTCCAAATTTAAATTATGACTTTTGAGTATTTTGATGTTTTTATGAGCGAAAATAAAAAATATTAAAGTTAAAATAGTTACACCTATGAGCTCTTCGTTTGAAGGTTTTACGGTGTTTGTAAGAAGTAAAAAAATACCCCATAACGATAGAAGTTGTAAAGTTATATATAAAATACTTTTTAAAAGTTGCAATTTCTCACCCATTTTTTTCCTTTAAACGATAGATATAGCTATATCGGCATTAGAAATATTTTTTTTACTAAGTTCGTTTGTGATAACATGCATGAAAGTGATGTAGGATAATAATATTTTATACTCTGTGGGGTATGGGTAAAAAACTTTATGAAAGGATGTGTGATGAGTTGGAAAAAGTTGGCACTTGTACAGTTGGTACAGAAGATTTTTACGCAAAAAAGCGGTGAAGCGGATTACGAAACAAAAGGGGCGACATCGGCGAAAAAGCAAAATATCGTTAAAACGCAAGACGAAGTAGAAACGATTCAGCAAGCCTCGTTAAAAGAGACGGCTGTTAAAAGTTCTAAAAAAGATGAAAAAGAGAGCAAGATGAGATCTCAAACAACGGTAAAAAAAGCTAAAAGCGATTCGAAAACTCAAACTAAATCGACAAAAAGAAAAACGGCTCCAAAAAAAGATAACCAAAATGAAAAAAAAGAGACCAAAAGAGTCAAAAGCACTAAAAAGAGCTCAACGAAAAAATCGCTCAAGAGCGACAAAGAACCTATATCGAAGAAACAGCAAAAGTTAAAGCTCTATCATGAGGATATAAAAAAGCATTTAGGAAGTGTTGATGAGGCTTTTTTAGAGATAATAGTCAAAAATTTAGGCCCCTCAATATATCGAAAAGATGCGGAGAGCGTCGCTTGTAGCGATCCTAAAGAGTTGGAGACTGTTAAAAACAACTTTTTGGTAAAAAAACTGCAAATGCCCAAAGATGATAAAGAGGCACTCGATAAAGCGGTAGCCGAAGTTTGTGAAAAATTAAAGGGCGTTAAAACCAAATATAGAGCGACTTTTTACTATATGCTGGCGAAAAATCTGAAAAAAGAGTCTATGTTAAGTTAACGATCTCTTTAATCGCATCTATAAAAAGCGGAGAATCGTTGAGGCATTTTGCCACGCGATACTCCTTAAAACCTAATTGCGAGGCTATCTCTTTATACTCTATATCCAATTCGTAATCCGTTTCGGAGTTATCCAATATGAACGATATCGGGTAAATTATAACTTTTTTATTTTTTATTTCGCGAAGCTTATCTTCCAAAGAGGGGGAGAGCCACTTTTGCGGACCTAATTTCGATTGATAGGCCAGATGTACATTTTTAAAATCAAGACCTTCCTCTTTTAACATATCTTGTAAAATCGTTACGTTTTCAATTATCTCTTTTTGGTACGGATCACCGTTGTCGATTATCTTTTGGGGAAGAGAGTGAGCGGAAAATATTAGATCGAAATCTTGAGCTTTTCGCTCTTTTAGAGATTTTCTTATCTGCTTGATAATCGCAAGGTTGTAGTTTCTATTTTTGTAAAATCTTGTGATTATCTTCATAGACGGTGAAAAATTCGCCGCCGACAAAGCTTCGTAGAGATCTTCTAGCGATGACTTCGTTGTGGTGGTCGAGTATTGCGGGTAAAGAGGTATGACGGTAATCAGCTCAACGCCTTTTAATTGTAACCATTTTACCTCTTCGAATGCGAAAGGTTCGGTGTATCTCATGATATTTATGACATAGTGATCCGGAAATTCTTTTTTAACATTTTTAAGAAAAATCTCGGTGTTTGCGACAAGCGGAGAAAAACCGCCTATTTTTTCGTAATTGCTTTTTGCGTCCTCTTTATGCTTTTTTATGATGGAGTAGGCGATATAAGATCTTAAAAGATCGCTTTTAACGGTGATAATATTTTTATCGTTGAACATATTGTGTAAAAATACTTCCACTTCGTCAAGATCTCTGGGCGCGCCCATATTTAAAAAAATTATCGCTTTTTGCACGGGAATCCTCTATGAAGAAATCATACTCACTTGCGCGTAGTTTGATCTCGTTTTAAATATATTTTAAAACCTTTGGTTTTATTAAGAAGTTCTATTTTACCATCATGTGCCTTGATTATCTCCAATGCAAGAGCAAGTCCTAGACCGTGACCTTTGGTTTTAGTGGTTTGAAACGGTTCATATAATATGTTTTTGTTTTTGATAGCGGCGCCGCTGTCCGTTACGGTTATCGTATCGTAACGGGCTTCTGATTTAAATGAAAATTTTATCTCTCCGCTTTCATCGGGCGCCTCTTCTATAGCGTCTATTGCGTTATATAGAAAATTTTGTAAAGTAATAGTCAATAAGTCGAAATCGGCGAATATATCTTTTTTACTAAACTCGATATCTAGCTTTATCTCTTTTGTCGAAGGATAACTTTCATAGGCGAGTTTTATCTCCTCTTTTAATTTTTCAAGTGAAATTTTTCGTTTTGTAATACCTATTCCCTTTGTAAACAGAAGTGTAGATTTTATGATTCTTTCGACACGGCTGATAGATTTTCTTATCTCTTCGACAAGAGGTTTGTAATCGTCGTCTATATATCTTGCCAATGTGGAAGAGAGTAGGGAGATCGAGCCTATCGGATTTCTTATTTCATGAGCTAGATGTGCGGCGACTTGTCCCATAGATGCCAATCTTTCGCTTCTTTTTTGTTCGGTAATGTCTGTGGCCGTGATGATCGTTTTTTTAAAATCTCCGTCAACGGAGTTTATTTTGATGAGAAAAATTCTGTTTTTTTGTTCGATCTCCTGCTCTTTTAATCGAAAATCGATCTCTTTTATTAGTGACGAGAAATTTTTGGAAGCGCTGTTTTGAAAAAAGATATTATCGGAATCGTTTTCTTCTACGATCCACATAGGATTTGGTTGAGATTCGATCACTTGAGTTATTAGATTTTGAAACTCCTTTACGCTTTTTTTTAAGAGTTTGTACTCTTTTTCCAGATCAAAAGTTCTTTCGATCACCTCTTCGAGACTTTTTTTAAGATCCTCCTTCTCCACATCTTTTAAATTTTCCACCAGCGGTCTCTCTTGCATACAATATCCTAAAGTAAATATAGGTTATTATAGCATATACTCAGTTTTAAATGAAGATTGAAAATTATGATTAGAAAAGCTTTCAAAAAGAATAAAAAAAGCGGAAAACTTAATGCTTTGATTAAAAAATATAAGATTCCAAGAGAGTATTTGGCGATAAACAGAAAGTCGGTAACAAGGGGGCTTTTTTGGGGGCTTTTTTGGGGTTTTATTCCTATGCCGATGCAGATGCTGGCCGTTTTGGGGGTTACGCCTTTTATGAAGTTCAATGTTCCGATAGCATTTTCTATGGTATGGCTTAGTAATCCTCTTACGATGCCTTTTATGTACTATATGGAGTATAAAACCGGAAATTTATTACTCGGATATGAGGGGATCGAAAATGTCGAATTGACATTGGAGTGGTTTCAAAAACATTGGGATGAAATAGTGGTTCCGCTATATATAGGAACTATTCCCTATTCGATAGGTGTTTCCTTGTTTGTCTCTATCGTCGTGAACTATATGTGGATCGCTTCGGTTAAAAAACATAAACTGAAGCGATGCCGTAAAAATAGCGCTTTTAGTAAAGAACCAAAAGATCTACGGGATTATTCAAACTGTAAATAGTGGTAAAACTACTTTCGTTTGAGATTATCGATAGTGCGACCGCAACTACGGCTATAGCTATGAAAAATGTTCTTTTATACTTCATTTTGATCTCCCGTTTAGGTTTTCTATAACATATATCGTCTTTTAAAGCAAAAAATGAACCGCTTTTGTTACCAATTTATTTTCATACTATCTTTTCTTCCGGATATGTTCATATCCACGCTTAATCCTGTTTTTCCTTTACCGGCCCAATCATTGGGTTTTGGTACAAGATCTATACTGAAAACCTGTTTGCTTTTTATCAGATTAAAAGGTTTGTAGGTGAGCCAAGGTTGTGGAACATATGTCACTCTATCTTTTAGCGGTAGTTTGCTAGATGGTACTTCGAAGATAAGTTGATCGATACCGTTTGTTATAGCCGATAGTGTCGTGATCGATACGTCGTTTTGCGGCAGGGTGGTATTTGTGACAATGAAATTATTATTTGTTGTGCTGATACCGCTAAAGCCGCTTTGCCCGTCATAGGGATTGTCAACGATATACCAGTTTATATTGTCAACACTCTCCGATTTTGCCATAGGAAATAGCGATTTATCGCATGA
>CAZNIT010000013.1:0-9047 GCA_964573205.1 uncultured Sulfurospirillum sp. | reverse complement strand
AAGCAACATGAGATAATAGACTTTTTTAATTTTAAACGGATGATAGATGCTGCATAATATAGAAAACAAGAAAAGTAAAAAAGATTTAGACATATCGTGAAAAATATTGACATACTGGTTGTTATCCCCACCCTAAACGCCTCCCAAACACTGGAAAAACAGCTCGACAAGCTCAAAAATCAGCATTGTAAAGTCTTAGTGATAGACTCCGCCTCCGATGACGATACGCCAAACATAGCCCAAAAAGCCGGTGTGGAACTTTTGGAGATCCAAAGAGCTGACTTCAACCACGCCGCCACCCGAAACCTCGCGCTAAATTACGAAGCCGATTTTTACCTCTTCATGACACAAGATGCCATCCCTTACGATGATAAGCTGATCGAAAACCTTTTAAAAGCGTTTGACGACTCCGATGTCGTGGTGAGTTATGCCAGGCAGATACCGCATGCGGATGCCGACTTGATCGAGAAATTTGCCAGAGAGACCAACTACCCCGATGTTTCGGTTGTCAAGTCAAAAGAGAGTTTGCCGAGTATGGGGATCAAAACCTTTTTCTGTTCCAACTCATGCGCGATGTACCGGGCTTCTTACTTTAAAGAGGTTGGCGGGTTTGAAGAGGGACTCATCATGAACGAAGATATGGCGTTTGCGGCTAGAGCGATTTTGAACGGAAAAAAAGTGGCATATATATCGGATGCAAAAGTATGGCACTCTCATGATTATAGTACGAAGGATATATTTAGACGATATTTTGATATCGGTATATTTTTCAGGACAAATTCGTGGATTTTTGATGAGGTAAACAGATACGCTTCTGCCGACTCGACGGGTATCGATCAGGCTAAGAGAGAGCTGATTTTTCTTTTACAAAACGCTCCTTTAGCTATTCCCGGATCGATTCTATTTTCGTTTACGAAATTTTTTGCCTATAAATTGGGTTTTTATCATGATGTATTGCCGTTAAAAATAAAAAAAATATTTTCTTTGCATAAAAATTTTCACTCCTAAATCATCCAAAAGCACCTTTTTGATATAGTTTCATAAAAAATATATACTTATTGGAATAAAAAGTGCAATATACTCTACTTAAACTAGCAATCTTTACTTTGTTATTGCTTGCAAATGTCATAGTCGCACTATTTATTTCTTATACTTTTATAGAAGATCCTCAAAATCACTATCTTTTAAAATATATCTGGATGATACCCGTTTATCTGTTGTTATATATTTATTACCGGCTTCTTTCCAAACGGATGGTTATGTCGATGGAGTTTATGTATATTGAAAAAGCGAATTTTCTCGCTCTTATTATCATCACTTTGATCATCTTCGCTTCAAAAACATCGGAACATTATTCGCGAAGTATAGTGTTGTTGATTTTCGGGTTAAATTTCTTGATGCCCGTTTGGGTATATTTTCTTAAAAGATACTTTATGAAATATGATCGTTTTCGTGAAGATATCATGATCATCTGCGATAAAGCGGGAGAAGAGGATGTAAACAGTTGGTTCGTTAAAGATAATTCGTTCGGATTTAATGTCGCAAGTAAAATTCTCGTTGACGATATGAGCGAAGAAGAGCTACAAAGAAGAATAAAATATCTCATAGATGTACACGATCACTATGCCGTGGTCGTCTCTTTGGCGAACAAAGAGACCGATCAAGCTTTTCAGACGGTAAGCTATGTGCTCCATCATGTCAGCCGCGTCTATGTGCTTCCGAAAATTACGAAACTTCCTTTGATAAATTCCGAGTTTTTCAACTCTATAAATCACAAAGGACTTGCGCTTTATGTCAAAAACAAACTCCTTCATGAAGGTGAGAGAAACATAAAAGCTCTTTTTGATAAAATCCTCTCTATCTCTTTGTTTATCTTCTTTTTGCCTCTTTTGATTATTTTGTACCTGATAGTATATATCTCCTCAAACGGCGATCCCATCTACAAACAAAGACGCGTTGGAAAAGATAACAAAACATTCAATATCTATAAATTTCGTACGATGAAAAAAAATGCCGACGAGATGCTCGAAGAGATACTTGAAAACAATCCCGAATTGAAAGCCGAGTGGGAAAAAGAGTTTAAATTACATGACGATCCTCGCATAACACGCATCGGCAAATTTCTACGAAAAACATCCTTAGATGAATTACCGCAGCTTTTCAATGTATTTCAAGGTAAGATGTCGCTTGTCGGTCCCCGTCCGATTATCGAAGATGAGATAAAAAAGTATGGAGAGTATTTTAATTATTTTACCGCGGTGAAACCGGGCATTACCGGTCTTTGGCAAGTTAGCGGCAGAAATGACATATCGTATGAAGAGAGAGTCAGACTAGATGTATGGTATGTCAGAAACTGGTCGATGGAACTGGATATCATGATACTTGTCAAAACCGCCGCTATAGTTTTGATGCGCAAAGGGAGTTATTAATCAAATTCTGAGTAAAATACCCTCATGATATTAATGATAGATAACTACGACTCTTTTACATATAACATTGTGCAGTATTGCTTGGAGCTCGGTGCGGATTTGAAGGTGATCCGAAACGACGAAATGAGCGTAAGCGAGATCGATGCGCTAAATCCGCAAAAAATCATCATATCTCCGGGACCCGCAACTCCCAATGAAGCCGGAGTGAGTTTGGATGTTATAGACTATTTTAAAGGAAAAAAGCCGATTTTAGGTATTTGCTTGGGACATCAAAGCATAGCTCAATCTTTCGGCGGTGAAATTATACGAGCGAAAAATCTAATGCACGGTAAAACTTCACGCATAGAGGTCGTAAAACCCTCAGCCGTTTTCAAAGAGCTACCGTTTGAGTTTACCGCGACAAGATATCACTCCTTGGTTGTAAATCAAAAAAATCTCCCCTCCATCGTCAAACCTACGGCTTATAGTACGGACGATAGAGAAATCATGGCTCTTGAGATAGAAGGGTACGATATATACGGTATTCAGTTTCATCCCGAATCTATCATGAGCGAGTACGGTCATGAAATGATCGATAACTTCTTAAAGATATGAATATTCGGCTGATCCTCTTTTTTTTGATAGCGGCGGATATTATGCTGCTTTTATACGGGGTCAGCACTCTCTCCATCAGCTATAAAGAAGCCGTTGTCTTTTTTGATCATAGAGATTTTCTTCACTATATAGTTCGATTTTCAACTTCGCTTTTCGGTCAAAACGACTATGCCCTTCGTCTGCCGTTCATACTGTTTCATACGGGTAGTATTTTGCTTATGTACGGGGTAAGCAAATATTTTCTTAAAAAAGAGTCGGACAGACTTCTTAGTGTTGTGACATTTATGCTTCTTCCGGGAATCGTCGGTTCCGCACTTTTAGTCAATAGCGCCGGAGTCGCGATCTTTTTTACCCTTCTTTTTATCTATCTTTTTCTTAAAGGATATGAGAGGCTCGCCGTTTTATTGCTTGTTGCGATGCTTTTTATAGATAACTCGTTTATGGTTTTGTATCTTGGAGTTTTTACTTACGGCGTATATGTTAAAAAAAGATTTTTGATTTTCGTCTCGGGAGTGCTTTTTTTGACGGCGTTGGGAGTTTACGGTTTTCCGATGCATGGAAAACCAAAAGGGTATATCATAGATACTCTCATATCATATAGTCTCATCTTTTCACCGCTAGTGTTTTTATATTTTTTTTATACGCTTTATCGGATTTTGATGAAGGAAGAGAAAAGTATAGTTTGGTTCATATCGTTTATCGCGATGGTTTTTTCCATTCTCATCTCGTATAGACAGAGAATCCTCATAGACGATTTCGCTCCTTATGTCGTTGTCAGCGTTCCTTTGATGGTAAAGATGTTCATGACTAGCTATCGCGTGAGACTGCCGGAGCTTAGAACCGGACACAAAGTATTGTTTATATTTGTCTTTATGATGCTTTTTATGAATTTTACAGCGACTTATCTATATAAATATCTTTATCTATATATCGAAAATCCGAAAAAACATTTTGCTTATAAGTACAATATAGCGAAAGAGTTGGCTTCAAAATTGAAATCGCTTGGAGTTATGGGCGTTACAACTTCCAAGCGTTTGCAAAAGCGGCTTGAGTTTTACGGTATCGATAAAAATCCGAGAGTTATTTTGAGTCGAAAGCGGCGTTCGAACAAAGATATGAAAGTTACTATAAGTTACATAAAAAAGCCGATAAAAAGCTATTATGTTTCAAAAGTAAACAAATAAATAGATATATATAGCGAAATCGATCTTTTTTTAGCACCATCTCATCTGCGTGCTGATAAAATTGAGCAAATTTTTACAAGGAGAGACAATGGCTCAAAGAGCTATACGCGAGTATGACGGAAAAGCATTATTTGCTAAACACTGGGACAAATACTTCGACGGATTTAACTATCCGTTCAAATCAGTGCTGGTAACCAGTGGTGATGAATTAAGAGCGAAAGCGAAAGAAGCTGGTTATGAGTGGTTGAATAACGAGCCTTTGGTTGCCAAACCGGATATGCTTTTTGGTAAAAGAGGTAAAAACGATCTTGTTTTGTTTAAAACGAACAAACCCGGAGATGTTACTCTTGAAGAAGCCGCAAAGTGGATCGATGAAAAACAGTCCGGTGAAGTGACTCTAATTAGCGGTGAGAAAGGTGAACTCACTCATTTTATAGTCGAACCTTTTACACCCCATACACAGGAGCAGGAATATTATATATCCGCTACTACCGTTGGTGAAGACGATGTACTCTATATGTCAGCCGAAGGCGGTATGGAAGTGGAAGAGGGATGGGATGAAAAGGTAAACGAAGTGACGATTCCCATTACGATGAGCGACGAAGATATGGAAAAAGCGATCGCAGAGGGAGTTCCGACGGATATTCCTGCGGAGAGTAAAGAGGCCTTTACAAAATTTGCGATAGATTTCTTTAAATTTTATAGGGATATGAATTTCGCATATCTTGAGATCAATCCCATCGTTCTTGTCGGTAACGACGCTCATATTCTCGATCTTGTCGCAAGGCTTGACGATACGGCGGGATTTATGATGAGAGAGCAGTGGGGAGAGATAGAGTTTCCGACGGCGTTTGGGATGGAAGATCAGTCTCCGGAAGAGAAAGCTATCGCAGAAGCTGATAGCAAGTCCGGCGCTTCATTGAAACTAACTATACTAAATCCAAAAGGTAGAATTTGGACAATGGTTGCCGGTGGCGGTGCATCTGTTGTTTATGCTGATACGATTGCGGATATGGCCGGAGTCGATGATCTTGCAAATTACGGAGAGTATAGCGGAGGTCCAACAACCGGTGAAACTCAGTTTTATGCCGAGACGATTTTCGATCTTATGACAAGATATGACGATCCAAGAGGAAAAGTTTTGATTATCGGCGGCGCTATCGCAAACTTTACCGATGTTGCTAAAACTTTTACGGGTATCATAAACGCTATGGAGAAATGGGCGGATAAATTGAAAGAGCACGATACTAAAATCTATGTCAGAAGAGGTGGGCCAAATTATGAAAAAGGTCTAAAAGATATCAAAGATGCCGCTGATAGACTAGGGCTTTATAGTGAAGTTTACGGACCTGAAACTCATGTCACCGACATCGTAAGAATGGCACTAGAAGGAGATAAATAATGCAAAAACTATTTACAAAAGATACTCAGGCAATTTTTTGGAATAATAACAAAAGCGCAATCCAAAGAATGTTGGACTATGATTATGTTATAGGCAGAGAAACTCCTTCCGTTGCGGCAATCGTAGCGCCTACGAGCAATAATAAATTCGAGAAGTTTTTCTGGGGACCGGATGAAGTTATGGTACCGCTTTTCAAAACGACTGCGGACGCGGCGGCCGCACATCCGAATGCCGATGTATTGTTGAACTTCGCTTCATTTAGAACTGCTTACGATGTTACTATGGAAGCTATTGCTATAGAGGGACAATTCAGAGTTGTTATGGTAACGGCTGAGGGTATTCCCGAGAGATTGGCAAGGGTTATGAATCAAGCGGCACGCGATGCGGGCGTTACGGTTATAGGACCCGCGACCGTCGGTGCCATAGCTCCGGGAGCGTTCAAAATAGCAAATATCGGTGGTACTATCGAAAATATCATCAATTCAAAACTACACCGTGCAGGAAGTGCCGGTCTTGTAACAAGATCGGGAGGACTTTTTAACGAGCTATGTAATATTATCTCTATAAACGCGGACGGTATTGCCGAAGGTGTCGCAATAGGTGGTGATAGATTCGTAGGTTCGGTATTTATCGACAATATGCTTAGAATGGAAAAAAACCCTGATGTAAAATATATGATCCTTCTTGGTGAAGTGGGGGGTACAGAAGAGTACAAGATCATCGATGCGGTGAAATCCGGACAGATTACAAAACCGGTTATCGCTTGGTGTATCGGTACGATCGCTAAACATTTTAGCTCCGGCGTACAGTTTGGGCACGCAGGTGCGAGCGCAAATGCGGATGCGGAAACCGCCGCCGCTAAAAATAAAGCTATGGCTGAAGCCGGTATTCATGTACCTGAAAGTTTTAACGATCTTCCTCGTGTAATAAACGAAGTATATACGAAGCTCTATAACGAGGGTACTATTTTAGAGATACAAGAGCCTGAAATAAGACAAATTCCTAAAATCAGAAAAGCCAAAAACTTTATCTGTACTATTTCGGACGACAGAGGGGAAGAAGCGACATATGCGGGCTTTCCGATCAGTTCTGTCGCAACGCCTGATACAGGCAAGGGAATCGGTGATGTAGTTTCTCTTCTATGGTTTAAAAAAGTTTATCCGAAATGGGCTACCGAGTTCATCGAGACGGTTATGAAAACCGTTGCCGATCATGGTCCCGCAGTCTCCGGCGCTCATAATGCAAAAGTAACGGCTCGTGCCGGTAAGTCCGTTGTCGAGTCGCTAGTAACCGGACTTTTGACTATAGGTCCAAGATTCGGCGGTGCGATCGACGGAGCGGCGAAATATTTCAAATATGCCAATGACAACAACATGACACCGGCGGAATTTTTAGGTTATATGAAAAAAGAGGGTGTGCCTATTCCGGGAATCGGACATAGAATCAAATCTTTAAGAAATCCTGATCTTAGAGTTGAAGGACTTAAAAAATTTGCAAATGAGCACTTTCCGGCTACTCCGCTTTTGGATTATGCATTGACTGTTGAGCAGTTAACGACATCGAAAAAAGATAATCTTATTTTAAATGTCGATGGTACGATCGGTATTTTGATGGTAGATATGTGGAGAGCTCTTGGATATAGTGAAGAGGAGATCGATGAATTTATCGAATCAGGAACGCTTAATGCCTTCTTTATTGTAGGAAGATCTATAGGTTTTATCGGTCATATTCTCGATGAAAAACGACTTGCGATGCCTATGTATAGACATCCGATGGACGATATTTTATACGATGTTCAAAAGGCTGATGAAATTTAACTATTTTCATATCTTGTCGAAATAGTAGAAAGACTACTATTTTGGCAAGGGTTGTTTTTGAAAAGAGCGTTTACACTTCTTGAAATTGTACTTACTGTTATAGTTATTGGGATTATCTCATCTATAATGGTTCCAAGACTTACTGATACTTCGTTGCACAAAGCTGCAGAGCAGATTATGTTTCATCTGCGTTATACTCAGCATTTAGCACTTACAGAAAACCATTTCAATCCTGATGACAGATATTGGTATAAATCAAGATGGCAGTTGTATTTTTCATATTGTAGAGGAGATAACGATCAATGCGGATATACCGTTTTTAGCGATAGATTGAATGATCACAGAGGAAATCCGGATCCTCCTGAAATTGCTATAAATCCTTTAAATCCATCTCAGTTTCTTACCGGAGGTTCACCTGGAAACAAGCTTATTCACTATGATGATAAGGAGGCGACAAAGAGTATGAATCTCGGACGAACATACGGTATAAAAAAGGTATCGGTTAAAAATTGCGGTAGGGCAAAGCGAATTGCGTTTGATTATATAGGACGACCGATTGTCGGAAATATGAGAACGATGAAAAGCGTATATCAGAAAAAACGCTTACTTGATAAAAAGTGTATGATCACTCTAATAAAGGATAAATCCGAAAAAGCGACGATCGTTATTGAGCCGGAGAGTGGATATGTATATCTTTTATAGTTAAGTTATCATGATATTTGACGATATTGGTTATAGAAGAAACTAAAAAGGCGGCAAGTGAAAAGAGCTTTTACACTTTTGGAACTGGTTCTTGTTGTAGTTATAATAGGCATAATATCCGCCGTGATGGTTCCAAGACTAAGTGATACTCATATAGACAAAGCTGCTCAGCAGGTTTTACAGCATATAAGATATACTCAGCATCTTGCGATGATGGATAACAAATTTGATCCGAACGATCCTAACTGGTTCAAAAAAAGATGGCAGATAAGATTTCAATATACCGGTAGTAGTCCGAGAAAACAATATTATACCATTTATGCGGATGCGGATGCGGATGATGTGCGTGAGCAAAATGAAATGGCCGTAAATCCGTTAAATCCGGTGCAATATATGACCGGCGATAAAAGCTACAACTCAAAAGTCATAACTCAAAGTATGAATTTATACGACGATTATAAAATTACCGGTGTAAGTCTTACAGGCTGTACCCCCGGCGGTGTGGGAAGTTCTCAAAGATTGGCTTTTGATTATCTAGGAAGACCGATCATAAAAAATCTGAATGCATTGGATAATGTTTATATGGATGGGGATAAAAACGAGAACAGACTTGTTACGAGAGACTGTACATTGACACTGACAAACGACAGTTATGATTTTGTTGCGATTTCAATAGAGCCTGAAACAGGTTATGCACATATCTCTCAGATATATAGACATCAAAATTATTAAATTTTGATATATACTCTACTACTAGATAAATAAAAAAAGCTATTCCTAAGTAACAATCATTATCAATTAAGCGTCAATTAAGCCTTACTTGTATATAATTCTGCTCCCAACGAAGAAGGGGTGAAGCTTTAAGAGTGACGACATAGTCGATATTCGAGGGGGCGAGTTATTTAAAATTACAAATGTT
>CAZNIT010000012.1:0-74400 GCA_964573205.1 uncultured Sulfurospirillum sp. | reverse complement strand
TTTCCTATGCGAAATGTCGCTGTCGATCCTCGCACGAAAGTGATCAGGCGTCACCATATTCATCCCGCAACACTGGGAAGAAATATCAAAATAGCAACCCAAAAGGCGGATATCCATAAGCGTGTTACTTCGCATATTTTCCGTCATTCGTATGCTACGCATCTACTTCAAGCAGGTATAGATCTGCGTTCGATTCAGGAGCTTTTAGGCCATAAGAGTGTCGAGACGACGATGATTTACACGCATGTAGTGGCCGAACTAAACAAATCGAAGATATTCAGCCCTTTGGATATATAAAAAGATTTGCTTTTAAAAGGATATAATGTGCATCAAAAGTTTTGTAGGAGTTTTTATGAAATATCGCATTTTGGATCTTTATAGCGTAAAAGATTTTTTACTTTCAATTAAAGAGATAAAAGAGTTTTTTGGTGAAGATGAACTTCAAAGTGATGAGATAGGCGACGGTAACGTTAACTTCGTTTATATCGTAAAGAGTAAAAAAGATCCGAAAAAAGCTCTTATTGTAAAGCAGGCCGTTCCATATCTTCGCTGTGCCGGAGAGGAGTTCGCTCTCTCGAGAGAACGAATGACTTTCGAGATAAGAGCTCTCCAAAATTATGCGAAAATCGTCTCGAAATATGTTCCTAAGATATATTTTAGTGATGAAGAGATGAGTATAGTTGTTATGGAGTACTTGAGTAATCATATCATCATGAGAAAGGGGTTGATTGAGGGTGGAATTTATAATGACTTTAGCGAACACATCAGTGATTTTTTAGCTTCGTCTCTTTTTTATACTTCATCTTTATATCTTCAAAGCGATCAAAAACGGCTTTTAATGGATCGTTTTAATCAAAATAGAGAGCTTTGTAAACTAACCGAAGATTTTGTTTTTACATTTGCATATATGGATCATGAGAGTAACTTTATAGACAAAAACTGTGAGCTTGAAGCAAAAGAGTTATTTGAAAGGATGGATTTTAGAAAAAATTTGCTTGAATTAAAATATCTTTTTATGACAAAAAGCGATGCGCTTTTACACGGAGATCTTCATACCGGATCTATTATGCTGAATGAAAAAGAGACTTTTGTGATAGATCCGGAATTTGCGTTTTTCGGTCCGTTCGGATTTGATATCGGTGCTCTTGTTGCCAATCTTTTCAACTCCTATATATCCCATATGTTTAACGAAGGTAACGACGAGTATCGTGAGTGGATTTTGCAGACGGTATCGCAAATTTATGAAAAGTTCGAAACGAAATTCTTAAATCTTTGGAATGGTGTCGATTCAAGCGCATTGATAACGAAAGGTTTTATCGAGGACGATGCTTTGGATGAGTATAAAAAAGAGTTTATGGATTCTATTTTCAAAGAAAGTGTAGGATTTTGCGGCGCGAAGATGGCAAGAAGGGTATTCGGTATAGCGGGAGTCGAAGAGATAAGAGGTATCAAAGACGATATGAAAAGAAAAAAAGCGGCGTTAAAAGCTTTGGAAGTAGGATTGTTTCTTATAAAAGAGTATAAAAACATAAAAACTCCGACAGAGCTTACGGAAGTTATAAGGAGTATGTCGTGAATGGAAAATATAAAGCTTTATGGCTTAACGAGAGAGGAGAGTTGGTTGTCTTAGATCAGAGAGCTCTTCCTTTTGAAAAAAAAAGCGTTACGATAACAAATACGAAAGAGTGTGTCGAAGCAATTAAAAATATGACGGTAAGAGGAGCGGGTATTATAGGAAATTGCGCGGCTTTCGGTATATATTTAGCAGCTATCGAATTCAATTCGGATATAGACCGGATAAAAAAGAGCGCCGCCTTGATAAAGAACTCAAGACCTACGGCGGTAAATCTAATGTGGGCGGTCGATAGGATGATGAAAACCGCTCTATCTTACGGTGGAGAAAATTTAATTCAAAGATTAAAACAAGAAGCCATAGCCATTTGCGATGAAGATTGTAAACATACGAAAAAAATAGCATCGTTCGCAGCGGATATTTTTGAAGAGATTATGAAAAAAAATAAAAAAGATAAAATCGATATCTTAACCCATTGCAATGCCGGCTGGCTGGCGATAGCCGATGAAGGCACGGCTCTTGCACCGATTTATGAACTCAAACGCAGAGGCGTGGATGTTCATGTTTGGGTTGACGAGACAAGACCTAGAAACCAAGGTGCGAATCTAACCGCATGGGAGCTTGGTGAAGAGAAGATAAAGCATACCGTCATAGCTGACAATACGGGTGGTTATCTGATGCGCAGAGGAATGGTCGATGTCTGTATAACGGGAGCCGACAGAGTAACTCTAAGCGGTGACGTGGCGAATAAAATCGGAACATATCTAAAAGCTTTAGCGGCTTCGGACAACGATATACCTTTTTATGTAGCGCTTCCTTCATCGACATTCGATTTTAGTATAAAAGACGGCGCCAAGATACCCATAGAGATAAGAGACGAAGATGAGATAAAATTTGTAAGAGGATTGGATGAGAACAAAAATCCAGTAAAAGTACAAATCATGCAAGAGCGTTCTTCGGCGCTAAATTACGGCTTTGATGTAACTCCGGCACGACTGATTACCGGTTTGATAAGTGAAAGAGGGGTCTGCAAAGCCGATATAACGGATATAAAAAAAATGTACGGTGATCTTTTATGATCGACGGTGTTATAAAATACGAATTCGACTTTACATTATCAAAACCGTTGCAAAAAGAGCTTTGGTATGATTTGCAAGAGGTTAGAAAAAGGCTCTTTTCGTTGAGGCTTATTGGTGAAAAAGAGGGCATCGGGTATGGAAATATTAGTAAACGAGTCTCGAAAAAGAGTTTCGTTATAACGGGAACCCAAACCGGACATTTAAAAAATCTAAATGCTGAGGATTTTTCATTCGTAGAGAGTTACGACGATGAGAGATTTTATCTAAAATCGTACGGAAAAGCTAAACCTAGCAGCGAATCGTTGACTCATGGAACCATATATGATTTAAACGACGATATAGGTGCGATAATTCATATACATAGCAAAGTTTTATGGGACTTTATGTTGGAAAATCGATACAAAAAGACAGACGATGTACTTTACGGCTCTTTGGATATGATAAAAGAGGTCAAACGAATATATAAGGATATCGATCCTTTGAGCGATTCAAAATTCGTTATGAGCGGTCATGAAGAGGGAATTATCGTTTTTGCGAAAGAGCTTGCGCTAGCCGAATTGATTCTTTACGAAATAGTTGCCGACTTTATGGATTCAATTTCTCATGACGCATAAAGTCATAGACCGTTATATTTTTATGCGAATGCATATGGTGAGTGGCTTTTAGTTTCGGGAAAAAGTCCGGTTTTATAGAATTTATAGTTACCTCTTCATATTCCGTCGGCGATAAGTTCGTGATTTTGGCTATTGAAAATCTGGCTCCGTAAACATTAAACTCCTGTTTTTGTCTGACTCTAAAAACAGTTTTATCTTCACCGAATAATATACCGGCGTTTCGTCCGAAATTACTGTTAAAAACGACCGGATTGTTTTCGTGTGCGATCCATTCGTCGCTTAAAGGGTTGTCTGCGTAAAAAATAAAAAGCTGTGCCGCTTGGTCGTCGTTTGAGGGTGTGGACATATTCGTAAATAGCCACCATCTGTCGTTAAACTCGAAAATCATCGTATCGGCGGTTTTGATCTCTTTCATCAGGTATTTTTCAAACTCCCATTTCATAGGAAACTCTATACATTTATAGAGTCTGACCGAATTATCCGCCGTTGATTCCGGAACCATATAAAGAGTATCTTCATACTCAAAGAGGTATGGGAAGGAGAGATGAAAAGGTTCTTTTATAACCGTCGATAAAATTTTGTAACTGTTATCTTCGAAAATCTCCACCGCACTTATCGAAGCGGTGTTTGATATATAATCAAAATCTTCTACAAAGCAGACGCTTCTTTGATTTTTGCTCCAGATAAAAGGATCGGCATAAAAATGGTACGGAGGATTTTTTATCTCGATCCCCTCGAAAAGTTTCGCTTCTTGCCAGTTCGTTTTTAAAAACGCCACAGAAAATCTCGTATATTTTCTTAAAATGATTCTAACAAAAGCGATCTTCGCAAATAAAGAGACGCTCTTTATGCCGTATATCAAACTGTCGCATATACCGACTTTTCGTCTTGGCGTCGTACAAAAAACGTAGTGGGATTTTCGTTTTTTAAATTTGCCTATTTTTACATACTCTCTTAAAGTGCGCAATATGTACGCAGAACTCTCCTTTAAAAGTCTTCGTTTTGTTTGTGTTACGGTTCTTAGTGTCGCGATTTCTCCCTTAAATAGAAGATCGTTCGAGTTTTTCGTGATATGTTCGATACAAAAACCTATTGAAGACTCTTTGTCGTAAATTTCCCAAAAAGCTACGGGGTAATTTTGTGTATGACGATTTTTGTTAAAAAGAACTCTTAAAACTCCGTCCTTTGCAAGAGCTACGATTTTTTCGTCTATATCACAATAAGAAGATGTGCAAAAGATCAGATCCAAACTCTTCTCCTTTTTATCTTGAGTTTGGAAAAAGAGAGGATTTGATTTGGCTAAATCGGATATTTCTCTATCTTTTAACTCTTCTTTTATATCTTTTGAGAAAAGTGAGAGAATTTTTCGCTCAATTTTTAGTATAACCGTTTCGTCGGTGCATTTTTTTTTCTCTTTTTTTTCATTCAATATAAAAACAAGTTCACAGTTTCCCTCTCTCTTAAGAGTCGATAAAATTTTATACCAAAAAGGTTCGATAGTGGTTGTGTTACATAAAATACCGATCTTTTTCATGTTGCGTTATACTTTCTTTGCGATACTAAGACCGAATATTCGGTTTGATTTTCTGCTAAATCTATAGGCCGATCTCATATGCCAGAAAATACTTTGAGATAGGAGTTTTCTACTTGCCATTCTCGAATTGTGCTCTATGAAATATTTCGTGTCCAGTTTTATTTTATACCCCTTTTGTACGGCGCGAAAACAGATATCTATATCTTCGCAATACATAAAATATTCCTCATCGAAACCGTTTAGCGCTTTAAAAACTTCCGGTTTGAAAAGTATGAACGAACCGGATACCCACTGGGGATACTCCTGATCGTCGTTTTTGCCGTAATGAAGTCTCTTTCCGGTCGCGATAGAGATGATGAAGTTCAAAAGATACGGAAAGTATCTGTCGGGATAGTCGAGAAAATCGTTCTTTTTATCCAGATAGGATCTAGGTGCTCCGATATCGATATTCGAATTTACGAAGTTTGCCGCAAGTCCCGTAAGTTGACTCGGTAGTACTTTTATATCGGGATTGCAAACGATAAAGATATCTTTATCTTCGATGGGTAGAAGCGAAAACATCTTATTATGATTTTCGCCGAAACCTTTTGGTTCTTCGTTTTGATGATAAAATATGCTCTCTTTGTCGCAAAACTCTTCAAGTTCCTTTGAGCCGGTATTGTCAAGAACAGAGAGTTTGATATTGAAGTCGTCAAGTTTTTTAGGAAAATTACCGAAGTTCTCTTTTATTAGATCTTGTTGATCATGTGAAATTATCGAAATGAAAATGTTGATTGGCATATGTCAAAAGTACCTTTTGTTTTTTATCTGCTCATAAGTTTATCAAAAGTATCTGATTTTTTTCTTTTATTGTTATAATAAGGAACAAGACTCATAACGAACAAAAAGGAGAGATCATGAGAATACTTTTATCGCTGTTTGTCGTTTTTTCGTTCGCGTCGATTTCGAACGCTTTTGTATTGAGAGAAAATATGGTCATAGTCAGAGCGAAAAACGATCATGCATCGAATATCGCGGCGAACGATCTCTCCTATTATTTGGAGAAGATTACGCGAACGAAACCTTTGATCTTGGATGAAGTGCCTGAAAACAACGCTTCCGTCTCTCTCATAAAACTTCCCGTCGGCAGACTCAAAGACGACGGTTTTATCATAAAAAGCGACGGGGACGATTTAGTCATCATCGGTTCGAACGACAGAAGTTTGCTTTATGGAGTTTTTTATTTTTTGGATAGATACTTGGGATGTAAATTTCTAGCCGAAAATTTCGAATACGTACCCGAATATAAGAGCAGAGATCTCGGTGAGATATACGATAAGCAGGAGCCGAGATTTAGCTATAGGGAGATTTTTATAAAAGAGAGCGACGATCCCGTTTTTTCCATCAAAAATCTTTTAAACGGCAGACTAGGACACCGTACGAAGGATGATATAGCCGAAGAGATATACACAAAAGGGATCAAACTATACACTTTTACATCCGAGGCTCTTTTAGGGGAAAAGTACAAGTGCTCAGGTCAGTACGACTTCTCTAATAAAAAAGCTAAAAAGCTAGCTTCGGAAACTCTCGGTCAAAAATTAAAAACTTTGGATCAAGAGGCCGAAAAATACATAGTACTAGAACATGAAGATCGTGGATCGGTCTGCAAAAAGGGAGTCGGAGGTAAAAGGAGTCCGTCTTCGCTGTTTTTGGACTATACTTCATATATAGCGAAAGAACATCCCGGTTATCGTTTTTTACATCAGGCATATCTCTGGAGTAAAAAGCCGCCTTTAAATCATAAAAAACTACCCGAAAATTTAGGAGTGCTTTTCGCACCTATAGAGGCTGATTTTTCAAAACCCATACATTCCAAACGAAACGGATATTTACATAAGTATCTAAAAAGATGGGGTAAAAAGAGTGATGAGATATTTATTTGGCACTACATAACGAATTTCGGCGGATATATCTTTCCGTATCCGAACCTAAATGCACTAGATCGAGATATAAAAGATTTTTCGAAAAAAAAGTATATAAAAGGTCTTTTTTTACAAGGAAGTTACGATACATACGCCGGAGAGCTGGCAAATCTTCGTGTTTGGGTTTTTGCGAAACTTCTATGGAATCCTTCTTTAAAAATAGAGGATTTGATTGAAGAATTTTGCGATTATTATTACGATAAAGCCTCGCGGGACGTTCAAAGATATATCAAAACCGTAGAGCGGATGCTGAAAAAAAGCGGAGATAAACTTTTTGTGAAAACTTCTATAAACGCGAAGTATCTATCGAACGAAAATCTTAATGAACTCGACGCCATTCTTTCGGAAGGAGCTTCGAAGCTGGATAAAGAGTCTATCTATTACGATCATCTGCAAGCACTTTTTCTAGGAATAGATTATATCCGTCTCATTCGCGGAGATTCGTTTGATTCTCGAAAAAGAGTAAAAGAGAGATTTAAAGCCTATCTTCAAAGACATCCCGAAATAACGTCTTTCAGCGAGAGTGTAAAGATAGATGATATTTTTAAAATTATCGACATCGATCGAACGAATGAGCGCATTCCCAAACCGGCTCGAAATCTTGAAAGAGCGAAAGAGTGGTTTTCATATCAAGAATATCAACTAGAATTATGTTGTGCCGATATAGTAAAAGATAGTGCCGCTAGTGACGGTGTTAGTGCGGTAATGGACGGCAAAAGCCGAGAGTGGGGATTTTCGTTGCCTCTTTTAGATGTTCCCGAAGGAAAATGGGATGTTTATGCCGAGGTAAGGATACAAAAGCGAAGCGACGATTTGATAGATAAAGCGAAAAAAGCTTTGCATTACGGGATATATCCTACATTTATAAAAGGTATCGCGCTAATAGGACAGTTTGATGACAAATATAGAAGTATCAAGATAGGAACGATCGATACGAAAAAAACAAACGCAAAAAGCGTTTGGCTGAGTCCTCCCGGCAATGACGCCGTGGAAAAAGTCTATCTGGATAGGATATATTTTATAAAACATCAACGTAAAATTCGATCGAAAAAAGATTGAAAAAGTGTTATGAATAGTTTATTTTTAGTCAGAGGTTCAGTTGAAAAAAGTTTACTTTTATCTATATCTTCTTATATTTATCTTTTTAGCACTGCCTATGATCAAAGTTTTTGGGAGTGCAAGAGTAGAACAGCTTCTGTTGTTGGCAACTTTCGTCGTTTTATTCGTTGAGGATACGATTCATAAAAAAATAGATTTCAAGATATTTATAACGCTAATCGTAGGCGGGGTTATATTGGTACTGGTTAGTCTGAATTCCGCTTACGACAAAGTCGAAGAGACGAACAGATTTATAAAATTTTTATTCATATATCCGCTTGCTTTTTATGTCGGTGCGGCAATGCTCAGAAAACTGGCTTTAAAAGAGATAGTTACTCTTTTGGATCTCTCTTTACTCTTTTACGTAGTCAGTTGGCTGATTGTTATGTACGTACCTCTTCCTATGGATCTGCTTGGAAAATTCGTCCATCTTAGAGAATTCGGGTGGGGAGACGAGTTTTTACCTTTTCAAGGAACTTTCTACGAAGCCGGAGCGCTGGCCATCATAGTGGGTTCGGTCTCTCTTACCTCTTTTTTGATTCGTTACGAGTTTGATATATGGTTCTCTAAAAGGCGCTACAACTATCTGCTATACACTTTAGTGCTTTATATGATAATACTTTCAAAAAACAAAACCATATGGCTCGCTCTCGTGATGATATTGATTAGTCTCGTCCTTTATAGATTATATCTGAGAACTACAAGAAGCAATCATTATTATAGCGACGAACTTTTGAATAAAGATCCGATACTTTCGAAGTTTTTGAAATTGAAAGTCTCCTATTTGGTGATAGGCGCTTTAATGCTTGTTCTACTTTTTTTCGTTTATAACTCTTTTTCTCCGGAGCCTATCATTACGATGGATATGTTTGAGTACAAATTGAAGCATGAAAGAGGCGCTCAGTACGCCATCACGTGGGATCTAATAGAAAAATCGAACTATTTCGGCGGATATGGATTCGGGTTTGTCGAGGTCTATTTCGAAGGGTTGAACATTTTAGGAGTCGGTGCCGAATCGGGAAGCATCAACAATATATTTTTAGATATATGGCTTCAAGCTTCGATACTGGGAGTGATATATCTACTGGTTGTTTTTTATCTAAGCTTTGATAACAGACTCTTTTTGACTATGACGATACCTCTGTTTTTTCTCTTTTTCGGTTTGACGAATCCCGTAGTCTCAGAAGAGTTTTTTCTGATGTTGGGCATCTCGTACGGATTTTCGAATATGATTCGAAGCCGAACGCGTCCGGTAAATTTTGAGGAGATAAAATGTTGAAAAACAACTCATCTTTGTCTTGGCGTATAGAGATGCTTAGATTTCCTCTGATCGTCGGTATTTTGTTTATCCATATATATACGGACGAGATAAATTTCAACTATACCTCTTCTTTGTCGGGATTTTACGCTTTTGTGGTGGAGTATCTCTCAAACGTCGTGGCTCGCGTTAGCGTACCGCTTTTTTTCCTGCTTTCGGGTTTTTTATTTTTTTGTAATCTTACACCCTCGAAAGAGGGCTTTGTCAAAAAGATAAATTCAAGATTTTATACTCTATTCGTACCTTTTGTTTTTTGGAATATAATAATCTTCATATTTTACGCCTTCGCACAGACGCTTCCCGTGACTTTGCACTATTTTAGCGGAGAGAGACCATGGGTTATGCAACTGGATATGATGGAGACGGTGGAGCTGTTTTTTGGATTGGGAGACTTTAAATATCCCGTCGCCTATCAATTTTGGTTCATTCGAGATTTGATCGTAATTGTTGTTTTCTCTCCATTGATCTATCTTTTTCTGAAAAAAGCCTCATATCTTTTTTTGGCTCTTTTATTCGGTGTATGGTTTTTCGACCTGCTTCATCTTTCATATATTCAGATAAGCTCGACTTCGATTTTCTTTTTCTGTTTCGGGGCGTATCTGGGTATGAAAAGATATGATTTTTCTTTGAGTGACAGATATAGCGGTTTGATTATATCGACATACGTACCTCTTTCGATAGTTGACGCTTTGACGAATAACGATTTTATTCATAATATATCCGTACTTGTTGGTACTATTGCTCTTTTTAGCGTTACAAAATATCTAATGCATATGAAAAAGGTAAAAAAAAGATTGATAAATCTTGCAAAATATAGTTTTTTTGTATATGCTTTACATGAACCTTTGTTATCTATTTTGAGAAAGATGATTTTTAAAGCTCTTTATCCGTTGAGCGATTTTTCTATATTTTTGCTATATTTTATCTGTGTCTTTTTGACGATTTTCATTACGATTCGGATATATAAGTTTTTACAAAAGGTTTCGCCGCACGTGGTGACCATCTCAACCGGAGGCAGATTTTGAGCGATGTAAGAGAGCCGCGAAGAAAGAGGATTGTTTTTGTACTGCCGCAATTAAAAACGGGCGGAGGAGTCCGCGTTATAGTCGAGTTGTCTAATATTTTGGTTAAAGAGTACGATGTTTCGTTCGTAATGCCTAACGTTAAAGATGATTGTAGCTTTTACATAGATGAAAATATTCAAATAATAAAAGTCTCGAAAGAGAGAAGCTCCGCTTTTGGCAAACTTTTAAATATATTTATAATGATGCTGTTTTTAAGAAAAAACTATCAAGATGAGGTCGTTATAACGACCGATCCCGTCATTTCACCACTGTTTATGTTTATTCGCATGAAAAAACTTTATCGATACGTTCAAGCAGACGATTATCGTATTTTTGACGATCTTCTGCTTTTAAAAAACCGTTTTTTTCTTTTTGTCTATAAAGTTTTGACTAAAACGGCGGCGAAGCGGAAAATAAACTATATTTTCAACTCTCGATTTACATACGATATGTTTGTCGATCTAAGGGGTGAAGCCGTGCCGAAAAGAGTCGTTCATCCGTCGATAAATCATGAAATATTCAACGACCGTAACAGGATTTACGAGAGAGAGAAGTTAAATATCTGTCTGATCGCTAGAAAATATCCTATGAAGCGTTTTTCGGATTTCGTAGAAGCGTGGCGAGAGATAAAAGAGACGAAAATTATAAAAGATAACATATCGGAAGTTTACATACTATCTCATGACGATCTTTCGCATTTTGATATGAACGGTCTAAATTTGATAGTGCCCCAAGACGATGAAGAGATAGCAAGATATATGAAAAATAGCGATATCTATATATTTACATCACAGTGGGAGGGGTTCGGACTTCCTCCGCTGGAGGCTATGAGTTGCGGCTGCGGGGTTATCGCTTCGGATGCGAAGGGGATAAACGAATATGCTAAAGACGGATATAACGCTCTTATTTACAAGCCCTCCGATATAGAAGCGTTGAAGAACAATATATTAAAGTTGTGCGAAGATAGGGAACTTTTAAAAACTATACGAAAAAACGCGCTTCTAACGGCAAAAGAGTTTTCATGGCAAAAATCGGCTATGACTTTGAAAAGATATCTTGAAGAAGACGGCGTATTATGAAAAAAGTAGCTTTTATCGCGACAGGCTATATCGTCAAATATGACGGTGTGAGCGTCTATACGGAGAATCTTTTACGAGAGTTTCTCTCTTTGAAAAGAGATGATCTTTTACTTGACGTTTACGTTTCAAAAAGCGCTAAAGATCTTTTCGTAAAGAGAGTCTTTGATGGAGGTGTGCCAAAGAGTGCCGAGATGATAAGCATAAAAGATTCAGGTGCGCTGGCAAAGATAATCGATCTGCAAAAAAGAGTTCTTTTTAAAAGAGATTATGATCTTGTTTTCATCCCTAATCCTATGCCTCTTTTTTTTACATCCGGCAAGAGAGTGAAAGTCATTCATGATCTCACTATAAAAAGAACTCCAAAACTATTTTCCAAAAAGATGCATATCTATATCGATTTTCTTGTCTTTTGTATGAAATATTTCGATGATGCCCTAGGCTACATTTCCGATCAGACAAAAGGCGATATATGCCGTTTTTACAATGTCAAGCCGCAACAAAAAGAGATGCTGTATCTACCAAACGGCATTCCCTTTAAAGTTATGCAAAACGCAAGAGTCGATATGAAGGAGATATATAAGAAATATGAGCAAAAGAGAATAAAATTCATAGTGGTCGGAAGAATCAACAGATCAAAAGGTTTTGATCGTCTTTTGAAATTTTTGAAATATTTCGATCTATATCTTCAAAAGAGTGATTTCGAGTCGGTCGTCGTTCATGTGGTCGGTAAACAGACGCATGAGACGAAGAGTATTTTAGAGGGTTGTTCATTTAAAAATATCGTTTTGGATTTTTTAGGCTATACCGACGACGAAACTTTAAACGATCTATATAAAAAGAGCCACTTTTGCTTTTTTCTTTCGAGAAACGAAGGTTACGGTCTTCCTTTGGTTGAGTCGATGTGGTTTGGAGCTATCGCGATAGTCTCCGATATAGAGGTGTTTAACGAAATATTGACGTCACGATATCCCAAGTTCGACGATCAAAGCGGTTACGAAGAGGCGATAAAAGAGTTTATCGAAAAGATCTATAACGATCGAAACTATCTGAGCTTTATATTCGGCTTGATAAACGAAGCTGTGGAGAGAGAAAAGAGCGGTTATAAAAAAGCCGCGCAAAATCTGTTGAATTATCTATATGAGAATTAAGGTTATAGTTGAAAAGAGTTTTTAAAAACAGATTGCTTAATAACGCGCTTATTTTCACCCTCAGTACCGTTTTAAATAAAGGGATGAATTTTTTTATCTTACCGATTTTGACTTTTTATCTTACAAAAGACGATTACGGTCACTTGGGTTTTATCGTTTCGGTAGTGGCTATCGCCAGCATATATATGGGGTTTTGGCCTCCGAATTTCATCATGGCGAAATTTTCGACCTTCGGCAAGAAAAAGATGTCGTTATATTTTAGTAATATCTTCGTCATACTGGCGGTAACGTTTTTTGGAGTTTTTCTCTTTTTTCTTGCAACAAAGGATATTTTTTTCGTAAATTTTAACGATACTTTCGAACTGATCGTACTTATCTCGTTTTATACGCTTTTTATGGTTGTTTTCAATATATTCAATACGATAATACAGCTTGAAAAAAATGCCGTAAAATACGCGTTGTTTCAAACCTTTTATCTCTTTTGCAGTTTAGGTATCGCGCTTGTTCTCATTATTTTGTTTCATTTTGATTGGCGAGGAAAGTTTTATGCGGAACTTTTCATTCTGTCTCTTATATCGACATATGCTATTTACTATTTCGTAAAAGAGGGATATCTTCGCTTCGATTTCGATTTGAAAAAGATAAAGACTCTCGTATTTTATCTCTTTCCTATGACTTTTCATGTGATAGGTCTTTTTTTGATGGGAACGATAGATAAGGTCTTTTTGGCGAAATATCTTGATCTTGAATCGGTTGGAATCTATACGATAGCGATGACAATGTCCATAATAGTAAATATCGTTTACGACTCCGCTATAAAAGCATGGGAACCCTATTTTTTTGAAAAGATAGTAACAAATAGTAAAAGCGATCAAAAATTCATCATTAAAACCGTACTGATTTATTCGGTATTCGTTATACTTACGGCATATGTATATTTATCGTTGATTCCCGTAATTTTTTCCGTAATGATCGATGAGAAATTCAACTCGTCGCTGCTTTATATACCTCTTTTGGTGATAGGCTTCGCCTTCGAGGGACTTAGAAAGCCGTTGGCAAGTTTTTTAATGCATAAAAATATGGTAAAAACGCTTGGAGTCATCAGTCTTTTCGCCGCCGGCGTAAATATACTTTTAAATATCGTTTTAATTCAGAAGTATGCAATCGCCGGAGCGGCATATGCGACGATATTTTCTTTTGCGGTTTTATATTTTATAACTCTATTTCTGGTTTTCAAACACTATCCCGAACTTCGCGGTCGATAAAAGCGAAGTTTTAAATTCGAATAACCGCACTTTTGTAAAAAAGTATAATAAAATTGACCAATCATATTAAAATTAAATAAAATTTTATTTAAATGTTACTATAATAAATTTATATTAACAAAATAACTTATAAATTAAAGGCAAAATTTAACAATGTATCCCGATTTGCAAAGTACGGTATTGATCACGGACATCTCTACGAGGAAGTCGTTTGATCTTGCGAACATTTTACTCTCTCAAGGCATGGATATTTTGCTTTGTGACGATATACGGGGATATAAAGCTTGGATTTTGTCAAAAGCGTACGGCAGGAGTGTGGAGCGCCTTTCAAAAGAGAGATTCGATGAAGATCTTGCGACTATCGCGAAAAAATATAGCGATAAAAAACTTATCTATTTCCCGATAGAAGAGGATACGACGCTAAAAGTATATAAATTTCTGAAAACTTCCGAAATTTCGAATCTATATCTGAATCTTCCGCCCGAGGAGTCGTTCGAGATCGTTAGGGACAAAAAATCTTTTAGTCGCTTCTGTATGCAAAATGAGCAAAATATACCAAAAGAGTACGACTATCGCGCCTTGGTCGAAGAGAGAACGCTTCCCTCGAAGTTAATCGTAAAACCGAAAAACGGTTCGGGAGCTATGGGTATAAAATATATAGACTCGAAAGAGGATCTGCTCTCTTTAAATTTGAATTTCGATAATTATATCATCCAGCAAAGGTTAGACGGCGAAAAAGATATAAAAGGGGCGTTTTTTCTCTTTGATAAGGGAGAATTGATCGCATATTACGGACATAAACGGCTTCGTACTTATCCTTCCAGAGGGGGTGTGAGCGTCTATTCGAAATGTCATATGGATGAAGAACTTAAAAGATCGGGTTGCGGACTGCTTAGAAAACTGAAATGGTCCGGACTGGCAATGGTTGAGTTTTTGTATGATGAAAAAAGCGGTGAACACAAGATCATAGAGGTAAATCCCAGGGTATGGGGTTCGATCATGCTTAGTGAGTTTTGCGGTAGTCGTATGATAGAAAACTATTGCAAAAGCGCACTCGGATATGAAAGTTCGAGAGCGGAGGCGGATACCCGAAAATATATAAGATGGTTTTTCCCATGGGATATCGTTTTGTATATTCAAAAGCGTGGAAAAATAAAGGATTTTTGGAAATTCCAAAAGCGAGATTGTTGCTATATAAATTTTACTTACTCACCATGGAGCGGGGCGCTACTGTTTACGTTTTACAATTTGATCAATCCCGATAAGATTAAAACTTTTTTAAAAAAGGTTTTGAGTAAATGAAAAAAGTGATAGTTTACGATTTCGATAAGACATTGACGAAGCATGATACGTTGTTCGGTTTTTTCAGGCATGCGGCGAATAAAGAGCTATCGTATTTTTTCAAATTACCGATTTATGTCATATGTATGGTATTAGCTAAATTGAGAGTTATCGACAATACTACGCTTAAAAAGATGGGTGTGAGACTCTTCTTGTACGGTATGTCAAAAGAGGAGTTGGAACAAAAAGCCGAAAGCTACAAAGACAAAATAATCTTCAACGATCTTTATAAAGGGCTAGAATATAAAGACGATGTTCGATATTTCGTCGTCAGCGCTTCATTCGAAGAGTATCTAAAGCCTTTATTTCCGGACTTTGTTACCGTAATAGGTTCGAAACTCGTTTATCATGAAAACGCGGTTGAGGGATTGTTGTTAAACTGTTATAAAGAAGTGAAAAAAGAAGCGCTTGTAAAAAGAGGCATAGAGAAGATTTGCGTACTGTTTACGGACAGTTATAGTGATGTGGCGCTCGCTTCCATATCCGAAAAGACGGTTGTCGTCAATCGTGACGGTTTGATCGAATGTGATAATCTGGAACTGTTTAAAAGGGTTGTAAAAGATGAAAATTTTAACATTTGATGTTGAAGAATGGTTTCATATATTAGATCATGATACAATAAAAAACGAAAACAGTTGGAATAATTTAAATTACAGATTGGACTCGAATATTGACAAAGTGTTGGAAGTGTTGCAAAGAAACAATCAAAAAGCGACCTTCTTTTGTCTTGGGTGGCTTACCAAAAATCATTCCCATATCATAAAAAGGCTTGACTCGTTGGGGTATGAGGTGGCAACTCATTCCGATCTGCATCAATTGGTGTATGAACAGAAGATTTCGGAGTTCGATCTGGATCTTGAGAGATCGATAAAATCGTTGGAGGATATAATAGGAAAAAAGGTACGAGCCTATAGAGCTCCGGGTTTTTCACTCAAAGAGGATAACCGCTGGGTATTCGATATTTTGGTAAAGTATGGTATCGAAATAGATTGTTCCATATTTCCCGCAAAACGAGCTCATGGAGGATTTCATACGTTCCCGCATATGGAACCGGTTATTATTGAATCAAATCATGGAAAGCTTAAAGAGTTTCCGATGAGTATGGATAGGATACTTCTTAAAAATATCGTATATTCTGGAGGAGGATATTTTAGATTCTTTCCGTATAAAATTATTCGATATTTTATGCATAAATCGTCGTACTCTATGACCTATTTTCATCCTCATGATTTCGATGAACATCGACCGGTAATAGATGATTTATCGCCTATTAGAAAGTTCAAAGCGACCGTTGGACTCAAGCAGGCGCTTGAGAAGATGGAGCTTTTGATAAAAGAGTTCGAGTTTCTCGATTTGGAAGAGGCGGTAAAAAGAGTAAATTGGGATAAAGTCAATGTGGTGTCACTGCCCGAGCGTCGAAATATTCAGAGACTAAATAGACAAATACCGGGGTGAGACGAGGTTTTCCCCGGCTTTTGAAAAAGAGATAAAAGTTGGTTTTTTATGTTGCAAAGCTCTTTTGTGCGATATTTTCTTATTGCCGCTATCGTTTTTAGTCCGGCACTCTTTTTTCATTCAAGGCAGGTGCTTTTACTATATCCTGCCGAAATTTTTCTCTATATATTTATTTTGGATATGCTTGAAAATCTTAGTAAAAAAGCTTTTTTGATCGTAAATACGATCTTGATATCCGTAACGCTTCTTTTTACTTCCTACGGTATCGTAACGGGTATGCCTGTCGGCTATCAAGTATTTGCATCCGTATTCGAAACAAATGTGAATGAAGCGTTCGAATTTGCGAGCTCTTCGTTTTTTTTCAAAATCGTTTTTACGTATCTGTTTTTGTTTATCGTATCGATCTATCTTTTGCTCAAAAAAAGAGATAGTGACGAACGACTGCATAAACGAAAAGAGGTGCTTTTTGTCGCTTCCTTGCTATTTATGATATATCCTTTTCATTTTTACAATAAATTCGACTATTATCCCGAAAATGTGATCAATATGTTTCAAACGTATATAGGAACCATTCATGATAGAGTTGAGAAATATATCGCGAATAGATATGTGTTTGAGGGGGATAGAGATGAAAAAAAAGAGCTGAATCTCATCTTGGTCATAGGTGAAGCGTCCAGGAGATATTCATATTCTCTTTACGGCTATAAAAGAGAGACAAATCCGAGACTTCAAAAAGATAAAGAGAATATGATCTTATTCACCGACGTATATACGGTGGCTCCATACACAAGAGTTGCGGTTCCCTCTCTTTTATCCACATCTTCCGTAGAACAATTTAGTCGGATATATAACTATCCTACTCTTATCAGAATTTTCAACTCTTTAAAGATACCTACGACCGTTCTCTCGAATCAGACTATCAACCTTGATAGCGATATTTTTATCTCCGCTATTTTTAAAGAGGCTAGCGAGAAATTTTTCTTACAAAAATTGAACAACGGCTATTTCGACAAAATCTTGTATGATCAACAGCTACTACCAGAATTGAAAAAGAGTATGCGGGAAAATGCAATTAAAAATAAATTTATAATCATGCATCTTATGGGAAGTCATTATAAATATGAAAACAGATATCCGAAAGAGAGGAGGTTTTTTTTATCGGATGCCATAATCGATCATTATGACAATTCGATCAGATATACCGATTTCGTACTCTCGATAATAAAAAAGATGATACGAAAAAGTGACAGTCCGTACGCCGTACTTTATCTCTCCGATCATGGAGAGTATCTAAATGAGTTCAACGACGGTATTTACGGTCATGGAGTTAAGGAGATCACATATTTTGAATTGGAAATTCCTTTCATACTCTTTTATAACGATAAATTCAAACAAAGATATAAAAAAGAGATAGCGAATATGGTTAAAAATAGAGATAAAAAGATATCTTTGGATAATGTAAGCCATACGGTTTTAGGGCTTTGGGGTATTCATCCCAAAAGTTACGATGCCGAATCGGATCTATCTTCGGATAAATTTCGACAAAAACCAAGATCCGTAATTTTACATGATATGAAAGTAAAAAATGTCGAAAATATAAAAATAAGAACCGGAAGTTAACGATATTTTAGATCCGTAATTTTCGAAAGAGGTGTTTTTAAGATTCTTAGAATATTCTTAACCCCCTTTTTATCGCCTCTTTTCATTCTCAAAAGCATTGAAAGCACAAGTCCCAAATAGACGCTCGGTAGAAAATATGGAAAAAATTTCTTTGTAAAAACCAGACGATTCCTCATAGCGTAAAAATCGGAAAAAGAGCCGAGTTTTTGATCTTGCGCCTCTATGGAAGCCGACTCTTTATGATATACGATCGCTTCTTCGCATATGGAAATATCAAGATTATTTCTTTTGCATCTTGTCGCTATATCTATCTCTTCGAAATAGATAAAATACTCTTCGGGCATTAATCCCGCTTTTTGTATATATCTTTTTGACATAAGCATAGATGCGCCAATGATATAATCTAATCTTTTTTGATTGAACTCTTTTAGTTTAGGCATAGCAAATTCTCGGTGAGCGAGATTATGTTTTTGAACCGCCATTAGGTAGTTGAAGCTTCCCCCGAACGCTTGAATTTTATCGGGTGCGTCGTAAAAAAGAAGTGTTGTTCCGATCAGTCCCGCATCGGGTTTTTCTTCCGCGAAAAAGATGAGTTTTTTTAGAGCCTCTTTCGTTACGAGAGTATCGTTGTTAAGAATCCAGATATACTCAAAATCATTTTTCATAAGGGCGAATTTAATTCCCAAATTATTACCGGCACCGTATCCGTCGTTTTTGTTCGAGCGAATGAAGATCACTTTTTTTGAGGATAGGGAGTTTTGTTTTAAGAAAGTATCGTCTTCATAACACTCATACTCTATATCTCTCCCTAAAGGAGAGATAAAAAGATCACGAAGCGAATCGCTTTTTGGACTCCAAGGTTCCAACTCCTCATCCAACCACCGTTTTATCCGGCGTGCGGAGCCGTCCGTTGAGGCGTTATCGACGATGATAAGTTGAAAATTCTCGTAATCGTTAAGAAGTACGCTTTTAGCGCAAGCTATCGTATCGATCCAATTGTTGTAATTTAAAACGACGATATAGACTTTTTTTTCGCTAAAACTCAAATCCTCCGCCTTTACCTTTGTTCATGCTTTGGTAAACGGCATTGACATAAGATTTTCGTGTCGCGCACCCTATGACCTCTTTGCATATCATGCAACTTTTGACTTTATGATCCTTTTGGCAACGCTGAATGATCTCTTTTTGTTCGCGAAGTTTCGCTTCAAAAAAATCTATCTCTTTTTGTTCTTTAATCGTTGGCATAACTATTCCTTACTTTTTTTATCTCCTCTTTTGAGCCAAAAAAGCATGGCGTCGTGTCATGAATATGTTCACACTCCAGATCCAGTACGCGATCGGTTCCGTCGGTCGCATCGCCGCCGGCCTTCTCGTAAACGAATGCGAAAGGAAACACTTCAAAAACTTTTCTAAGTTTTCCTTTCGGTACATCCGTAGTGGCGGGGTATGAAAAGATACCTCCTCCTTTTATGAGAATCTGATGCAGATCGGGAACCATTCCGCCACTGTATCTTAACCTGTATCCATCTTGAAAAAAACCCTCGATGAGCTCTTTGTGGCGAGTACTCCAGTTTTTTTGAGTTCCTCCCGGCGAGTTCAATTTTCCCTTATCGCTTAGAGTCAGTTCCTTTATAAAATGGAACTTCTCGTCTTTTCCCAAGCGATACATTCTGACTCCGTTCTCGTCGGCAGTAACCATTTCGACTCTAGGTCCATAAACCACATAGACGCTCGCTTTGAGATTTTTACCGTTGTAGTCGTTTTCGTAAATGCCGAAAATCGAGCCTACGGAAAGATTTACGTCGGCAAGACTCGATCCGTCCAAAGGATCGTAACCGATGAGGTATTTACCGTTTTCATACAGTGAATGAGGTAGCTCTTTCTCTTCGCTTGCCAGCTCTTTTATGGATGTGATTTGTGAAAACTCCTCTTCGATGATCTTGTCGCTTCGGATATCAAGTTCCAGCTGAGTATCGCCGGTGGCATTTTGATTTTGACTGTAACCGCTCTCTTCATAAGCTATAAGATCTTGTATCCTGATAGCGGATCTCTGTATGGCATCATAAATTTCAAGCATGCGACTCCTTATACTATTTTTGCGTTTTTTTCAATCCACGCAATAATCTCATCGGTATCGTTAAGATTTAAAACCGAAATTCCCTCAGGTATTCGGTATAGAGTAATATCGACACTTTTGTCGATTGCTATTGCGTTTGAGTGTGGAAAATAGCTTTCATCGATACTATTTCTAAATACGGCGATTCTAGGAAGCGGAAGACTTTTAAGACCCTCTACGATTAGATAATCAAAATCTTTAAATATTTCTATTATTTCATCAATTGATTTACCATTTTTTAGAAAAAATGTAGTTCTGGCGGGTGATACCACGGCAGTTTGCGCACCCGTTTGAGTGAATTTGTAACTATCTTTTCCCTCGGTATCAAAAAGAGCCTTATCTTTCGGATCATGTTTTACTATCGCGACTTCGTTTTGTTGTGAAATCAGTTTTTGCGCTATTTTTACTATCAGTGTCGTTTTTCCGCTGTTTGAAGGACCGGTAATCGCTACGGCTGCTCGTTTCATAAAACTCCAGAAGTTTTTAATTGAAGATATAATGTTTCCGGTAAGATTGTAACAAATTCTAAATTACATTAGTGTAAAATAGAAAAATGTTTAAAAATGGAGTAATATGAAAAATCTTTCGGTACTACTACTGGGTATGGTTCTACTCTTAAGCGGATGTGCTACCAAGAGCGGCTTTTTTTCTCCTGATGTACTGGAGCAACAAGCTCTCTCATATACTAAAAAAGCTCAAATATACAATTCGCTTGAGATAAAAGCCACGATAGTCGCCACATATTTAAATCCTCTGCTGAAAGAGTACGATAAAAAAGACGACTCTATATTTTTGATAAGTTTTTTTATCGATGAAGACTCGTCGGATCCTAAAAAACAAGGACTATACAATCAAGAATATAAACTTACCTTAAACGGTAATTTGCCTCAAAAGATCGAGCCTTTGAAACAAAACGACGACTTGATCAAACTTTTGCCGATAAAAAATATGTGGTCGCATTACTATCTGGTGAGATTTGAAAAACCGGCTTCCAAAGAACTTCATATGATACTTGAGAGCAAGCGCTTCGGAAGTGCGACGATGGATTTTCAGGCAAAAGCCTCCTCTTTTTGATCTACAAGATCGGCTTCGAATTTTTTCAGATCGAATCTTTTATCTAAGAATTTACAAGCTAAAAGGGCGTCTTTTCGGGCATTGTCGAGACAGCTCGTAGCTCCTGGTGAGGGCGTCATGTTAAATACGATTCCTTCGTTCGTATCGATTTTCGCTTCTCCTAGCAGAAGTTTTTGACTCTTTTTATCGATTACTTGCGGTCTCAAGCCTCCTACCCCTTCGGCATATATGAGGTCGTCGGCTTCGATCGCCGGGATAATCTTTCTCACCTCTTTTGCAAATAGAGATTTTCGCACTCCCGGTATTTCGTACATGAAATTTTTAAGAATATAATCTCTGATATCTTTATCTTTTAAAAGATCGTAAAAGACTTTTAAGACATCTTCATCGGGACTGAGAGAGTTTAAAAATTCTATAAAATGAGAACCGTGATATCTCTCGAGTTTCGGAAGAGCCAATGCGGTAGGCCCGAATCTGACCTTGGAATTCATAACGATATCAGGATCGCCGTGGATAGCCGCAAACGGGAGTTTCGGATTTTGAACCGTATATACTTTCGAGTTTAAAACCCTCTCTTTCGTATAGTAGAAACTTCCTCCTATGGGGAGACAAGAGTAGTTTAGTCCATACCCCATTTTGTGTGCAAGTAATAGAGAATGGGCGCCGGCATTTACGATAACGTAATCCGCAAAATATCTATCTTTCATCGTAGAGATTAGAAATTTCGTTCCCTTTTTTTCAATATGATATACCTCTTCGTTAAGACATACGCTTATTTTTTTACCGCTATCTTTCGCATTTTCTACAAACGACTTTGAGAGTTCACCGAAATTTACGGCTGTATATCTATCTTTTACTCCCATTGCCGCGATATTCTCTTTTCTTCCGTATGTTAGCATCGGTTCAAGTTCGCCGAGCGCTTTTTTGTCCCAAAATTCCATATAGGGATATAACTCTTTGAAACTTTCAAATCTTTTTTTTATGTAGTTCACTTCCTCGTCTCCGACTCCCAACGCCATTTTCGTAAATTTGAAGATATGTTTATCCTCATATCCGTACATCTTCGTATAGTTTTCGACCATTGAGGCGGTTTTTTTGACCTTAGCCGCTTTTTCGAGAGTGTAATTTGTCTCTATATCTCCGCAGTGAAGCGTTTGAGAGTTTCCTAAACCGTTTGAGTTAAGAGTCGCTATATCGTCATATTTCTCAAGTAGTACGACGGAATTTATATTCGAATAGTTCGACAGAGTGTAAAGTAGCGAGGTTCCGGAGATTCCTCCTCCGATAACGGCGACTTCATAAAAGATCTCTTTTTTCATTTCTTTAATCCTTATTGATTTTGGGTATTATCGTTAGTTGACGAAATAACTTTAGGTTATTTCAGGCTTAAAACAGTTAAATAATCTTTAGTATTTAACTATTTAAATATATTTATAATGATTTAAGCTAACTTTATTGTTTAAATTGTTAGAATAGCTTTGTTTAAAATCAATAAAACTTATATATGAGGAGTCTGAATGTTGAATAAATTTGGAGTTTACGCCTTAGCCGTTACGCTGTGCGCTAGTTTGTCATATGCCTTTGGACCGCATGACGGACTTGATTGTCTTGGATGTCACAGTCCTCACTTCGCGGTTGACAACAAGATCTTTGCCGTTAAAAATACGCAGCTTAGAAATCCCGTAAACGGCCAGTCTCTCGAAGGACTTGCCGCAGCAAAATGTCTTGGGTGTCATGAGTTGGAGCAGTTTGGAGGAGCAGGAATAAGACCGATTCACCTACATACCACTCACCCTATCGGAATAATTCCAAATTCAAAGATAGCTTCGGTTCCGCCGAATCTTCTTAAAGACGGAAAGCTGGATTGTATCAGTTGTCATGAGCCTCATCCTTCAAATCCCAACGCTCTTTATTTAAGAGTCGATGTTGGAAAAGGCGCTACGAACATACAAAAACTTTGTGCCGTATGCCATTCTGCGAAAGTCGATCTTGCAAGTGCCGGAGTAGATCCTCAAAATATGAAAGTATTCAGTTCTATGGATCAGCAAGCGGGTGCCGGATATTTCCCTGTGGGTGAAGTTAGAGCGCAAAATAAAACTCCAAAATATATCAAACCTCTAGGTCCCATACCTAAAAACGATCTAGTACCGAACTATCAAGCGCAACCGGATTGGGTATATGCTCCGGTTATAAATCCTTGGCAGGATACCACTGTCAAAACACCGGCTAAAAAAGCCAAGTAGCCACATAAACTTCACCTGAAAGGGTGGAGTTTCTTAATCAATAAAGAAGATGTTTTTTTCTAAGTTTTTTTAAGAGTTTCAACAGTGAAACATCTTTTATATCGAGCAGTTTCGAATATATGACATAATTTGTAAGTACCTTTTTCCCATACTCTCTAGCTTGAGCGTTCGGGAGTAGTTCCATACTTAAAAACGGTTCGTATTCACTATCTCTAAAATAGTGTTTGACGTTTAATATCTCTCTTTTTGTATAGCCGGCTCCAGCGTTGTAGGCATAAGCGATAAAAAGAGGATGAAAAAATCGTTTTTGTAGAAAGTCAAGATGAATATCCGCGAATTTTAGAGCTGTTTTAGGATCGAACATATCTTCGTATTCGAAATTTTCCATATTTCCTTCATCCGCGATCGCTTTTGCGACATAAGGCATAAACTGCATAAGTCCCAAAGCGTACGAATAGGATACAGCTGTGGGAATGAAACGGCTCTCTTGTCTGGCAATAGCAAAAATCATAGCTTGTTTTTTCGGATTTAGATTTTTAATATACTTTTGATATGAGAATAGATAATAATGTTTATGATCTTTATATCTATAGATCAGTGCTGCGACATGAGGCTGTGTATCATCGGAGTTCAACTTCAATGCCGCCTCTTTTTTACTCTGAAAATTTTTGAATTTTTTATTTTTGAATCGTGATTTTATATCAAGCCATACAAACGGATCGGTTATGTCAAAGGGAGCCTCTTTTTGTTTAGGATTTATGGATGTATAGATGTTTTTGGGAGTTTTCGAGAGTTTTTCATATGCAAAAAGAGTATAGATATTGATCTCTTTGCTATCTTTAATCAATTTTCGTAGCAGGGTTTTATCTCTTGAGATAAGATAGAGCCAAAAAGCCGCTTTATCTTTATCGTATCTGGAGTAGGCTTTTTTGTAGGAGAGCTTCAGGTACCATTTCGCTATATCCTCTCTATTTTGTCTTAAAGCGTTAAGAGCTAAAAGAAAATTCGAGTTTGCGTTGAGTTTCGAGCTGTCGAATTTAAGTATCGACTTTTGCAGAGTTAAAAGATTCGGGTTTCGTACTATTTTGTCGATCGTAGTGTTAAATCCTCTTTTTGTGGAAAGTGTGTTTAATAGTCTATCCGAGAGAGGATAGTTGAAATATCGTTTTTGAAATTTTTGACCGCTTTGATTAAAAACGGTCAAAAAATCATCGGCGGATAAGCTCTTAAAATCTCTATCGGCTATGATTTTATACAATTTTGCGTTTTTTGGGTATCTATAATCGATCGTTTCCGCGATATTTTTCAATAAAGAGGATTCCAGTTTCGTCGCTTTATGGATTGAGAGTCCTATCTTGACGCAATCGGCATCTTTACCGTAATACTCTTTAGGCTTCAATTTTTTGCAGTAGGCGACTCTTTTAAATGAAAAGTCGTCTATTTTATTCGCAAATTTATAAAAGAGTTTCCAGTTTAGGTTTTTTACTTGACAAAGTAGAGAAGCGGCCTGTTTTGACGTAATATTTTGATCGAGATAGCGACTGATGTAAAAGTCTTTTACTAGACTCGCCGGTTTGTCTTGAAAAAAATCGAATTCGATCTTATTTGCGTAAAGCGTTGGGAACAAGAGAAAGAGCAAAAAGAGGATTTTATACATTCAAAGCTCTTTTTGCTCGATTTTCTACGATAAACTTCTAGCTAGGTTAAACAACACCTTGACTAAAAATAGATCCAAAAATTGAAGAGCCAATATAATGATGATGGGACTAAGATCTATTCCTCCGATTGTCGTAGGTATGTATCGTCTGACAAACGCATATACAGGTTCGGTCAATCTATTTAAAATTTGAACGATAGGATTGTGCGGATCGGGATTGACCCAAGTTAAAAGAGCGGATATGATTACCACCCAAATGTAGATCGTAATGACCATCGATAGTATTTGAGCAATCGCTTGAATAAAAGTTGCCAAGATCATTTTATAATTTCTCCTAAATAATTTTTGATGTACGGATATATTTCACTTAAATTGGGTCCATCTTTTTCGCCTGTGAATAAAATCCGCAGAGGCTTGAATAATCTTTTACCTTTTAGTGAACTTTTTTCACTTAGATATGATTTATAGTCATTAAAATCTTTAAAAAATGGCGCATCTTTTGCAATACTTTTTAGTATTTCAAACTCTTTAGGAAATTCTTCACAAGACTTCTTTGAAAAAATTTTATCAATTTTTGACTTTATCTCCTCTAATGTACTAGCCTCCTGGGTATAAAGTTTCGCCAGATCGCCCAGATCTTGACTTAAATAGCCTATGAGAGAGGAGAGAGTTTTCGAATCGGTTTTTTTTATATGCTCTCGATTTAGATGTTTGAGACGGTCTATATCGAATTTCACAGGAGCTTTTGATATATTTTTGAGATCGAACCATTGTATCGCTTCTTCCAGAACGAAAATCTCTTTTGGAGTTTTATTTCCGATTAAAATGAGATAGTTGCTTATCGCGGAGGGTAAAAATCCCTCCTTTAGAAGCCATGAAACGCTTGAGGCGTCGTCTCTTTTACTCATCTTTTTGCCCTCTTGATTTAGTATGATCGGAAGATGTGCGTATTTTATATTTTTATCGTATCCTAGATAATTTCTTACAAGGATCTGTTTCGGAGTGTTGGAGACATGATCTTCTCCTCTTATGACCATAGAGATATCGCTCATCATATCGTCGATCGCGCAAGCGAAATTATAAGTTGGAGTTTTATCCACTCTCATGATGACAAAGTCATCTATATTCTCGGGTGTGAAAGTGAGCTCTCCTTTTATGATATCCGAAAAAGTGATATTATCTTGAGGTCTTTCTATACGGATGACAAACGGCGCTTCATTGTTTAAGACCTCTTCGTCGCTTAGTTTTTTACAAACTCCGTCGTATCGGTATGCGGTTGCGTTTTTTTTTGCCTCTTCTCTTTTTCGATCCAGAGTTTGCGGTGTGCAAAAACAGGCGAACGCTTTTTTATCCATAAGAAGTTTAGTGGCAAGCTGTCTATGAAATTTCAGATTTTCACTTTGATACGAAAGTTGATCGTAAGTGATACCAAAAAGATTTAAAATATCGAGAAGTTCTTTATCTTTGCCTTCGATATTTCTTAGCGTGTCGGTATCCTCGATACGTATAACGAATTTTTCATTTTTCTGTTTCGCACATATGTAATTAAAAAGTGCGACACGAAGATTTCCTATATGCATATCTCCGGTAGGAGAGGGTGCGAATCTAAACATTCAAATCCTTCTCTTTTGATGAGTAATAGTACTATAAAAAGAATGAAAATGAAATCATATATTTTGGTTTGATGAAAACTCCATAACAAAGCGGTAGATGGTATGTACGAAATTTTCTACTTCTGAGGTTGAAGAAGTGGGTCTTATATGATAGTATTTTGCCATTTTTACGGCTTTCCCGGCATCGATACGGCCGTAACCGGCATGAATATTTTTTCCGTTTACATATGGATAATCGCCTATCTTTTTTGCGGTTTTTGCCAAAATTTCTATCACTTCGTCTCTTGTAAGATCGGGATTTACGGATAGTATCAAAGCGGCTACGCCCGCAGCGATAGGCGCTGAAGCGGATGTTCCGATAAAATTGAAGTTATAATTCCAGTCGGTATAACCTTTTTCTCCCATAGCGTCAGTAGTTACGAGTTGTCCGGACATTATGCCGCCGGGTGCCAAAAAATCGAGAGAACTTCCGTAGTTGCTGTATGAAGCTATGGTATCTTTATGTGTCGATGAGCCGATGGAAACGACATATTTTGATTCGGATTCGTCGTTTATCCCGGCGTCATCAAGACTTCTGCCGTCGTTTCCGGATGCGAAAAAGATCAAGATACCTTTACCGTTTCTGCCTTTTTGGGCTAAAGTTTTAAAAATTTCATCATACGAATCCAACTTTCTGTAAGATCCCCAACTATTCGAGATAACGGATACGCCTTGTTTCATCAAATAGTCAAATGCCGCTATGTCTTGGGAAATTTTATTATCCGAATAGCGTACGGCGTAAAGTTTTGAACCGGGAGCGACCCCGACCACACCCGTATCGTTTTCCGTTGCGCACATAAGACCGGCACAGGCCGTGCCGTGCCATTTTCCGCTTTTTGAAGTTGGGTAGTTGGAATTGGGATCGTTGAAGTTGGCGAAACCGATGATATTTTCTCTCAAATCGTTATGATCTATGTCTATTCCCTCGTCTATAACGGCCGTAATTATACCTTCTCCTTTAGTATATTTCCAAGCTTCTTCCACATTTATATCAGCGCCTTTGTATTCGTTGTTTTTCAGATGCCATAAAAATTCATAATAGGGATCGGCGGTTCTTTTCTCCTTTTTTATCAAAAAGTCGGGTTGAGCGAATTTTACATATTTTTCTTCGCAGATGCGATTTGCCGTTTCAAGGGTTTTTTCGCTCTTTTTTACCGAGTATAAGAACATAGTTTCGCAAAGCCGTTTTTTTAAAGTGAGATCGTATTTCTCCGCAAGCCGATTTTTCATATGTGTTTGGTTGTTTTCGAAGCAGACGATAATATCTCTTGAAAGAGCTATTTTTCTGCCGTTTTCGTCAACATAGGTGAGTATGTCGTTTGGTTTTACCGATCTGCTCTCTTTCAAAGGATAGAGTTTTTGTTTTTTACCCGCATTTATATAAAAGTCGCTCAAAAGCGGCAAAGTCAAAACGAGCATGAAAAAGGATAGTCTGAGGATCATGAAAAACCTTGTGGAAAATTTGAAATATCGATGTAAAATTATACTATACAAATGAGAACTTGGACGGTAAAATCGACATAATCGTTTTTTTTTATACCGAAAATAGTCGCATCGAAAAATGCTAAGAGATTATGATTTAATTAATGAAATATTTTAGTTATAAAATTAAATATACTTCATGAAATTTAATGTATAAAATTGTAACATCATAATTACGATTTTGAGTAATTTTTAATCTACAACTCTTTTTTACCATGATATGCTACTATTAAGAGTAAATAATGAGGAGAGATAATGAAAAAGAGATTTGTTTTATTGGCGATGACAGCGCTTCTTTTTGGCGGTTGCGGTGTGGGTTCGGTCGTGGCGCTTCCTTTTAAAGCGGTCGGTGCGGCTGTAAATGTCGTTACGCCCGATATAGTCGGCGATACGATTTCGGGTGTGGGCGAAGCGGCCGACAGCGCGATTCCTTTTTAAGAAATAATTTGTGGATTTAAAAGAGTTTTTACAAAAACTAAGTTTCGGAATAGAGAAAAAGAATATTCCAAAGGATCAAAGAGAGCTTTTGGATTCGCTTTTTTTGATAAAAGCCGTTAAATTAAAGGGTGATGTCTATAAGCTTGATTCGAAGTATCGGTTCGGTACGGTGGACGTATCTTCAAAGGGGACGGGTTATCTATCGTCTATTTGGAAGAAGAGAGATAAGGATCTTTTGATAGAGTCTTACGATTTAAACGGTGCGGCGAAGGGTGATATCGTTCTTGCAAAGAGACTCTTTTCCAAAGGTGGGCGTCCTAAAGCCAAAGTTTTGGAAGTTTTGAAAAAGGAGTTTGAAACCAGCGTCGGATATACGAAAGCCGTCGATTCGGGGATTGTCGTTTTAAATATTAAAACCGATTTGGCTATGAATGTCGCCGTTTCACAAAAAGCGTTGAAACAGCTTCCTCTCTCGACAGTTATGAAGATCGATAATTACGGTTTGACGATTACGGATATATTGGGTGTTCTTGACGATCCCAAAGTCGACGAAAAGATATCTTTGGCTCTATATAACAAGAAGGAGGAATTTCCGAAAGAGTGTGAGAGAGAGGCGAAAAGTCACGGTGATAGAGTTGAAAAGTCGATGTATCCGGATCGTTTGGATTTAACTCATCTTCCATTTTGCACTATCGATCCTCCAGATGCGAAAGATTTCGATGATGCCGTCTATTTCGATATTGACGAGTCGGCTCTGTATGTCGCTATAGCTGATGTGAGCGAATATGTGAATGCGTTCGGTCCGCTCGATACGGAGGCTAGAAACCGCGGATTTACGATCTATTTTCCTCATAAATCGGTTCCTATGCTTCCTCGATCTCTTAGCGAAAATATTTGTTCTTTGAAACCGAATGAAGATCGTCTGGCTTTCATTTACAAGATAACGATTGATCCCATAAGTGGCGAAAGCAAGAAAGAGGAGTTGATTGAAGGCGTCATACACTCAAAAAGGCGCTATACATACGATAAAATCGATCTCTTTTTGGAAGGTGATTTTTCGGATAAAGATGAGATAGACGACGAGATTTTAACTTTTTTGCTTCCGCTTGAAAAACTTTTGACGAAGATTAGAGCAAAAAGGCTGGAAAACGGATGTGAATTTAGAAGTAGCGAAGTAAGAATGACTCTCGATGAAAACCAAAATCTCGTCGATGTAAAGGTCGAGAGGGAAACTCCCTCTCATGCGCTCATAGAAGATGCTATGCTTTTAGCCAATAAAGCGGCGGCGAAAGCTTTAGGTAGCGGAATATTTCGAGTTCATGAAGCACCTTCATCTTCCAGGATCGAAGAGTTGCTGGATGATCTTGCGATCATTGGGATATATAGTGATCAAAAGAGTCAAAATATTTACGATCTTATCCGGTCATTGCAAAAAAACGCCGATGAAAAAGGCGTAAGAGAAGAGGTTGACAGATTGATCATTCGTGCGCAAAAGCAGGCTCTTTATTCTCATGAAAGTCTGGGGCATTTCGGATTGGGCTTTGAGCATTATACGCATTTTACTTCGCCTATCAGACGATATAGCGATTTGATCGTTCATCGTCTTTTAAAAGCCGTAAAACGAAACGATACGAAACTTTTGAAGTTTATATTGAAAGATATCGATATAGTTTCCGTACGAGTTAGTGAGCTCGAGAGGGAGGCCGCGAAAGTCGCATGGGATTTTATGGATAGAAAATATGCCAGATACGCCAAAGCGCATATAGGCGAGAGTTATTTATGTACGATAACGGAAGTCGAGAGATCGGTTATCGCACATTTTGATGAGGGGTTTTTGGTAGGGGCTAGGGTCTTTTTGATCGACAAAGATGTCGATCTTTTTGAGAAAGTGAAGGTTGAGATCGTAGAAAGCCATATAACTTCCGCTAAAATCATAGGAGTTGTAAAGGAGTGGTTAAAAGAGGATGTATAAGCGAGAGTTCGAGACACTGTTAGATACGAAAAAGTTACCGAAATCGATTCTTCTTTACGGTGAACCTTTTTATAGTGATTATTATGCGAAAAGGGTTTTATCGCTTTGGGCGGATAGTGAGAATATCCTCTCTTTCTATTTTGACGAGTATAATTACGAGAGTGCGAAAAATTTTATAGCTCAACCTTCTTTGTTCGGCGATATAAACGTTTTATATATAAGAAACGATAAGAAAGTGCCTAAAAAAGAACTTGACAATCTCGTCTCTATGTGCATAAAAAATCCCAATAGTTTTTTTCTTTTTCATTTTGGAGGTGATGATCGTGTGGCAAAAGAGTTGTCTAAATCTTTTTCTAAAAAAAGAGGCGGGGATTTTGTAAGATTTTTTAAGCCGAATATGGGTGAAGCGATCGCTTTGATGAGACAAGAAGCCGATCGTAGCGGTCTTGAGATAGAAAATTTCACTCTTCAGCATCTTTTTATGGTTCAAAACGAAGATCTCTCATTGTGTATGAACGAGATATTTAAACTTTCACTTTTGAATAAAAAAATCACTATCGACGATATAGATACACATGTTTACGGGATGGGAGCGCTCTCTTTGGATAGTTTCATAGAGGCTCTTTTAAATAAAGAGGATATTAGAGAGAGACTTTTTAAATTAACCCAAAGCGGTACATTCGACGAGATACGTATTTTAAGTGCCGTTACTTCATATATAACGCAGTTGATGCTTTTTCACATATATATAAAAGTTAACGGAAAATATGACGCCGTAGAGATCTTGGGTTATCCTCTTCCTCCTCAGCTTGTAAAACAAAGAGCCGCTTTGAGTATAAAACTTAAACTTGCTACTTATAAAGAACTTTTAAGACATCTTTTAGAGTGTGAGCATACACTTAAATATTCACAACATATAGATAAGAACGGTTATTTGATATCAAGTTTAATAAAACTTCAAACTTATTTATAGTAAAATCGCGATCACCTCGATTTGGAGGTAAACAACCCTTGCTCTTTTTGTCAGAAAAAGAGCTGGAAAACCATAAGGAGAAAACCGAATGAGACATTATGAACTGCTGTTTGTATTAAAACCCACTTTGACGCAAGAGGAGATCGAAGCGAAATTCGACTTTATCAAAGCGATTTTGGAAAAAAACGGTTGTGAAATAGCTACCGTCAACGATATGGGCGTCAGAAAGTTGGCGTATGAGATCGAAAAATTCGAAAGAGGTCACTACTTTGTGATCTATTATAAAGCGGATCCCGCCGTAATAGACGAGATATTGAGAAATCTTAGATTAACCGAAGAGATAATTCGTTTTTTAAACGTAAAATATATCAATAAAAGCGAAGTTGCCAATTGGGAAAAATTGGTTAAAGGAAATGCGACTAAAAAAGAGGATAAATCGGAACCCAAAGAGTCGAGCGAGCCTGAGGCGCAAAAAGTAGAAAGTGTCGAATAAGCAAAGGAAATCTAATGTTCAATAAAGTGATACTTGTAGGGAATCTTACAAGAGATATAGAGCTTCGTTACACACCCGGCGGTACGGCCGTGGGAAATACCGGAATCGCGACAAATAGAAGATTTAAATCGGCGGACGGTCAACAAAAAGAGGAGATCTGTTTTATCGATCTTACATTTTTCGGCAGAACCGCCGAGATTGCCAATCAGTATCTTAGAAAAGGTTCTAAGGTATTGGTTGAAGGACGTTTGAAGTTTGACAGTTGGGAAGATCAAAACGGTTTTAAGCGAAGCAAACACACTATCACCGTAGAGAACATGACTATGCTTGATTCAAAAGGATCCAATCCGGCCGGCGGTGGCGAATATGCCAGAACGCAAGGTGGTGAGTACGGAGGCGGACAGAACGATTACGCAGCTTCTCAAGAGAATGCTCCGGTATCTAAAGCGCCGTCTTCTTCGGATAAAATTCCGGAGATAGATATAGATGATGATGAGATACCATTTTAGAAAAAGAAAAACAGAAGGATAAAATATGGCAGAAAGAAGGAAATATTCAAAAAAATATTGTAGATATTGTGAAAGTAAAGTTGATTTTTTAGATTATAAAAATCCGGCATCGTTTAAATTCTCACTTTCGGAGAGATATAAGATCATGCCCAGAAGATTGACGGGAAATTGTAAAAAACATCAAGAGATGGTTGAACAAGCTATTAAAAGAGCAAGACATGCGGCTATCGTTCCATATGTCGCGAGCAGAAAAAAAGTTATCGATAATCCTTTCGCTGATTTAAAATAATTAAAAAAAGCCGAAAAGATATCTTTTTTTTCGGCTCTTTTTAGACTTCTAAAATTATAAAAATTATTTAATAAAAAAATCTTATTTACTTCTTATATTTACTTTTCATTAAAATTAATGTAAAATATACCTTGCAAGGATATATATACTATGGAAGTTAAAAAACCGAATGAGATCAGTAGTGAACAGCATACCCTTTTTGTAAGGACATACCCTGAAAGTAAAAAACTGATCGATCGAAAACGAAATATCTATGAAATAAAGCCTAAATATAGAGTCTATACCCTATATATTGAGCGTTTTAAAGAGTTAAAAAGAGGTCTCCACTCCGTCTTTAACGAGCTTCGTCATGCTTCGAAAAACGATATGCTGGAGCTTCGTATAAATTCCGGAGGCGGTTCCGTTGACGAGGGAATACAGTTTTATAATTTTATGCATGAGAAATTTCATAAGCGTACTAAAGCCTATCTTGATAGTCACGGTTACAGCATGGGGGCTTTGATATTTTGTATGGCGAAAAGAAGAGTGATATATCCTTATTCGGATTTGATGTTTCACAATTACGCTTCGACCGTCAGCGGTAAAGGCGGAGAATTGAAATCGAGATTGGAGCATAGAGATAAGCTTCTTCGTAATTTTTTTCATGATATGATAGTGGATAAAGGCTTTTTAACGAAAAAAGAGTTTGACGAAATGGTCATCGGGAAAGATTTCTGGATGGACGTAAAAGAGATGTGTAAACGAGGTATAGCGACTCATGTGGTATATAAGGGAAAAGAGATAAAAGCGAAGAAATATCTTCAAATTCTCGAAAACGAAGAGTGATGTTCAGTCACTTCATCTCAAAAGAGCCGTTTATAACGGATAGTAGCTTTTTGTTAAAAAGAATATTGAAAAGATCTTTGGGTTTTGTTTTTTGTGCAATGGTAACGATTTTGGCATTTGGAAATTTATCTTTCAGATTTTCTTTCAGTTTATAGAGATTTGTTATTTTATCTACTAAAATTCCTTTGATTTCCGGCATATTCGCGACAAAAACTTTTCCTTGTGCGAACTCTTTTAATTTATCCACTTTTATTCCTCTATTGTTCGCAACATCTTCAACGAAATTTTTATAAACGGGCTTTAAAAGAGAATTTTCTATATACTCTTTGTTTTGCGGTGTCATCTCTTTGAATATCGAAAAGGGTTGTTTGAATTTTCCGGCTGTTACGGTCTCCTCTTTAATTCCGATTTTTTGGGCTAGTTTGTTGGCGCTGTAATGAGGCATAATGACACCGATCGAGCCTACTATAGCGTTTTTGTTCGCATATAGAGGTTTGATGGCCGAGGCGATGTAATACGCTCCGCTTGCGGCCATAGAATTTACATAAATCGTAACCGGTAGGGTTTTATTCAGATCTTTTATATATTGTGTAAATTCTTGTGATGCCGTAGGTGATCCTCCCGGAGACGAGATATCCATTAGTATCGCTTTATAGTGTTTATTATCTTTGATTTTTTCTATCGATTTTATCAGATGCTCCACATATGAAGTGGTTATGGGCTCGTCTATATGAAGTAGCGCAATTTTGTCTTTTGAAAGATCGGTGCTAAAAGGGTTTTTAAGATCGAAAAAGTTTATGAATATAGCCGCTAGAAATATGATTTCCGCGATAAACAGCACTATAAAAGCCGACTGTTTAATGGTTGATATGCTGATATCTTTTTTTAATTTTTTTATCTCAAGATCTTTTGTGTCCATCAAATTCCTTAAAAATAATTATTAAAATATTATATCATAAAAAGTATAACGGAGTATGAATGTAGCTGAGATTCTTTATACTCATGGAATATATAAATGAGTATAATATCTTCTATAAAAAAAATAGAGGAAACTTACAATGGTAAAAGAGAGATTTAGGTTAAGCGATGAGATAAAAAACTATTTGAAATCGTTAAAACCTGAGTTCGGGTTTAACGGTTTTGGCGAAGTTACCTACTATCGGACATATAGTCGTATAAAGCCTGACGGAACACAGGAGAATTGGGCGGATACGATCATAAGAGTAGTGGAGGGCGTCTTTAGTATTCGTAAAAATCATTATGTTTTAAACGGATTGTCGTTTGACGACAAGCAATGGCAGGAGTATGCGTTAAATTTCGCTCAAGCGATGTTTAAAATGGAGTTTTTGCCTCCAGGGCGAGGCTTATGGGCGATGGGTACGGAGTATGTTTACAAAAGAGGTTCGATGGCTCTTAACAACTGCGGCGCGGTTGATACCGGCGATTTGTCGCTCTCCGCCGAATGGACGATGGATGCTCTAATGTGCGGAGTTGGTGTAGGGTTCAATACGGCTTGGAGCGGTAAAGCGAAAAAACCTAAAAAAGATTCTCCCAAAATTTTCGTCATACCCGATTCAAGAGAAGGATGGGTTGAGAGTGTAAGACTTTTGATCGAAGCATATACGAAAGGGGGTGAATGGTATAAGTTCGATTATAGCAAGATCAGACCTTACGGTTCGCCGATAAAGGGGTTCGGCGGTAAGGCGAGCGGCAGTGAACCGCTTGAGCAGTTACATAAAAGAATCGAAAAATCTTTGGACGATTATTGTGACGGGGAGTACGATACTACGCGAACGGTAGCTGATATTTTCAATTCGATAGGTGCATGTGTGGTTGCGGGGAATGTACGAAGAAGTGCCGAAATAGCGTTGGGAGAACCGGATGATCGCACTTTTTTAGATCTTAAAAATTATAAAAAAAATCCCGAACGTGCGGAGATCGGATGGATGAGTAACAATACGGTAGTACTCTCCAAAACGGAAGACTTCGAGAAGATTCCTCAAATTGCCAGACGGATCAAAAATAACGGGGAACCAGGTATATGTAATCTTATAAATATGCAAAAATACGGGCGTTTCGGAAAAGAGATGAAAGATAACGCATGGCTTAGCAATCCTTGCTCGGAGATACCTCTGGAGAGTTTCGAGCTTTGTAATTTAGCGGAAGTTTTTCCGACAAAGTGCGATACCGAAGAGGCTTTTTATAATGCTCTTAGATTTGCCACGTTTTATGCTTCTACGGTCTCTCTTTTGCCCAGTCACAGAGTTGAAACGAACGCCATAGTCGCAAGGAACAGAAGAATCGGAGTCAGTCTTTCGGGAGTTGCCGACTATCTTGAGCAAATAGGTGCGGCACAGCTTACCAGAAGACTAAGAGAGGGATATAAAATAGTTAGACAAGAGAATGAAAGATTAGCTACAGAGGCTGGAATTCCGGTCTCTATTAGGGTTACTACGATAAAGCCTTCAGGTACGGTAAGCCAGCTTGCCGGAGTCTCTAGCGGTATGCATTTTCCCACTTTTAAATATGCCATACGCCGTATAAGAGTGGGGGAGGATAGTCCTATTTGTAAACTTCTACAAGATGCCGGAGTTCCCAACGAGAAAGACCGATACAGCGAAAATACGATGGTTTTCGAATTTCCTATCGATCAAGGAAAGACCAGAAAAGCCGATGAAGTTTCGGCTTGGGAACAGTTCGCGTTTTTAGCGATGCTTCAGCGTGAGTGGAGTGACAATATGGTAAGTTGTACCGTCTATTTCGACAAAGAGAAGGAGGGAGATCAGATAGCGCATATGTTGGCGCAATTTGCGCCCGTCATCAAGAGTGTATCTATGTTGCCGCATACCGATGCGGGGGCTTATGCTCAAATGCCTTATGAGGGGATAACCAAAGAGGAGTATGAAAAAAGACTAAAAGCTCTCAAAGAGATAAATTGGGAAAGTTTTTGCGGATCCGACGGTGAAGATTCCAGATTTTGCACGACTGAGAGTTGTGAGGCGGAGGATATAAAAAAGAGTTAAGAGATCTTTTTGATACTAGCGTACAAAAGAGGAAGAAACAGAAGATTTAAAACCGTTGCCCAGGCTATGCCGTAACCCAAAGAGATAGCCATAGGTTGTAGTATGACAGCTTGACCTTGTGCGAAAAAGATGAGAGTGCTTAGTCCTAAAACTGTTGTGACAGAGGTTAAGAGAATGGGTCGTATCCGAAGTGAGGCAAGATGTACGAACTCCTCTTTCGTTTTTGCTTTTCGTATGAAGTCTATCATGATTATCCCGTCGTTTACCACCACTCCGGCTAATCCGACGATGCCTAGTACTCCGGGCATCGTTAAATCCATTCCCATCACCATATGACCTACTAAGACGCCGAAAATCGAAAGAGGAATACTAGAGAGTACGAAAAGTGAGAGTGAAACTTCTCCGAACATCCAAATTAGTGAGATAAAAATTAAAAATATCGCTATAACGGCGGCTTGAGACATTTCTGATTGTACTTTTTTATTCTCTTTCTCTTCTCCCTTTATAAAAACGGACACTCCCTCTTTTTTAAATTTTTCCAAAAGAGGAGTCATCTTTTTTATGAAGTCGGCCGATTTTAAGATATCTTTATCCAGACTCGCTAAAACCGAGTTAATTCTGACGCCGTTTTCCTTATATACGGTTGCCGGATTTTTTACGGTAACAAATTCCGCGATTTCACTAAGATGTACTTTTTGAAGAGAATTCGGAACACGGATTAAAAGGTTATGAAGCGAGTCGCTTTTATCTTTGTCCATATCTTGGGTTTTGATTCTGGTGAGTTTGGAATTATAAAACATTTTACCTATTTCCGCTTTCAGATATAGAGGTCTTAACGTCTGTGAGATGATCGCTTCATTGAAGCCAAGTGATTCTCCGTAAGAGTTCAGTTTGAATTTTATCTCTTTTTCTCCTTCGATCATATCCGTATGGATGTTGTAAACGCCCTTTATATTATGCATTGTTTTTTCGAGCTCTTTTATCGCCCAAACCAGCTTTTTCTCTTTCGCGCTAAGTGCTATATCTATGTCGCTTTCGACTATTCCCGCTCCAGGTACAACTATGCTGAACTCTTTGAAATTTTCATCGTTTTGGAACTTTTTAGTCAATTCTTTAATCCTTTTCGCGATCTTTTGAGCGGACTCGGATCTAATCATATCCGAGTCGTCGTATTCCGGCGAAAGAAGAGGATTTATGACGCTATTGTAAAAACCTTGCGGTTTTCTTTCGTGAAGGTTTATGAAAATATGAAAAAGATTCTCACCGATTTGCGGTTTATATTTGTTATCGAGTTTCATTCCCGAAATAGACGTTACGGAATCTACATCGTTTTTATTCAGGTTTGCCAATAAAATCTTTTCGACTTCCGTGACAAGATCGAGGGTTTGTTCCAGGGAGTAGTTTTTGTTCACTTTTCCACTTACATAGATCTGTGTGGTATCGAATGTCGGAAAAAGTTGAAATTTACTCTTATAAAGCATAATAGTGCTAAACGTCAATATGGTGATAGTAAAGAGAGTTAGATATATTTTGGAATGCTTTAGCAAAATATGCAGAGTATTTTTATATCTTTTTTTCAGCCGAATCCAGAACTTGTCGCTTCTTGCTTCTCTTTTTTCTCTTTTTAAAATCTCTTTTGCATGAAGAGGAAGAAAGAAAAATGCTTCAAAAAGCGAACTAAGAAGTAAAATCGAGATCATAATCGGTAAAATCTTGATAAATACACCCATCTCGCCGCTTATGATCAAAAGAGGTAAAAAAGCGAAAATCGTTGTCGCCGTCGCCGTTAAAACGGCCGGAAACATCTCGACCGCTCCGTTTATAGCGGCGCTTTTTAAGTCATCGGAATTTTCGATGTGGCGTTGTATATTTTCGGCAACGACGATAGCTTCGTCAACGAGCATTCCTAGCGCTATCAATGCTCCAAGTAGCGAAAGCATGTTTATTGAGTATCCCATAAGATCGGTGGCGACGAGAGCTATTAAAAAACTTGTCGGGATACCGACGGCTACGACAAAAGAGATTCTAGCGTTTACAAAGATAAAGATGGTGAACGAAACAAGAATGAGTCCGAAGATAATGTTTGATATGACGGTATTCAGACGGTTTCGAATCCAAACGGAAGTATCGGTATAGATTTCGAACGTAAATTCACTATAGTTTTTTTGAAATTTTTTCAAGACGGATCTTATCTCTTTAACGAGCGTTATGGCGTTTCCGGTTTTCGCTTTGTTGATACTAAGTGAAATGTTCGGCATAGCGTTAAAATGCGATACTTCACTCGCATCTTCAAGAGTGAAAGCGACTGTGGCTATATCTTTGACATATATTTTTTTATCCGCGATGCTTATGATGGTTTGAGAAATTTTTCGACTCTGTTTAAAACCGTTGTATGTGCTCAGAAACAGATGATTTCCCTTTTGCTTTATATATCCTACCGGGAATATCGAACTCAAAGACGATAGAGCCGAAACGACCGCGTTTTGATCTAGACCCAATGCGGCTATCTTTTTTGAATCGAGAGTGATGAGGAGTTCTTTCTCCGCATCGCCTCGGATTGAGATATCGCTTAAATCTTTAATGTTGGAGAGCTCTTTTTTCAAAGTGTCGGCAACTTCAAGAAGAGTCTCTTTTTTTTGATTTGAAGCTATGGCTATCGTAACTAAAGGAAAGCTGTTTTTTACTCTTTTGGCAATCGGTTCGTTCATATCCGAAGGCAGATCTCGTTTTAATTTCGAGAGAATATCTTTTATGTCGCTTAGAACCGACTGAATATCGCCGTCTTCTTTTAGTGTGGCTTTTATACTGAAAAAACCGTTTTTTATCGTACTTTCGATTTTATCGATGTCACTAAGAGCGTTCAGTTCGTCTTCTATCGACGTTACCACCATCTTATCGAGTATATCGGGACTGGCTCCGCCGTAACTTCCTGTAATCGATATGGCATCCAAAATGACGGGAGGAAAGATCTCTTTTGGAATTTTGATATATGAGAAAATTCCCATAATGAGTAAAAAGAGGAAAAAAATATGCGTTAAAGTCGATTTTTCAATTGCGAACGTGATAAGTTTTTTGATCATTGGGGAGTCTCTTATTGTCTCTTTTCTTGTGCCTGATATATTGTAGCGAAAGTTATTCAAATAGAGATGTATCTCAAGAAATATAAAAAAAAATTAACAATCGAAATCTTTTGAGTCAATATTTAGTATAAATTAAGTTTGAATTTCATAAAATAATTATATAAAATAACTAAGGAAAAAATTATTTTGTTAAGTAAAATAATTAGACTCTCGATAATCGCCATAATATTTGTCAATTATGCTATCGCGATTGAGATAAAAGATCTTTCGACGGCGATAGATATTGCAGGTAAACAGAGGATGTTTACCCAAAGGCTTCTTAAAGATTATGCAATGGTAGGTATGGGGAACACGTATGCAAATCCTAAAGGAGATCTACAAAAGATAATAAAAGAGTTCGAAGATCATCTTCAGTCGTTGGATAACTTTACGAACGACTCTAAAACGAAAGTGCGGATACAGGAGGCGAAAAAACTTTGGCGACCTATAAAAAAAAGACTTTTACAAACTCCTTCGAAAGAGAATGCTGTAATTTTGCAACAGGAATTGGAAAGTCTGCTTAAAACTTCGGACGATATAACAGGGCTGTTTGCAAGTCAAAGTAAAGAGTCAACCGGCGAGATTATAAATATATCGGGAAGACAGCGAATGCTCTCTCAAAGAATGGCTAGTTTATATATGTTGAAAGTATGGGGGATAGACGATCCTAAGTTCAAGGAAAAACTTGAAGAAGCGATGGATCTTTTTAAAAGCTCTTTGTCGAAGTTGAGAGGCTATGAAAAGAATAGTGATGAGATCAAAGCGCTTTTAAAAAAGGCGCAAAGATCATTTATGTTTTTTGAAATCATGAGTAGATCCAAATCCAGATTCATACCTACTTTGATTTACAAAAAATCGAATGATATTTTAAAAAATATGAACAAAGCGACATATCTATATACGAAGCTTGAGGTCAAATAAAGGAACAATAATGAAATTTTCAGGTTTAAAAGTACTATTTTTAGTATCACTTCTTTTTACATTCTTAGCGGCCGAAGAGAACGGTGTAAATAGCGGCGGTGATATTGCGATTAAAAGTGTAAACGGTGTCAACTATGTCGTAAAAACCGGTAAAATCAACTTGATCGATACGGCCGGTAAACAGAGGATGCTCTCCCAAAGAGTGGCGAAAGATTATCTTTATATGGGAAATAAAGTAGCCGTAAGTAAAGCTCAAAAACAGTTGAAAGCTTCTCTCTCGGAATTTAGTGCGGCTCATAAGCGTCTATATACCTCTATAAACGATCCTGAGATCAGAAACCTTTTAACATTCGTACAGATGAGTTACGAGGAGTTCAAATCATTGATAAACCAACCGTACAATCTCGATAACGCTCAATTGGCACTTGATCTTAGCGAAACTATTCTCGAGGGGAGTCAGTTTGTAGTGGATTCGCTTAAAAGTTCGGTAAAACATAAAGAGTCGCAAATCGTGGCAAAATCAGGTAAACAGAGGATGTTGGCACAAAGGATCGCCAAATATTATATAGCCTATCAATCAGGAATAAAAGATAAAAATACTGTCGATCAAATGAAAGAAGCGGTAAGGTTGTTTGCCAAAAATCATAACGATCTTATGAAAAATCCTTCAAATAGCGCTACGATAAATCAAAAGCTGAACGAAATCGATAAACTTTGGAAAATAGTTTATAAGTTCTATCTTAAGATAGAAAAGGGAGGTTTGCCGTTTATAGTCTTTACCACGACGGATAATATTACGAAAAAAATGGATGAAATAACGAAACTATATGTGGTTTTGTATCAATAGCAGATGGGTTTTTATAAAATCAGACTAAAGTCGATACTCTTTTTATTTGTTTTCGTAGGCTTTGCACAACTTCATGCTCTCAATCAAAACGATCTCAAGCTTATCTCAAAAGGGGAGGATATTCGCTATCTTAGTCAAAAGATCGCTAACGATTATCTCTATCTCTTCAAATCTCCTCAAAAGAAGAGATATTTGAACAATATAGAATTCTATATAGATAAGATTGAAGATGATTTAAGATTTATGGCCAAAAGTACAAAGAGTGACGATATAAAAAATATTCTTGACTTCCTCTCGTACGGAAAAGATCAGATAAAAGATATCTTAAATGATGAGATCTCAAAATCGAATGTATCTAAAATGCTCGAGTATTGCGATACGCTTGTCGAAGGTGTGGAGTCGATTTTACAAGATAGGGGTTATCGTACGAAAAACGGCGATTTGAAATTTTATGTCGTAAAACTTTCAAAACTCTATATGGCCGTACATCTTAAATTCGATCCTTCCGAAAATACTAAGTTATTGTACGAGACGAAAAAGAGAATCGAAAATATTGTGAAAAAGAACAACGGTACTATTTTAAACTCATGGTATGTTTATAAAGATTTTATAAATCCCAATCCGATCTATTTCATACCGAATATTCTCTCCATTATGATTTTGGATATGGAAAAAAGTATTGGATAGATGATGGGTTATTTTATAAAGAAGATCATCGTTATAATTTTTTTGGCGCTAACGCTTTTTTTCGGAGGATTATTTATATATAAAGCTTATCAAAATTATACATATTTTCAAATTGCGAAAAACAGCGATCAATATATATCGACTATTGAAATATTAAATCTTTTAATGCGAAAAATCGAGCAAGAGAGACTTTTAAGCGCGTTGTATCTTGGATATGACGGTAAAATGGATTTTAACGGACTTAAAAGCATACGAGAAGATAGTGATGAAATTTTATCCAAGATCGATTCTTTAAGTTTGAAAAATTCTCTATTTAGTTTGGATATAAAGAAAATTAAAAGCGATCTTCAATATGTAAGATCAAGAGTCGATGTCATAAATAGTGAATATGAGGATATATTTTTCAAGTATTATCAAAATGAGATTTTGCAAAAGTGCTTGGAGAATATCAAAAAATTATCCGTCTCTCTTTCGTCGGCGTTACCTTCATTAAAAAAGTATTTGCGAGTAAATGAGCAGTTGATAAATTATAGAGATATTTTAAATATGGAACAAAGTTTTATACTCGTTTTGCTAAGTCAAGCAAAAAAAGTTTCGATGCCGGATATGGTACTTTGGGAGAGTATATTGCAAAAACAACGATTTGCCAATGTAACTATACCCTCGAATTCGGATATGAGTTCTATGTTGCACCGGCAGTTGCAACCCGAGATTTTAAAAGCTCATATGCAAAGACTTAGAGTGCAGGTCCTAAAAGGCGCTGCAAGCGGTAACTTTTCTATAAGTGCGAACGAATGGTCGCAAAAGATGCATGAAAATATAAAACGGATTGAAACCGCTAATGAGATCGTGGAGAATTATCTCAAGAGAAAAAATCATCAAGACCTATCGTCGTTGGAGATGATTATAAATCTAATGATAGCCGTCGGTTTATTTATTGTAGGCGGATTCATCGTTCCTTTGTTAAAAGAGAAAAAAAGACCGAAGATGAATCCGGATATCGAGATAAAACATTTAAAAATGAAAAATGACACTTCTTCCCAAGAGAAAAAAAACAGAAAGATTGAAGATCTGTTATGGGATGATCTGCCTTTGACGAATATGAATAAGCGCAACGCTTTGTCTTATGAGTTGGAGGAGAAGGAGCCGGAGAATTTCGAAGATAAAGAGGACTATGAATTAACTCTTGAAAACAGAGTGTTTCATCCCATAGAAGAGTTTAAATCCATTATTAAATATTTCGTAAATCGGACATCTAAAAAACATATCGATTTCAATTATTACATTGATCCTGCTATATCACATAACTGCATCGGAGATATAGACAAGATAAGAGAGATTATCACTCTATTTCTTGAGCACTCTTTTGAGAACACTTCTTCAAAAGGCGAAGTGATTTTAAAAATCGAGAGTATCGCTCAAAAAGAGAGTGTGACGATTGTAAGTTTCGTTATAGAAAATTCCGGAAAACATATAAACGATAAATTAAGAAGAGAGCTATTACAAGAAGCATCCGGCTATAGCAACAAACTTACGGATTCATACAAAAACAATACAAATAGACTCGATCTTCATAGGGGTGCGAAGCTCATCTCTTTTCTCGGTGGAAATCTTCAAATAGAACGAAGCGACCTTAAGGGTACGCTTTTTTCCATATCTTTAAATTTAAAAAAATCCAAAGCATAGAAGAACTCTATGCTTCGGTAAATTATTTAGTCACATACGTATCCGTCATAACCGGCATGATTTTCTTCGTTAGGCGTTATATATACCGAACTTGGATTTTCACCAACCGTCTGTTGGGCATTCATAGGCAGAGTTGACTCTAAAACTTCAACGGTGCTGTCACCGGATGGTACATCATAGAAATAATATTCACCGTATTTATCCGTTTGGGTTATCATTTCGTTACCGTTTTTATCGGTTAGTTTAACTTTGACATATGCCACACCTTCACCGTCTTGGATCGTGCCGTTACCGTTTTTATCGATAAATACCACACCGATTACGTTTCCGACACCATCATCTGACGACGGGCTTGCATATCCGTCATAGCCTGCATGATTCACTTCGTTTGATTCAACATATACTCCGCTAGGATTGTCGCCGGTAATTTGTCCCGAATTGTCCGGGAGAGTCGATTCATCTATTTTAACGGTAGCGTCGCCGCTTGGAATATCGCTGAAATAGTAACTTCCGTAACTATCCGTTCGTGTCGTATGTCTATTTCCGTTACTATCGTATAAGATGACTCTTACGCCTTGGGCTCCTTCTCCGTCTTGGATCGTACCGTTTGCGTTTTTATCGATAAATACTTCGCCTGTAACATCCCCTGTTGATGGTGTAGCTACAGTTTCATATCCGTCGTAACCAGCATGATTTTCTTCATCCGCTTCTACATACAGATCACTCGGATTTTCGCCTACACTTTGACCTGAATTATCAGGAAGAGTTGACTCGTCTATTTTAACGGTCGCATCACCTTTTGGGATATTGTCGAAATAGTAGTTACCGTCACTATCGGTATAGTCCGTATGAGTATTTCCGTTAGAGTCATAAAGTATTACCCTGACATCCTCTATCCCTTCACCGTTTTCAAAAGTTCCATTGTTGTTTTCGTCCATAAATACGACGCCTTGGACATCTCCGGTAACCTTTACAGGTGGCTTCGTTGGTGTACACCATCTTCCCGTTCTGTGATGTTTACCGCAATGTCCTTTACCGTGTTTACCACAATGTCCTTTACCTCCACAACTTGAGCCGGAATTTGTACGACAGCATCTTGTCACTCTATGATGCGTACCGCAATGTCCTTTACCGTGCGTAGTGCAGCGACCCACACCTCCACAACTTGAGCCGTAGCTTGAACGACAGCTTCTTGTCACTCTATGATGTTTACCGCAATGTCCTTTACTATGCGTAGTACAGTGCCCCACACCCGAGCAGCCGGAGTAATGACTACCGCTCCAGCTTCCATGATGTCCTCCTCCGTGATGTCCTCTTGCGAAGAGGGATTCGGGCAAGAGCATCAACGCAACTGCAAAAAATACAGAAGTCAATATACCTCTTGTTGAAAACATAATAATATCTCCTTTATATTATGAGTTTATCTATATAAGACGAACTTATCGTCTCGCCAACTTAAACCTACTACTTCCGTGTTAACACCCAAATTATTTTACAAAAAGCATACTTGTTTAAAGAAGTAAAAATGTAGTTATAACTTTACTTTAATATTAAAATATGACCGTCATATATAGGTAGTAAAATTATAATTCGAATATCTATATCTTTCCAATTTTATTAAAGAATAAATTAAATATATTTATTTTTCTTGAAAAATATCTAAAATTCTGATATTTGTCTTAATTACATAATTTGTTTATTTCAATAAGTAAAAAAACTTTTTTTCTTAAAAACTACAATATTTTAGTTTTTTGGCGATATAGAATCAGAGGTAATGAATATGATGAAAATTTTTAGAATGATTTTTCTTGCAAGTATGTTTTTAGTATATCTAAATGCCGATATACAGGTTATCGTTATGTCCGCTAAAGATCAGAATGCTCTTTATAAAGAGAAAAACCATCTCAAACGCAAAGTTTCCAATCTACTTTCAAAAGAGAATTCGATTCGCGTCGTTCCTTCATCGCATACCGTATGGAAATACAGACTTGCAATTACCGGTATAAAAAGTTGGCAAGAGGCAAAAAAAATTTTAAATCAAGCCAGAAAGATTTATCCGGATGCATATATGTTAAAACAAAAAAGCAAGACATCGGGTTCCGCGGAAAAAACGGTGGAGATAAATTTTAAAAATCTTTCTTTAAAAGATTTTATAACCCTCGTGGCAAAAGCTACAAATAAAAATATACTTATACCGAAGAAAATAGAGGGTAAAGTGGATTTTGTAAGTACTAAACCTATTAAAGAAGCTCAGCTTTTGCCTATGCTTAATCAAACTTTGTTAAATAACGGTTACGCACTAAGCGATAGCGGTAACGGTTATCTAAAAATCGTAAAAAGTAGTGATTCGATTAGAAACGCACCGCCGATGGTCGGTGAAAGTGAATTGGATCAAATGCAAACCGCCGTGCTTTCCTGCAAAAATGTCAAACCGATAGATATCTTAAAACAGGCTAAGGCTCTTATTAGTAAATACGGTAAAATCAGTACGGCAAACAGTAACAACGCGATTATTGTGACAGACTATCCTAAAAATATAGAATCGATACAGAAAATAATAAAAGTCTTAGGGAAAGATACAACCACTACCGTCAAATATATCACTTTTAAAAATACCGATATAAAATCAGCTTATCCCGAAATAAAAAAGATGATAAGCTCTTTTTTCAGAAAGCAATCCAGAAATCAACAGATACAGTTGGTAAAAAACGAAAACTCAAATTCCGTCGCATTGGTAGGAGATAGAAACGATATATACAAAATTCTTCCGTATATAAAAAAATTGGATATGGGTAGCGATCAAAAAGAGAAAGATATAGAGCTTGTTTATATCAAAAACGCCGATGCCGAGTCGGTATCCAAGATTCTTGAAAATTTGATATCGAATAAAGGTTTCAATAAAAATATAGAAAATATTTCATCTTCTCAAAACGGCGGTCGAACTAATACTAAGCTTACAAAATCGGATAAACGTCAGCCTCAAAAAAGAGAGATGCCGAACAATAGCAATATCGTAAAAAAGGATGAAGGTCCAAATATCACTTTCGATAAGCAGTTGAACGCGATAATGGTTTTTGGTACTAAAAAAGAGAGAACGGTTTTAAAGAGCATAATAGAAAAACTCGATGTCGAAAGAAAACAAGTTTATGTTAAAGCCAGAATTCTCGAAATAAATAACGACAAAGCATCCGAAATCGGAATGCAGTACGGAATTATCGGTGGAGTTTCGGATAGTTCCGGGTTGTACGCTCTTAGTAACAAAATGGGACTTGATGATGCCGGAGCGGCTTTGAATCTTGCCAACAGTATAAACTTGGAAATTCCTAATGTAAAAAAGATTCTAGCTCTTGGTGCGGCCGTTTCACTTTTAAGTGAAAAAAATGCGGCGAATATAATCTCCGAGCCTTCGATATTGTGTATCAATAACGAAGAGTCCTCAATCTATGTCGGTAAAACGATTTCCGTTGTTTCTCAAAGTAGCGTAGGTTCGACTACGACCGATATAAATAGAAATATATATAATAGAGAAGATATAGGACTTACCTTGAAAATAAAACCTAGAATTTCCGCCGATAGTAAAGTTTCTCTCGGAGTCGAGATATCTTCAGAAGATATACTTCCCGGCAGTATGGTCGGTCTTCCAAAGACTACGAAGCGTGTAGTAAAAACTTCGGCGATCGTAAAAAACGGTGAAACTATTATAGTCGGAGGGCTCGTTCGAGATAAAGAGAGTAAAAATAAATCCGGAATACCGATTATAAGCAATATTCCACTTTTTGGCAAAATATTTCAGTTTGAAAGAACCCAACATGATAAAACTACACTTCTTTTGATGCTTACACCTTATATCGTTGAACAGAGTGCTGATTTGACAAAACTCAGATATGAGCTTGGAAAATTGTATATGCTTGAGCAAAAATATGCACAAAAAGTTGAGCAAAAACACTAAAGAAGAAAAAGCTTCTTTAGTGTAAAAGAGAGATGATTACATAGTTAGTTATATGAGAAAGTCTCTTTATAATCGATTTGTCCATCACCGTCTTCATCGATCTGCATAGAGACTTTATTTCCCTGATTGTCGTAAGTATAAATCTCTTTTCTGCTTAGTTTACCGTTAGCGATATAACTTTTTGTAAGTATATGACCGTTTTTATCGTGGGTATATACCTCCTCATAATCGAAGTCACCGTCATTATCATCGTCACTACCATATCTTGTCAAATATCCGTTCGTATCATAGCTGTATGTCTCTATACTATCGATCTCACCGTCACCGTCGATATCATAACTCTTCGTTAAAATTTTACCTTTCGTATTATATGTGAAAGATTCACTGTAGTCGATCGTACCGTCATTGTCTTTATCGTTATTGTAAGTTATTAGATTGGAGTTCATATCGTATGAATAGGTTTCGGTACTGTCGATCGTATTGTCACCGTTTCTATCATATGTTTTTTTCACGAGATTGTTTTGTGCGTCATATGTAAAATTTTCTTGATATTCCGGTATGCCGTCGGCATCTTCGTCGCTTATGTACGATAGTTTGTTGCCGTTGGTGTCGTAAGTGTATCTCTCTATGCTATCCGGATCCGAATCGTTGTTTTTATCGTACTCTTTTTTGATAAGTTTACCGGTTGTATTGTAACTATAGCTCTCCTTGTAATCGATGCTTCCGTCACCATTCTCATCGATCTTTAAAGTAAGAAGATTCGAGTTGTTATCGTACGTATATATCTCTTTACCATCAATTTGTCCGTCCGCTCCTTCGTCATAAATTTTTTCGATTAATTTCGAGTTCGAATTATATTTATAACTTTCCCGGTAATCAACTTTTGAGTCGTTGTCTCTATCAAGTTCGAGAGAGACAATATTTCCGTTTATATCGTATTTTATCGTTTCTCTACTATCGATAGTGCCGTCTCCGTTTGTATCGTAATTTTTAACGGAAGTGCGATAACCGTAAACTTTAATCACTACCGTATCGGTAGCGCTTTTTTGTTTATCGTCCGTTGCAATTACGGTTATAATGTGTTCACCGATCGTAAAATTGTTTTTAGTAAATGTTTTACCGGTTGCGAGGGTGGTCGTTCCCTCTTTCCAAACGAAAGTTAGAGGCGAGGTGACACCGGTCGTAACGGCGGTTAACGTTACAGGTTGATTGATAGAGATATTTTTATCATCTCCGGCATTTACACTAAAGGATGATATAGTGGAATTATTATTACCCGAAGGAACACCGGAGTTATCGTCACTACCTCCACCACCACCGCATCCGACTACTAAAATCGTAAAGATGAAAAAAGTCGCACTTTTAAATATTCTCCTAGACATTATAAAACCCCCGTAAAATTATGTAAGTTTTCAAGATAGCTTCAAGCTGATTCTTGATCTTAGTGTACAATAAATTTTACTCTTTGGATGATTTTATGTCGATAAACGGATCTTTTTTTTACTTTATGTGTAAATAGTAAACATAAATTAAAAGATCCTTAACTCCTCTTCACTAACGATTATACCGTCCTCATCCGCATAAAGATAAGCTCCCTCTTTGAAAACGATATTTGCGAAATTTAGCTCGATACAAGTATGTGCGGGAGCCTTTTTCGTACTCTTTTTCGGACATGTGCCAAGAGCCCACAAACCTACCGCAATATCTTTAGTGTTTTTGGTGTCCCTGACATAACCGTTGACGATTATACCGGCCCAATTGTTTTTCAAGGCGAATCCCATAAGGGTATCTCCTACGATTGCGCAGTATGCCGCTTTTGCGTCAACTACGGCTATTTTACCTTCACCCTCGCTTTTTAAAAGAGAGACTAACTCACTATTGTCTTCATCCAATTCTATCGTAGTGATTTGTCCTTTGCAAGCTTTACTTCCCCCATATGAGTGAAATAGAGGAGCCGCCACTTGTAAACGGTTTTGATATGCATCGCATAGATCCGCCGTTTGAAACTTCATAAATTATCCTTTAGAGACTATTTTTTCTTTATTGTATTCTAATTAACCAAATATCCGATAAAATAAACCATATAAATAAAGGTGTGATGAATGAAAGTTGTAACGGGTGTTGTAGGTAACGATGTTCATGTTGTGGCTAACAGGCTCATAGATATCTCACTGAATCAAAGAGGCTTTGAAGTTTTTAATCTCGGTGTAAATACTTATCTTGAAGAGTTTCTTGATGCCGCCGTCGAAACGGACGCGAATGTAGTGCTTATTTCGTCTTTAAACGGTGAAGCGGAAGGGTGGTCGAGAGATCTTCCCGTATTAAAGAGTAAATACCCGCTTAAAGATACCGTCTTTGCTATCGGAGGGAATCTTGCGGTGGGTGAAGTGGATAGCGAAGTGATCGTTCCGAAATTTAAATCTTACGGTTTTGATCTTGTGTTTCATCAGATAGATCTAAATGACGGCTTGGACAGGCTTGAGAAATATCTGAAGGAGAGAGTGTAGTGGGGCTACTGCAAAGAGAAAGAGAAGCGATACTTAGCAACGAATATGTAGATCATTTCGACTTTGCGGAAGTCGAATCTTTCATAAAAAACGCCAGTAAAGATCTTTTTATATCTCATCGTTTTAAAGAGAGTGAAAAGATTCTTGTTCAACCAAGGGGAGGTTTTCCTACTTACGAAAAGGTTTTTAGGCTATATGAAGAGTTTAAAGATGCGGGAGTGGATATACTACCTCTTACGATAGATTCCAATACGAGGCTCAACGACTACGCCAGCGCTCAAAAGATGTTGAGATTATCCGAAGAGAACGATGTCGATATGTTAAACGGTTATCCTCTTGTAAATCATGGCTATCGAACCACTCGTAAAATGGTTACTCATTTCAATACTCCGGTAAGTCTTCGTCATGGAACTCCCGATGCTAGACTTTTGGTCGAGATCGCCCTAGCGTCGGGTATATTTGAAATCGAGGGCGGCCCTATCACCTATCTTTTACCGTATTCAAAAAATTTTCCACTCGATAAAGCTTTTATATATTGGAAATATGTAGAAAAAGTATGCGCTTTGTACTCAGATTTGAATGAACCGGTCAACCGTGAATCTTTCGGACCATTAAGCGCCACATTACAGCCGCCGGCGATTGTCATAGCCATTCAGATCATAGAGATGCTTTTATCTTTGGAGGAGGGTGTTAAATCTTTTTCGGTCAGTTTTTCGCAAACAGGAACGATTTTACAAGATGTCGTTACTTCGAATGTCATCAAAAAACTCTCCAGAAAGTATGCCGACGAGTTCGGTTTCGAAGATGCCGCTATAAATCTCGTTTATCATCAGTGGATGGGGGCTTTTCCCAGAAATAAAGAACATTCCGAATCTTTGATAACGACTAGTACGGTTATAGCCGCGCTTGTGGGAGCCGATAAAATCATAACGAAAACAAAAGACGAAGCATTCGGGATTCCTACGAAAGAGTCGAATGCATCAGCCGTATCGAAAGTACAATATACCCTCGGAATTTTAAAGGGAATACCTCTTGTAAAAGATCATGAAGAAGAGGAGAATCTCGAAAGAGAGGTGAGGGAGATATTGGAAGCGGTATTTAACGATAGTGCCGATACTTTATGGCGAAAAGTTTTTAACGCCATAAAAAAAGGGCATATAGAGATCCCCTTTTCTCCTCATATCATAAACAATAACAAAGTTATAACGGTGCGTGATAAAGAAGGAAATATCCGAATCTACGATAAAGGGGATTTACCTATTTCACAAAAAAGTTTCGCTTTTGAAAAGAGCAAACTCTCTTTGGGCGAAGATAAAAACGCACTCGTAACTAAAATCATAAACGATATCGGAATCATGTTATGAAAAAGTTGTTTATAGATATAGGCAGCACCTATTTTAAAATCAAAGACTCAAAAAGCATAAAACAATATTTTAGAAATTTCGATAAGAATATTTTCGACGATTTGAATGAAAAATGCTCGGATATTATCCAAATGTACGATAAAGAGAATGTCTATATATGTAGTTCGGCAAACGGTGGATTAAGCACTTTGATTATAGGACTTACCAACTCTTTCAGTTTGAAATTCGCGACAAATATTGCTTATAACTCCGGTATTAACATTATAGATACCATACTTTATCCGAATATCAAAGCTTATCCCATCGCATCCGAGATGATCGATGTCGTTATTGTCGTCGGAGGGATCGATAGCGTAAAAAATATCTTTTCGGATGATTTGATCGGATATCTCGAGAAAGTGAATTATTCCAATCTAGTATATGTCGGAAGCAGCGGTGACGCGGACTTTTTAAAAAAGATGATTCCGGAGTGTGAAATTTTACCCAATATTATCGACAATAGGTTGCATGTGAAAGAGGAGTCTTTAAAAGAGTATCTTGTAAACCTTTATCAAGCCGATATCATAGGCAAAGAGGATATAAAAGATCTTTATGCCGTAACGAACAATCAAATATACTCCACACCTTATATCGTCAATAGAACTTTACCTTTTATATCGGAAAAATTTTATGATGTCGTCGATCCGTTTATATTGATAGATATAGGCGGAGCTACTACGGATATTCATTATAGTACCGATCTTGTAGAGGATAATCTCGTAGTTGAAAGCGGCTACGATCGTTTGGTTTTCAAGAAACTCGGAGTATATAAATCAAGAGAGAGTCTCGTATTTAGTGCCAAAAACAACGAGTTTGTATATGAGCTTTTAAACTATCTCAACGTTACTGAAAATATATTGGACGAGAAGAGTGAACACTCTACGAAGATTTTGATGCTTCTTTCCATCTTTTTGGTTCTTTATAAAGTATCTCCTTCTCATAAAGGCTATTTGACGCTTCGTCTTGAGAGATTAAAGAGTATAGTTTTTACGGGAGGAATAACGAAAGTACTTTCTCAAGAGGAGATAGAGAGGATTCTTCGTTTCGTTTATAAAAAGTTGTTAAATTATACAAAAATTCCAACCATCGTCATAGATCGAAACTATGAGATATGGACGTTAAGGAGAGATCATGTCGGTTAACTGTATCAGAAATCTGCTGGAAGTCTCCAGCCAGACTCATCCGGATAAAATCGCGATTGTTCATGAATTAAAAAGTTTGACCTTCGATCAACTTTTTAAAAAGGTGAATCAGGTAGCTCACTATTTTAGTGAACTAAACCTTCCAAAAGGCAGTCGTGTAGGTATATATTCAAATAAATCCATCGAACAGGTTATCGCTATTTTAGCTCTCTTGTCAACAGAATATATTTTTGTTCCGATCACTAGATTTTTAAAGCCTGAACAGGTGCAATATATAGTCAACGATTGTGATATAAAATGTATAGTTACTGACGAGAGTAAACTTGATAATATCCGAAAAAGCGATTTTAAAGGAAAAGTGGTTACCTTCGAGTCGGTAAATAGAGAGATAGATTCGTTTGAAGAGATATATAAATATTACAATAAAGAGTATGACGTCACTATAAAAAGTTTTGATAATGCCGCTATTACTTACAGCTTCGCCGCTACGGGATTGCCAAAAGGCATTGTTATAACTCATAGAAACATGATTGACGGTGCTCGGGTGGTATCAAGATATCTTGATCTTAAAGAGAGTGATATTATCAGCGGTATATTGCCTTATAATCTCGACTACGGATTAAATCAAATTTTTTGTATGCTTTATAAAAGAGCGACTTTGGCTATTCATAAAATGGTGTTGCCTTCCGATTTCTTTGCGCATCTTCTTCGGGATAAAGTGACGGTACTACCTATTATGCCTGTGAATATAACTCAAATGTTCGATGAAGATCCTCACAGACTCCCTAAACCCGAGGCTCTAAAACACGTGCGTATTATCACATCTTCGGGTGGAAAGTTGACGTCCAAAATGCTTCAAAATATTCAGAGCTATTTTCCCGATGCGCGTTTTTTCTCCATGCATGGATTATCGGAAGCTTTTCGTTCCGCATATTTGGATCCGTCTCAGATAAAAATTCGTCCTACCTCGATAGGAAAAGCTATTCCCGATGTCGATTTGTATATCATAAACGAAAACGGTCAAGAGTGTAAACCAAGGGAGGTTGGCGAGTTAATTCATAGAGGTGCTTGTATATATAAAGGGTATTGGAATAGTCCTGAAGATACCAAGATGAGGTTTAAGAGTATAAAAATTCTTGAGAAGGTAATTGATCTAGAAGGTAAATTGACGGACGAGATAGTGGTGGCAAGCGGAGATTATGTTTATAAAGATGAAGAGGAGTATATATATTTTCATTCAAGAAGAGACGACATGATTAAAACGAGCGGTTACAGAGTGAGTCCGGCGGAGATAGAGAGAGTCGTTTACGATCACTTGCCGGAGGTACAATCTTGTGCGGTTTTCGGTATTGAAAATGAAAAAATAGAGGAAGAGATAGTTTTGGTTTATAGCGGCGGCGCAGAGATTCCCAAAAATGAGTTACTGTTTGAAATTAAAAAGCATTTACCAAATTATATGATACCGTCTATTGTAGTTTATAAAAAGAGTATTCCGCTACATTTTGGAAAAATAAATAAAGCTTTGTTGAAAGAGGAGATAATAAAAAATGGTACCTAGGACCGGACTCGAACCGGTACGGCATCGCTGCCATCGGATTTTGAATCCGACGTGTCTACCAATTTCACCACCCAGGCACAGATGAAAAGTCCGTGTATTTTAACGAAAAAGTACACAGACTTTGTTAAATTACTTAGCGTTGGCTACGGCTTCTTTGAGTTTTTTGCCTACTTTGAATTTTACCGCTGTTGTCGCAGGGACTTTAACGACTTTATCGGTACCCGGTACTCTTGCGGTTCTTGCGGCTCTAGGAGCGGTGGAAAAAGTACCAAAACCTATGAAACTTACGCTTTTCTTGTTTACAAGCGCTTCTTCGATTACCTCTAAAGCGGCATCGATAGTTGATGCTGTATCTTTTTTCGACAAACCTGTTTTCTCGGAGATCGCTTGAATTAAATCAGCTTTTTTCATAATTTACCTTCCTTTAAAATTTGAAATCTGAGTATGTTACAATTTTTTCCTTAAAAAAACAAAATTTTCATAAAAAAACTATATTTTCAGTCGTTTAAGCCGATATTTGTATTAGAAAGTAGAGTCTATCGTAGCGAAAACGGGAGTTTTAAATGAGAATTACAAGTCAGTATCTTTATGATAACTTCAAACAAGATCAGCAAAAAATCAACCAAGAGTTGAAAAAAGTAACCGAGCAGATTTCATCGGGGAAAAAGATCCAAAACAGTTATGACGATCCTACCATATATAATGACTCCTTGAAACTCGATTCTCATATCAACGAATTAAAAGGCGTTCAAGATAGAACGCAAAAAGCGAAGAATTTTACGGCTGCTTCGGACGCCGCACTTCAAGAGTTCGCAAATTCCGTCAGAAATATAAAAAACAGATTGATAAATGCATCAAACGCCGCTTTAAATAAAGATAATTTAAAGACGCTTGCGGATGAATTGGAGCTTGAAAAAGAGCATATGATAAATATTGCGAATACACAGATCGCCGGTCAATATCTATTTTCAGGTTCCGCTACTTCAATAAAACCGATCGATGCCAACGGACAATATAACGGTAATGGTGAAAAGATCCGAACGGTTGTCGGTGAAGGGGTGGTCGTCGCTCAAAATATTGACGGTAAAACGCTTTTTTTAGGAAGTGACGAAAGTGTAAATAAGGTAGTCGGTACGAATGTTTCATTGAAAAACTTTCAGACCGATGAATATATAAAGAGAACCGATACTATCAGAGATATGGTCGGTGATGACGATGAGGACTTAACAAACGACACTCCGGTTACATTTATGTTATCCGGTACTTCGCACAACGGCGGTAGCGTAAAAAATCAATTTACGATAAATACGGGTGAGAGTGTCGAGACACTTTTAACCAAAATAGGCGAGAGTTACGGAAACACCGCTACTAATAAAAATGTCGAGGTGGAGTTGAACGATAACGGAAATATCGTTATAACTGATATGCAAAAAGGTACCAGCCAACTTGAGTTCAAACTTCATGCGACTCAAGGTACAAAAGAGATCGCTTTTATAAACAGCGGATATCAAATGGCGGCCGCCGGTATCGAAGATAGCGCTTATTTTATGAAGAACGGCTCAGATATAGAAGGAAATGTAACTCTAATCGCCGACGGCGCCATAGCACGAAGCGATACGAAACTATCGGACATATCAAACGGTTCGCTTGACGGCAAATCCTTTATCATGAAGGCTACCGATATCGAGGGTAACGCCAAGGATATAGTACTTTCACTCTCAAACGGTGGCTCGACATTTACAATTGGGGGTACGGACGTTTATAATATTTATAATGCCGACGGAACTCAAACGGGTGCAAACGAGATGACGATGAGGCAATTAAACGACATAGTGGCTATGGTTACCTCGAACAAACTTCCCCAAAGTAACGATAAAAGCGGCTTTGATGCGGCGATAGTCGCTTCAAAAGAGAGAGTGAGCGTTGAAATAAATCAAAGCGGGAAAATGCGGATTACGGATAAGTCCAACGATTTGAGCAAGATAGAGTTCGCAATGTACGATTCTCAAGCCGATGATTATAGTGTAAATACTCCTACCGTATCTTTCATGTCCGATAATGCGATTACAATCCAAAAAGCGCAAATGGATATATTCGCCGAGCTTGACGAGATCATCGAAGCCGTAAGAAACGGTATAGTGCAGACGGATTCCAAAAGTGAAAATCCTAGGAGTATCGGGATAGAAAATTCCATCACGAAAATCGAACAATTCGATACACATTTTAACAATCAGCTTGCAAAGGTGGGAGTACTTGACAAATCTCTTACGGTCGCCCAAGAGAGATCTATGAGTATGGAGCTTAGTATCAAAGAGCTTAAATCGGAAATTACGGATGTCGATATCGCCGAAGCGTATATGAATTTAAATCAACTTTCACTCAATTATCAGGCAATTTTATCCAGCGTGACCAAAATCAATTCCCTTTCACTGTTAAATTATATGAAATAAAATTCACAAATATACAAATAAAAATAGTTTTTTGCTATAATTTTCAAAAAAATTATACAAGGTAAAGCTATTTTAAGAACTATTTTATTCATCATAACCGCCCTTATCTTCGTATTTATCGGTTTTGCGACTCTTATGCCGGAGGCTTCCGGTGAAATCGGATCGGTTATCGGTCTTTATAATCGCGTCTTTTTCGGTTATTTGGCTTTTATCTATCCTTACGTGCTGATAGTTCCGGCTTATTTCGTATATAAGGATCCTCATATGCGTCTTGAGAGGAGTCGTATTTGGATACCCGCGATTATTTTGTTTTTGGCGTTTTTGATGTTACAGGCAAAGCTAGTGGAGAGTAGCTATCTGGGAGTTTTGGGTTCAAGAATCGATACCGTTTTGACCAAATATGTAGGAAACGTCGGAATATGGGTAGTGATATTGGGATTAATTCTCACTTCCGCCGTATTTTTAGCAAACGCGACTATTGAAAATTTCTCTTTTAGTTTCGGAATCAAGGATTATTTTCGTCGCGTAAAAGATGAATTTATCGAAAAAATAGTGCAATTTAAAGAGTTTTTGATAAAAGAGAAAGAGACTATAATATCACCGTCAAATATATCGATTGTGAACAAAACCGTTACGTCCGAGGCGCCCTCTCAAAAGGAGATCAAACAAAATGTCGTATCGACGAAAGAGAACGATATCGATATCAAAGAGGAGAGCTTGGTGTTTCACAAGAGTATCGACGAGCTCATAAACTCAAGCGAAAAAGACGATTCTAGCGTAAATTCGCTGGAGGTTCAAAGATCGCAGAAGTTTCAAACTATCAAAAAAGAGACCGAAGATCTCGAGAAACTGGCAAAATCGGTAGAAGAGACCGTAAAAAAGAGTATCAAAACGCCTAAGAGCAAAACTAAAATCGTAACTGAGATAAAAGAGAATAAAAAACATATAGCTAAAAGCGGAAAAGGAAAAATTGATAAACCTAAAAATTTCAAACTTCCTTATCTTGATTTTCTAAAAACTCCTCCCAAGAAGAGACACCATGTAAATGAAGCCGAAATTGATCAAAAGATTGTCGATCTTTTGGAAAAGCTCTCACAATTCAAGATAACCGGTGATGTCGTAGCTACATACTCAGGACCTGTTGTTACGACATTCGAGTTTCGCCCGGACGCGCATATTAAAGTTTCGAAGATTCTTACACTTCAAGATGATCTTGCGATGGCTCTTAAAGCTGAAACTATTCGTATTCAAGCACCGGTACCCGGTAAAGATGTTGTCGGTATCGAGATTCCAAATAAACAGATTGATACAATCTTTTTAAAAGAGATACTTCAAAGTCCTCTATTTCAAAAAGCGGAATCAGAGCTTACAATGGCTGTGGGTAAAGATATAGTAGGTAATCCGTTCGTAACCGATTTGAAAAAACTTCCTCACCTTCTCATCGCCGGAACTACCGGAAGCGGTAAGAGTGTCGGTATAAACGCTATGTTGGTTTCATTATTATATAGAAATTCGCCGGATGATTTGAAACTTTTGATGATCGATCCGAAAATGCTTGAGTTTTCCATATATAATGATATACCCCATCTTCTAACACCGGTAATAACTCAAGCCAAACAGGCTATAGTAGCTTTGGCAAATATGGTCGTGGAGATGGAAAAACGATATAAGCTCATGAGTAAAACAAAAACAAAAAATATAGAAAATTACAACGCGAAGGCTAAAAAAGAGGGCTACTCTACATTTCCGTATATAGTGGTTATCATTGACGAGCTTGCCGATCTTATGATGACAAGCGGTAAAGATGTGGAGTTTTATATCGCTAGGTTGGCACAGATGGCACGGGCGAGCGGTATTCATTTAATCGTCGCTACACAAAGACCTTCCGTCGATGTCGTAACAGGGCTTATAAAAGCGAATCTTCCCAGCAGGATATCTTTTAAAGTGGGGCAAAAGATAGATTCGAAAGTGATTCTTGATACTATGGGTGCCGAATCGCTTCTTGGGCGCGGAGATATGCTCTTTACTCCTCCTGGAACTTCGGGACTTATAAGACTTCATGCACCGTTTATTACCGAAAAGGAGATAGAGACGATCGTCGAATTTTTAAAAGTTCAAAGAGAAGTGGTTTATGACGAGTCGTTTTTGAATGAACCGGGATCTTTAAATATAACCGGAGCCGATGATGTCAAAAACTCTAAAGAGGATGATTTCGACGAACTGTACGAGGAGGCTAAAACAATAGTTTTATCGGATAAAAAAACATCTATCAGTTACTTGCAAAGAAGACTTCAGATAGGTTATAACAGGGCGGCTAGGATAGTGGAGCAGTTGGAACTTACCGGCGTCATTTCAGCACCGAATACTAAAGGTCAAAGAGAGATACTTGTATAGATGTAACTATTTGTAACTATAAAAAAGTTTAAATGTTACATAAAGTAACACATTGTTCAATATAAATGTACATTCGTGTATAATCATATCAAATATTTTTAAGGAGATTAAATGGGCTTAATAGAAGATTACAAAGCACACACAAAAGAGAGAGAAGAACTCGGCGTACCTCCGCTACCTCTTAGCGCGGAGCAGACGGCAGAACTGGTTGAGTTGTTGAAGAAGGATCCTATACCTGAAGTTGATTATCTTATGGATCTTTTTGTCAATCATATCAATCCGGGAGTTGATGATGCGGCTTATGTTAAAGCGGCATTTTTACATGATATAGTTCAGGAGAAAACGACTTCAACCGCTATTAATAAATTAAAAGCGGTTGAGATTTTAGGTATGATGTTGGGCGGTTTCAATGTGGAACCTTTGGTCGAGGCACTTAAAAGCGACGATGAGGAAGTTGCAAAAGCCGCTGCGAATGAACTGAAACATACGATTTTGGTTTATGATTCGTTTAATAGCGTTAAAAAACTTATGGACGAAGGCAATGCTTATGCTAAGGATGTCATAGAGTCTTGGGCTCAAGCCGAATGGTTTACCTCAAAAGATCCGATTCCGCAAGAGATGACTCTTACCGTATTTCAAGTACCTGGCGAAACGAATACCGACGATCTCTCTCCGGCGTCCGAAGCATTTACGAGATCCGATATTCCTCTTCATGCAAAATCGATGCTTGCGGCGAAAATGGATGATCCGCTTGGAACTATCCAGAGACTAAAAAAAGAGTTCGGACACCCCTTAGCATATGTAGGTGATGTCGTTGGAACGGGAAGTTCGAGAAAATCGGGTATAAACTCCGTTCAGTGGCATTTAGGTCATGATATTCCCGGTGTTCCTAATAAAAGGACCGGCGGTGTAGTAATAGGTTCTATAATCGCGCCTATTTTCTTCAATACAGCCGAAGATTCGGGATGTCTTCCTATCGAAGCTGATGTAAGCCAGCTCTCTATGGGAGATGTTATAACATTAAAACCTTTCGAAGGGAAGATATACAAAGAGGGCAAAGTAGTAAGTGAGTTTGAATTAAAACCGAACACTTTGCCTGATGAGATGAGAGCAGGGGGAAGAATTCCTCTTATAATCGGTAAAGGCTTGACCGCAAAAGCCAGAGAAGCGCTGGGACTTGGGGCTAGTGAAGTATTTTTACAGCCTGACATGCCCGAAGATGACGGAAAAGGGTTTACCTTAGCTCAAAAGATGGTCGGAAAAGCTTGCGGTATGGATGGTGTCAAACCTGGAACTTATTGTGAGCCGGTAGCGACGACGGTTGGTTCCCAAGATACTACGGGACCGATGACAAGAGATGAGATAAAAGAGCTTGCGGCTCTTAATTTCGGTGCTGATTTCGTACTGCAATCTTTTTGCCATACGGCAGCTTATCCAAAGCCCGCAGACATCAAACTCCAACATGAACTTCCGCCGTTTTGGACGACAAGAAAAGGTGTAATATTAAAACCCGGCGACGGCGTTATTCACTCTTGGCTTAACAGAATGTGTCTTCCGGATACCGTGGGAACGGGTGCGGACTCTCACACCAGATTTCCGATAGGTATATCGTTTCCGGCGGGTTCTGGACTTGTAGCGTTTGCCGCGGTTACAGGTATGATGCCTCTTACTATGCCGGAATCCGTACTAGTGAAGTTCAAAGGAGAGATGCAACCTGGAATCACTCTAAGAGATCTTGTTAACGCAATTCCTTATCAAGCTATAAAAGAGGGGCTTTTGACCGTTGAAAAAAAAGGAAAGAAAAATATCTTTGCGGGTAGAATTTTAGAGATAGAGGGGCTTGAGGATTTAAAGTGCGAGCAGGCATTTGAACTTTCGGACGCTTCGGCCGAAAGAAGTGCGGCCGCTTGTACCGTGAAGCTTAACAAAGAGCCTATTATCGAGTATTTGAAATCGAATATCGCACTTATAGAGCAGATGGTGAAAGATGGTTACCAAGATGCAAAAACTCTTGAAAGAAGAGCGAAGAAGATGAGAGAGTGGATCGAAAATCCGGTACTTCTCGAAAGAGACGCGGACGCTCAGTACGCTGCGGTTATCGAGATAGATCTAAATGAGATCACCGAGCCGATAGTCGCTTGTCCTAACGATCCTGACGATGTCGCTACGTTGACTGAAGTACTTTCCGATCCTAACAGACCTACGGGAAAAATCGACGAAGTGTTTGTCGGTTCGTGTATGACAAATATCGGATTGTTCAGAGCTCTTGGTGAAGTATTAAGAGGTGAAGGTGCCGTCAAGTCGAAACTATGGGTTGTTCCTCCGACGAAAATGGATGAAAAAACTCTAACCGAAGAGGGATATTACGCTATCTTTGGGGCGGCGGGTGCAAGAACCGAGGTTCCGGGATGTTCTCTTTGTATGGGAAATCAAGCTAGAGTAGCGGATGAGGCGATAGTATTTTCAACTTCCACAAGAAACTTCGACAATCGTCTTGGAAAAGATGCTAAAGTTTATCTTGGAAGTGCCGAAGTCGCGGCTGTTGCGGCACTGCTTGGAAGACTTCCGACAAAAGAGGAATATCTTGAAATAGTAAGTAAGAAAATTACTCCAGATATTACCGATAGAGTTTATAAGTACCTCAATTTTGATGAAATCGAGCCGCAAATGCTCGAAGATATGGTCAAGTAAGAGGAGTTAAGCGGTATCTTCGGATACCGCAACTATATATGCTTATAAAATTTCTCAAAACGGTACTTATTTTAATTATCCTCTCACTTTTAATCGCAGTTGGTGCGTTTTTTTATACAAAATCTTATTTGCAAGAGAGCATAAAAACTCCAAGAATCATCTATATTCCCAAAGGTTCTACAAAAGCGGCTATGAAATCGCTTCAAAAAAGCGGTCTTGATATCAACGATTTGGATTATTATCTTGTCAAACTCATAGGTTATCCGCAGGCCGGATGGATCGATCTTGGGGAAGAGCGAATGAGTAGAGGGGAGTTTTTTGCAAGAATTACACGCTCTAAAGCGGCGGTGATAGATATTGTTTTGATTCCCGGAGAGACAAAAGAGATATTTTTGGATCAAATCGCCAAGCAGCTTGACTTGAATGCAACAAAACTTATAAACTTATATGGAAAATATACAGATATAGAAGATGGTGTTATTTTGGCCGAAACATATCAAGTTCCAAAGGGAATTTCTGAAGATAAACTTATAAAATATCTTATTGAAGAATCGTTAAAGTCGCACGAGAGTATTTCAAAAAAAGAGTTAAAAAAATATAATCAAAAAGAGTGGTTTTCAAAATATGTCACGATAGCTTCGATCATTCAAAAGGAGGCGGCGAATAAAGAGGAGATGCCTTTAATCTCCGCGGTAATATACAATCGTCTCAAGAAGAAGATGAAGCTTCAAATGGACGGAACACTTAACTATGGAAAATATTCTCACATAAAGGTTACTCCAAGAAGAATCAAGGAGGATAATAGTTCGTATAATACGTATAAAATCGACGCGCTTCCTCCAAATCCCGTATGTGCCGTAAGTATCGACGCTATAAAAGCAGCACTGCACCCCGCTGATGTAAATTATCTCTACTTTGTAAAGGGGCAGGGAAATACTCACAAATTTACTACAACTTATAAAGATCATCTCAAAGAGATCCGAAAATAGCCTTTCAAGTGTGAAATATCGAAACATTTTAAAATGAATTATCGTAACAAAAAGTGATATTTCGTAACACTTTGTCAAAGGTAAACAATATTATCGTATAATTTACTTTTTGTAATACAGCAGCTAGACGCCTATCGTGGCGTATGATTAAAATATAAATTCAATTCTAAATATAAAGAGGAAGAAACATGTCAAAACCGACTATAGTATGGACAAAGATTGACGAGGCGCCGGCGTTGGCCACTTATTCGTTTTTACCGATAGTAAAAGCGTTTGCGAAAGAGGCGGGGGTCGATGTAGATTTGCGTGACATCTCTTTGGCGGGTAGAGTTATTTCAACGTTTCCGGAGTATTTGAGCGAAGATCAGAAAATTGATGATGAACTTGCGAAATTGGGAGAGTTGGTAAAAAAACCTGAAGCGAATATAATAAAACTACCTAACATATCCGCTTCTATTCCTCAGCTTACCGAGTGTATAGCCGAACTTAAATCTCAAGGATATAATTTACCCGACTTCCCTGAAGATCCTCAAACAGAAGAGGAAAAATCCATCAGAGAAAGATATGCTACATGTCTTGGTTCTGCGGTTAATCCCGTTTTAAGAGAGGGTAATTCCGATAGAAGAGCCGCGGTCGCGGTTAAAAAATTCGCACAGAAAAATCCTCACAGATTGAAAGCGTTCGCACCTGATTGTAAAGCGTACGTCGCTTATATGTATAAAAACGATTTTTACGCAACCGAGCAATCGACGGTTATGGATAAGGCGGATACATTAAGTATTGTTCTTAACGGTACGCAACTTAAAACTATTGACGATGTGGAAGCCGGGGAAGTGGTATCTTCAGCATTTTTGAGTGCGGCAGAGCTTAGAGAGTTCTTGGCTCAGAGTATTGCCGATGCGAAAGAGAAGGGACTTTTATGGTCTATTCATCTAAAAGCTACTATGATGAAAGTTTCTGATCCGATTATGTTCGGTCATGCGGTAGAAGTTTTCTTCAAAGATGTGTTTGATAAATATGCGGATGAGTTCGAAAAACTTGGTGTAAATCCTGATTTGGGTGTAGGAGATATTCTCAAAAAAATCGAAAAATCGGATAAAAAAGATGAGATTGAAGCGGCTCTCAAAGCGGTTGTCGAAGCCGGTAGTCCGAATATCGCTATGGTTGATAGCGACAAAGGAATCACGAATCTTCATGCCTCAAACGACATTATCATCGACGCCTCTATGCCTCCTGTTATACGTGAAGGCGGTAAAATGTGGAATAAAGACGGCGAACTTCAAGAGTGCGTATCTGTAATTCCGGATAGAAGCTATGCCAGAATGTATAGTGAAATCCTAGAGGATTGTAAGCTAAACGGACAATTCGATGTTTCGACGATGGGACATGTGAGCAATGTCGGTTTGATGGCGAAAAAAGCCGAAGAGTACGGCTCTCACCCATATACATTCAGAGTGCCCGAAGATGGTGTTATGGAAGTTAAAGATAGCGACGGAAACGTACTTATGAGTCATAACGTTAAAAAAGGTGATATTTGGAGAGCTTATAAAGTAAAAGATATCGCTATTAAAGATTGGGTTAGATTAGCTCATGAAAGAGCGAAACTCACAGGTGACCCGGTAGTTTTCTGGCTTGATTCAAACAGAGCGCATGATGCGAATCTCATTAAAAAAGTTCTTACATATCTTCCTGCACACCTTGAGGAGAGTGAGATCGAATATCATATTATGGCTCCTCAACAGGCGATGCGCTTTACACTCAAAAGAACGCGTGCCGGGCTAAATACAATATCCGCTACGGGTAATGTCTTGAGAGATTATTTGACGGATCTTTTTCCTATTTTAGAGCTTGGTACATCCGCAAAGATGCTTTCGATCGTGCCACTACTTGCCGGCGGAGGATTGTTCGAAACAGGTGCGGGCGGGTCGGCACCAAAACATGTCGAGCAGTTCTTAAAAGAGGGACATTTAAGATGGGATTCTCTCGGAGAGTTTTTGGCTCTTGCCGAGTCGCTTCGTATGATTGCGCATAAAGAGGGCGATAAAGTTATTGAAGCGATGACTGCGGCGCTCGACGAGGCGAATGAGGGTTATCTTGACAACAATAAAGCGCCTTCTAGAAAATGCGGCGAACCGGATAATAAAGCCAGTCACTATTTTGTAGCCAGGTATTGGGCCGAAGCGTTGGCAAAAAGCGACAACGCCTTACTTAGTGAAAAATTCGCTCCTGTTGCAAAAGAGTTGGCCGATAACGAAGCTAAAATTTTAGAGGAGTTGCTAGCGGTTGAAGGAAACGCTCAAGATGTAGGCGGATATTATCATCCTGATGATGAAAAAGCCGAAAAAGCGATGCGACCTAGCGCGACATTAAACTCTATTATCGATTCGATATAGAAAATATGAGTATGCAAAGTCGATCTTTGCATACTCCGAAAAAAATCTATAATTGTTTGATTTTAAAATCATTTAGTTATAGGTTTTTGTAAAAAACCAAAGGAGCAGTATGAAAAGTAGAAGAGTCGGAATCGTAGGAGCGGGAAATGTAGGAGCGACCGTCGCCTACTCCCTTGCTATGAAAGGTGTAAGTCATGAGATTATTCTCAGAGATAATAAAATAGAAAGAGCAAAAGGAATGGCTCTTGATATGAGTCAAGCCGCAAATGCCGCCAGGCAGCATACTGTTGTTTCCGTCGCCGAAGATATGAGTCAGTTGACGGATTGTGATGTAATAGTCATAACTGCCGGCAGCCCCAGGCTTCCCGGTATGAGTAGAGACGATCTTTTGATGGTTAATGCGAATATTATGTCCGAAGTTGTGGAAGATATCGCCAAATACTCCCCCGATGCCATATTAGTACCGGTTACGAATCCGCTGGATGCGATGGTTTATACCGCCGTTAGAAAAACGGGTTGGGATAGAAGTAGAATTATTGGAATGGCAGGAATACTCGATAGTGCCAGAATGGCGCATTTTATATATGAAAAAGTAGGTTACGGTTCGGGACAGATTAGAGCTTCGGTTATGGGAGGTCACGGAGACGATATGGTTCCGCTTCCAAGATTTTCCACCATAGCCGGTGTACCTTTGACGGATCTGTTAACGGATGAAGAGATCGATGAGATAGTCGAAAAGACAAGGCACGGCGGAGCTCAGATAGTAAGTTATCTCAAAACCGGTTCCGCTTATTATGCACCTGCGAAATCGACCGCTATAATGGTCGAAGCGATATTAAAAGATACGAAACAGATTTTCCCATGTGCGGTTATGTTAGACGGTGAGTACGGATATAGCAACGTAGTGTCCGGCGTTCCCGTAGCACTTGGCTCAAAAGGTGTGGAGAAGATAATCGAGGTCTCTTTAAACAACAAACAGCAAAAGCAGTTTCAAAAGAGTATAGATTCGGTTCGCTCTTTGATAAACACTTTGGATAAAAATAATTTTTTTGATAAATAAGGACTCTGAATGAGAGAATTAAAGTATCAGGATGTGGTTGAAGCGATCAGTAAAATGATCATTCATACTGCTTACAACTTGCCCGAAGATGCGCTTAAGGCAATGCAAGAGGCATATGAAAATGAAAAATCTCCCGTCAGTAAAGAGGTACTCAAGCAGCTTTTGGAAAATGCGAAGATCGCCGGTAGTGAAGATAGACCTTTATGTCAAGATACGGGTCTTGCGGTCTTTTTTGTCAAAGTCGGTCAGGATTTGCGAGTAACAGGCGGTACGCTAAAAGATGCGATCAACGAAGGTACCGAAAAAGGATACAAAGAGGGATATCTTCGCGCTAGTACCTGTGAGTGTTTTAGTCGGGCGAATCTCAAGGATAAAATCGGTTATAACCTTCCGGCGATTATCCATTTTGATATAGTTGAAGGTGACAAGCTAGAGATCGAATACGCCGCAAAGGGTGGCGGAAGCGAAAATGTCAGTCGTGCCAGAGTTTTTCCGCCGGCAGCGGGTAAAGAGGGTGTGATAAATTTCGTAAAAGAGTGCATATCCGATGCAGGCGGAAATCCTTGTCCTCCGTTGACGGTCGGTGTAGGAATCGGCGGTACATTTGAAAAAGCGGTTATCTCATCAAAGCACGCTCTCTTTCGTGAGATCGGTAGTGTAAACGAGGATCCCGAAATGGCCGAACTTGAAGAGACGATAAAAAAAGAGCTTAACAAACTTGGAATCGGTTCTATGGGAATGGGCGGTACCCAAACGGTTCTTGCAGTTCATATAGAGGCAAATCCTTGTCATATAGCCTCGCTTCCGGTTTCCGTAAATGTACAGTGTCACAGTTCGCGTCATACGCATATCACTATTTAGGAGAGAATGATGGCAAATACATATAACTTAACGACTCCCTTGAGTGATGAGGATATAGAGAAATTAAAATGCGGTGACGTCGTATATCTAAGCGGTACCATCTACACCGCCAGAGATGCGGCACATAAAAGACTCGTTGATCTTATAGCCGAAGGTAAAGAGCTTCCTTTTGATTTAAAAGGGTCGGTTATCTATTTTGTCGGTCCTACTCCTCCAAAACCCGGAGACCCCATAGGGAGTGCCGGTCCTACTACCAGTTACAGAATGGATTCTTACTCTCCGACTCTTATAAAACTCGGGCAAAAAGGGATGATCGGTAAAGGAAAGAGAAGTCAAGAAGTAAGAGATGCCTGCAAAGAGCATAAAGCGGTATATTTCGGCGCGACTGGCGGAGCCGGGGCGTTGCTCGGCAAGCAGATAAAAAGTGCGAAAGTTATCGCTTATGAAGAGCTAGGACCTGAGGCGATCAGAGAACTTGAGGTTGAAAATTTTCCCGTTACGGTCGTAAACGATATGTACGGTTGTGATTTGTACGAAGAGGGTAGAAAAGAGTATGAGGTGAAAGATGATTAATAAAACTTGTAAAGGAGGATTAGAGTAGATGAATATTCATGAATATCAGGCAAAACAGATATTTGCCCAATACGGTGTACCTACACCGCGCGGTATTATCGCCAACAGTGTCGATGAAGCCGTAAATGCCGCAAAAGAGCTAGGTGGCGATATCTGGGTTGTTAAAGCGCAGATACATGCCGGAGGACGAGGACTCGGCGGAGGCGTCAAGCTTGCAAAATCGTTAGATGAGGTCAAACGGTATGCCGATGAAATTCTCGGTATGACGCTTGTAACGCACCAAACAGGACCTGAAGGAAAATTGGTTCAAAAAGTATATATCGAAGAGGGAGCGGATATAAAAGATGAGCTCTATCTGGGTGTCGTGCTCGATCGTGCGAAAGAGATGCCCGTTATCATGGCTTCGACCGAAGGTGGTATGGATATCGAAACCGTCGCGGAAGAGAGTCCTGAAAAGATCGTAAAAGTTGCGGTTGATCCGGCTATCGGATTTCAGGGATTTCATGGTCGAGCGCTTGTTTTCGGATTAGGTATCACAGATAAGCTCGAGCAGCGTAAAATGATCGATTTCGCATCTAAATTATACAATGTATATATGGATAAAGATGCTGAGATGATCGAAATAAATCCTCTTATTAAAACCGGAAGCGGAGAGTTTATCGCACTTGACGGAAAGATGGGATTTGACGATTCCGCACTTTTCAGACATCCGGATATCGAAGAGATGAGAGACCTAAGCGAAGAGGATCCCGACGAGAGAGAAGCTAGTCAGTACGGGCTATCGTATATAGCGCTTGACGGTGAAATCGGTTGTATGGTTAACGGTGCCGGACTTGCTATGGGAACTATGGATACCATAAATTATATGGGCGGAACTCCCGCAAACTTTCTTGATGTCGGCGGTAGCGCAAATGCGGAGACGGTTGCAAAAGGTTTTGAGATCATTTTGAAAAATCCGAAAGTCAAAGCTATTTTCGTAAACATTTTCGGTGGAATAGTCAGATGCGATCGTATCGCAAACGGAATTTTAGAAGCTACTAAACAGGTGGATGTTCATGTACCGGTCATTGTGAGACTTGACGGTACGAATGCGCCTGAAGCTGCCGAAATTTTGAAAAATGCGAATATCAAAAATGTAATACCTGCAACTGATTTGGCTGATGGCGCCCAAAAAGCAGTGGCAGCGGCGAAAGGAGAGTTGTAATGAGTATTTTGGTAAACAAAGATACAAAAGTTATCGTGCAGGGATTTACGGGCGGTGAAGGAACTTTCCACGCTCAGCAGTGTTTGGATTACGGAACCCGGATAGTAGGGGGCGTTACTCCAAATAAAGGCGGACAAGAGCATCTTGGAAAACCGGTTTTCAATACGGTCGCCGAAGCCGTCGATGCGACGGGAGCGACCGTGAGTATGGTTTTCGTACCGCCGGCGTTTGTTGCGGATGCGGTTATGGAAGCTGCGGAAGCCGGAATCGAGCTTGCCGTTATTATCACGGAAGGCGCACCCGTTAAGGATATGCAAAAAGCAAAAGCTCACGCCGTAAAGCATGGCATGAAAACGATCGGACCAAACTGTCCGGGTGTTATCACCGCGGATGAGTGCAAGATAGGAATCATGCCCGGCATGATCTTTAAAAAAGGAAATGTCGGACTTATTAGTAAATCCGGAACGCTTACATATGAAGGTGCGAATCAAGTTGTAAAAGAGGGATATGGAATTACTACGGCTGTTGGTATTGGTGGAGATCCTATCATCGGTCTAAGTTATAAGCAGTTGTTGCCTATGTTTGAAGCTGATCCCGAAACGGAAGCGATTGTAATGATCGGTGAAATCGGCGGCGATCTTGAGATTCAGGCCGCAAAACTTATAAAAGAGCAGATTACAAAACCCGTAGTCGCTTTTATTGCGGGTCAAACCGCGCCTAAAGGCAAAAGAATGGGTCATGCCGGTGCGATCATCAGCGGTAGCGCGGGTACCGCCAAAGAGAAGATGGATGCGCTTGAAGCCGCAGGTGTTCGAGTAGTAGTGAGTCCTGCGGATATCGGGAAAGCGGTTGCGGAAGTACTCAAAAAGTAAAGCTGAAAGAGTTGGGAAGCGGTAAAGAGAAAAGTTAGTGTTAGCGTAGCGATTTTGGGCTTTGCCCAAAACGCGTAATCAAATTAAAAAGGAGATTAAATGGGATTGATGAAAGCCCCTGAAAATACCCCTGTTTGGGTTAATGTCGATAGATGTAAAGCATGTGATATATGTGTGGCGGTCTGCCCTGCAGGTGTACTGGCTATGGTTCCTTCGGATAAAACTATATTAGGAGCTACGATTAGTGTTCAAACGCCTGAAGCCTGTATAGGTTGTAACGATTGCGAGCTTAGTTGTCCTGATTTCGCGATTTATGTTGCGGATAGAAAAGAGTATAAGTTCGCAAAATTGACGGATGAGGCGAAAAAACGAGCTGAGGCTATAAAAGCTAACCACTATATGGTATTAAGCGCTTAAGGAGAATAAATGGCAAGAGAAGTTATTTCAAGTGGAAACTCGCTATGTGCATTGGCTGCATATGATTGCGGGTGTGAATTTTTTGGTGGGTATCCTATTACGCCATCGAGTGAGATTGCGCACGATTTAAGTGTACTGCTCCCGAAAAAAGGACATAAATTTATTCAGATGGAAGATGAGATCGGTGGAATTGCGGCGGCTTTAGGCGCTTCTATCTCCGGCAAAAAATCTATGACGGCGACTTCTGGACCCGGTATTTCCCTAAAAGCCGAGCAAATTGGTCTTGGGTTTATAGCTGAAGTTCCGTTGGTGATTGCAAATGTTATGAGAGGCGGTCCTTCAACAGGTCTTCCCACCCGTGTTTCACAAGCCGATATCGGTCAGGCGAAATATCCTACTCACGGAGATTACGCTTCGATCACGCTGTGTGCCGGTTCTTTGGAAGAGTGTTATACCGAAACACTTAGAGCTTTTAATCTTGCGGAGACTTATATGACTCCGGTTTTTGTTCTTCTTGACGAAACTATAGGTCATATGCATGGAAAAGCCGTACTGCCGGATCTTGAAGAGGTTGAAGCGGGTGCAAAAAGTAGAGCTACGAATTTTTGTGATCCGAAGGATTATAAACCTTATGAAGCCCAAATGAATAAACCCGCGGTTTTAAATCCGATGTTTAAAGGTTATAGATATCATGTAACCGGTCTTCATCATGGAGTCACAGGTTTCCCTACCGAAGATAAGGATCTATGTGCGTACAACATAAAAAGGCTCGTAGGTAAGATTCAAGATGTCGGCAAATTGGATGATCTACCCGATTATGAAGAGTATATGTTAGATGATGCCGAAGTTTGTATTATCGCTTACGGTTCTATCAGCCGAGGTGCTAAAGAGGCTGTTAGCAAACTAAGAGAAGACGGTATAAAAGCGGGACTATTCAGACCTATTATGTTATGGCCTAGCCCCGCTGAAAAGATTGCGGAGATCGGTAAGAGATTTGACAAAATCTTTATAACTGAGTTGAACCAAGTCGGTCAATATACGGAAGAGATAGAGAGAATTACGGGAAGAAAAGATTTCGCAACACTAAGAACGGCAAACGGGCGACCGATTCCGCCGCTTGATATGGTAGCAAAAGTGAAGGAGATGTTCTAATGGCTTTTAATTACGACGAATATTTAAGAACGGATAAGATGCCAACTCTTTGGTGTTGGGGATGCGGTGACGGTGTTATTTTGAAGGCTTTCATAAGAGCCGTCGATAAACTAGGATGGAACATGGATGATGTTTGTGTGGTTTCGGGGATCGGTTGTTCGGGAAGATTTTCTTCTTATATCAACTGTAATACGGTTCATACCACTCACGGTCGTGTCGTCGCGTATGCAACCGGGATCAAACTTGCAAATCCCGATAAACACGTAATCATGGTAACCGGTGACGGTGACGGCCTTGCGATCGGCGGTAACCATACTATTCACGGTTGTAGAAGAAATATCGATTTAAATCATATTTTGATCAATAACTTTATCTACGGTTTGACAAATTCTCAGACCTCTCCGACCACTCCTCAGGGTATGTGGACGGTTACTATGCAGTATGGTAATATCGATCCTACTTTCGATGCTTGTAAATTGGCCGAAGGTGCCGGTGCCACTTTTATCGCAAGAGAAGCGGTAACGGATCCTAAGAGACTTGAGAAGATGTTTGTTAAAGGTTTCCAGCATAAAGGTTACTCGTTTTTTGATGTATTTTCTAACTGTCATATTAACCTCGGTCGTAAAAATAAAATGGGCGAAGCTATGGATAACCTTAGTTGGATCGACGAGATTACGGTCGGTAAAAAGAAGTATGACAACATGAGTGAAGAGGAGAGAAAGGGATTGTTCCCTACAGGTGTTTTGGTAGAAAAAGAGCAGGCCGAGTATTGTGAGCTTTATGATAAAGTGATCGAAGCTGCGCAAGGTGGTGACAAAATCACCAGAAAGGATTTTGAATGAGAAGTCAACTTAGATTTACGGGTGTAGGCGGTCAGGGTGTTTTGCTTGCAGGTGAAATTTTGGCTGCGGCGAAGATCGGAGAGGGCGGTTTTGGTGTTAAAGCTGCAACTTACACATCTCAAGTTCGTGGCGGACCGACTGTTGTTGATATCTTGCTTGATGACAAAGAGATACTTTTTCCATATGCGATCGATGGTGAAATAGAGTTTATGCTTTCGGTCGCTCAGGTGAGTTACGATCAGTTTAAAAGCGGTGTAAAAGAGGGTGGGATCATCGTTGTAGATCCTGATTTGGTGCATCCTACCGATGAAGATAGAGAGAAATGGAAAATCTATGAGATACCGATCATTCGTATAGCGAAATATGAAGTCGGAAACGTTGTAACTCAATCGGTCGTCGCACTTGCGATCGCCGTTGAGATGACGCATGTTATGGATGCTCAGAAAGTTCTTGAAACTATGAAAAGCAAAGTTCCTCCTAAGGTTCTCGATGCGAATATAAAAGCGTGGGAGCTAGGTACGGATTATGCAAAACGCGCGCTAGCGGGTGAAACCTTCGCCGATGCGTAATTTATCAAAAGAGCTTATTTCCATATAAGCTCTTTTGCCTACACTTTTTTTCACTTTTTTTTGGTACAATGTAAAAAATAAAAAAAAGGGATTTAGTGCTCAGTTTTATCAAAGATATTGAACTTCCATTCAAAATTCCAACACCGGATAAAACTATCAAAATAGCTGTTACGGGACTTAGCAGAAGCGGTAAAACCGTCTTTTTGACCTCTTTTTTAAACCAGCTTATCGCAAACGACAAACTTCCGCTTTTAAATGAAAAGATTAAGCGCCCTTTTGTAGCAAGACTCCTTCCTCCCGATAGCGTATATGTCAGATTCGATTATTACAGCAAATTAAAAGCATTCAGACTCAAAGATCCAAAATGGCCTAAAGCTACAAAATCGGTCAGTAAAACAACTCTTCAGCTTGAGTTCAAGAGCGAGTATGCTTTTTTAAAAAATCAGATAATAAATATAGAACTTATCGACTATCCGGGCGAGTGGCTGCTTGATCTTAGTATGCTTGAACAAGATTTTGCACAGTGGTCTGAATATATGCTCTTGTTGGCCGATGAAGAGAAAAGAGCCCCGTTTGCCAAAGAGTGGCTTGATTTTATGAATAGCGTAGATCTTTACAAAAAAAACGAAAACGAATTTCTCGAAGAGCAGTTGCATGATCATTATAGCGAGTATTTGAAGAGACTTCATTATCACGGATTCTCTTTCGTGCAACCGGGAAGATTTTTGGAGCCCGGAGATATGCGAGATGATCCCCTTTTGCTTTTTACGCCGCTGCCTCATCCAAACGGTGAAGTCGATGAAAACTCAATATATGCCAAGTTTCAAAAAAAATACGAACTCTATATCGAAGAGGTTGTAAATCGTCTCTATCTTGAGCATTTCGAGTCGTTTGATACACAGATCATTTTGATAGATTTGTTAAAGACATTGGAATACGGTTATGATGTATTTGAAGATATGCATCTTAGTTTTAAAAATATTTTAAAATCTTTTACATACGGTTCTAACAATTTTTTAACCCGCTTTTTCAATCCTGAAATAAATCAAGTTATATTCGCAGCGACAAAAGCTGATCATATTCCAACCAGTCAACACTCACAGTATAAGAAGTTGGTCGAAGAGATGATTTGGGATTTGAAGAGAGAACTTGACGTAAAGCACATAGATACCGAGGTTATGATTTTTGCGGCGGTAAAAAGTACTCGCGACGTGAAAGC
>CAZNIT010000011.1:0-17505 GCA_964573205.1 uncultured Sulfurospirillum sp. | reverse complement strand
ATGATATCTTCAACTCTTTTGCCGTAAACTTTACTATCAAATGTGAGCTTAATAGGATCTATAAGATTTTTGTTAAATTTCTTTAAATCTATGGAAAACCGATATTTTTTAACCGTCTCTTTAACATGATTGTAAAGATCCTGATCCGATATAAACGATAAATTATAAGAACTTGTCATGATATGCTATCCAGTAGGTCAACAACCGACTTACCGACAGCTTCGGCAAGATTGACAGGTACTGCATTTCCTATCTGCTTATATTGTTGACTGAGCGATCCCTCAAACTTCCACTCGTCGGGAAATGTCTGAATACGTGCATACTCTCTAATTTGAAACGGACGAGTCTCTTCGGGATGACATCGTTCCGTCTGTTTTTGTGCCGGCGAACAAGTAAGAGTCAAACAAGGTTCATCCCAGGAAATCCTTCTTGCTATACCGGTTTTACCTCCACCTAAATAAAATGATTTTTGCATATACTCTTTTTGAATATCAAGCGGTAAGTCACGCCAATAGCCGCCAGCGGGTACCAAAGATAGAACCTTTTCTTTTTTTTGAGGATACCTTTGTCCCTGAGATTTCGGAACATCGCATGAAAACAGATCGCCCTTTTTCAACGCATCTTTGAGTGTATATATTCTATCGCCGGGAGCTGGCCAAACAAGCGTTGCCTTGTCGGCGAACTCTTTTTTGACACCAATAATAAATACCCTCTCCCTTTTTTGAGGAACATTATAATAAATAGCTTTTAAAAGCTTCGGATCATATACATGATATCCAAGTTCTTCAAATACGGAGACGATAGTTTTTATAGTCTTTCCTCTGTCATGAGAGAGGAGTCCTCTTACATTTTCCGCTAAAAACACTCTTGCGTCGCTCTGCTTTAGAGCTCTTGCAAATTCATAAAAAAGTGTTCCCCTCGTATCTTCCAAACCTCTTTTTTTACCCGCATAAGAGAAAGCCTGGCATGGAAAACCGCCTGTTACCAGATCCACACCTTTGAAAGATGTGAAATCTATATTTTTAATATCATCACAAACAACATTCCATAACGGGCGGTTCTTCTTAAGTGTAGCATATGCCCGCTCATCTATTTCATTAAGCAAAACATGTCTTATACCGGCTTTTTCAAGCCCAAGAGCCAAACCGCCGGCACCGGCAAACAATTCGATACCGGTATATGAGTTTACCATATTCGGTGCTTTGCTCAAGAGGACTCCTTTCAAAAATTATAGTCTATTATGACATAAAATTTTCGAATGATATAAAAATATTTCAACTTGAAATATTATAATAAAAAAGAGCTTATCAAACCTATCAATCCTCCGAAAACACCGCCCCAAACCACTAACCAACCCAAATGTTCTCTCATTAGATCTTTCATCATATCTTTTACCGTCTCGGGAGTGAGCTGATCTAGTCTGCTTTGAACTATTTTCTCTATCGAGACGATCAAATCGCCACTTAAAGAGGAGTTTTGTAAATGATGATCAAGTTGTGCTTTAAATGCGTCGGAACTTACAATCTTGACAACCGCTTGTTGAAGCTTCGAAATAAACGGAGCTTTTAGTTTTTCAAGAGCCGCTTCACCGCCTATCATATTTACCATGCCGCCAAACTGAGACTCCATCACCGTTTTTGACAAAGCCGTAAAAGCCGGACTAAAATCGGCATCTTTGACAAGAGGCGCAAGATCGATCTTTTTTTCCTCTTTCGCAAAAAAATCGGATATCTGCTCTTTAGTAAAGAATTGATTCATCAGCATCTCTTTGATCGCTTTTTTAAAATCTTCAAACTTCAACTCAACGATACCTGAACCGTAAAAAAAGGGAACTCTTTCAAAAAGCATATGAATAGCTATTTCATTCGTCAAGGCACCAGAAAGTGCGAAAAGACCGGTATAAAGCAGCGGTTTATGAAAAGGGAGCGGAACTAAAAATGCCGCAAACACTATTAAAACGGCTATTATATTCGTCAGGAACGATTTAGATATTTTCATATAAATATTTTAACACATGATTTTTTAGTTTGAAATTATCCGAGAAATTTTCCGTTTTTATAAAACATCCAACTTTGAAGCAGTGTCCGAAAAACAAAAAACGCCAAGAAACTAAGCCACAACGACCAAATAAAATCTATCTCTTTTGTAGCGTAAAAAAGAGCCAAAAACATTAGTGTGGAGATGACAACGGCATTTCTCATAGATTTTGAAGCGGTCATACCAATAAATACACCATCCCAAATAAACGCCGCAAAACTAAGCAAAGGCATCAATGCGACCCAAAAAATAAAATCCATCGCCCTATCCACAAGCTCTTTTTTATCCGTAAAAATTTCTAAAATCTCTCTTCCTCCAAAATAGTAAACAAAAGAGAATAAAAGTGAAAATCCCCCACCCCAATAAAAACTATATATTACGGATTTATAAAAAAGTTTCCAGTTTCCAGCACCGTAATACTTTCCGACCAAACTCTCCGCCGCGTTTGCGAAGCCGTCTATTGCAAACGCCATCCAAATCATAAACTGCAAAAGAAGTATCATAACCGAAAGCATCAATTCACCGGCTTTCGCCGCTTGAGCATAAAAAAAAGCCAATACGAAAGTAAGTGCCACGGTTCTTACGAATATGTTCTTATTTATATGCAAAAACGATAGAAACGACTCTTTATGAAAAAATTCTTCGTATCTTAAGTTTGTAAACTTCTCTTTATACCTATACAAAAAAATGAACGAAAGCAAAACACCTCCATATTGAGCTATGAGAGTACCCCATGCCGCACCTTCGACCCCCATATGTAGAACTTTCACAAAATATAAACTCAAAAGTAGATTGACCACATTTATAAAAATCGTGATCCACAGAGGATAATAAGCATTTTGCAGACCGAAATACCATCCCATCAATACATAAACCGTAAAAATAGCCGGTGCGGCATAAATGCGAATATAAAAATAGTTCCTAACCATCCCCTCATACGAAGGCGCAACATTCATAAGATAGATACCCGCCTCGATAATAGGGGATTGCAACAAAATCAACAAAACACCCAAAACGGAAGCTAAAAAAAGAGCTCGAAACAACGTATATGTTAAAGCTCCGTCATCACCGCTTCCATACGCTTGGGCGGTTATGCCAGTTGTACCCATGCGAAGAAAATTAAAATTGCCGTATAAAAAAGTAAATATCATAGCGGCAACTCCAAGCGCCGCTAAATGCGAAGGAGAAAGATGCCCCATCAAAATCGTATCCACAGACGAAAGCAGCGGAACCGAGATATTTGATATAATATTCGGAATAGCAAGCCTGAGAATCTCTTTATTCATTAAAGAGTTATACTCGTTTCGAACACCTTGTAAACTCTACCTTTAAAGTAGATATACCCGTCTTTGTACGAAAGCGTCAACTCCTCTTTGCTAAGAGGATAGGCTTTTGTCGTTTCATCGAGATCGTTATTTAGATACGCGGCATAAAAACAAGCCGCTATACCCGTACCGCAAGCTAAAGTTTCATCCTCCACACCCCTTTCGTAAGTTCTGACATGAACGGTTCTATTTTGCGTATCTATCTTTGCAAAATTCACATTGGCGTTATGAGTGTTTCTCATCTCTCTGGCTATATCTTTATCGAACGATTTCAAATCATCGACAAAAGTTACCAAATGAGGAACACCCGTATCTATAAGCTGCCATTTATGACCGCCGCCGACAATCATAGTATCCAAAACTCTAGGTTCGGTCAATTTCACTTCCGCTTCATCACCTTCAACATTCGCTTCTATAACACCAGCAAGAGTTAAAAAGCGCATCCGTTTTTCACACAAACTATTCGATACGGCATAGTGCGCCGCGGCTCTGGAGCCGTTACCGCACATTTGAGCGTCGCTGCCGTCACTATTATAAAACTCCCATTCAAAATCATAACCGCTATGAGGAACCAAAACGATCAAGCCGTCCGCACCTATACTTTTTTGGCGATTACAGAGAGTCTTTGCAAGCTCGTTTCTGGGCTTTTTGACGAATGTATGAAAAATTACAAAATCGTTTCCACTGGCGTTATATTTTGTTACCTGCATAGTTTCTCTTTCTAAACTTTTTACTCTATTGTAACAAAAATTATATTTCGAACTAAAATTTTGTAGCTATCATATACTCCGTCAAATATGGAAAAAAATCACCGTTTTGATTAAAATCACCTACTAACCGTGTAGCGCTTGAACCGTCGCTTATCCATAATTCACGGCCGTTTACACCGTCATCCGCGCTAAAATACAAAACTCCGTTCGCACCGGTAAGCCAACTCGGATCGGAACCCAATACTCCCTCTCTTACATCCGCGACCATATTTATAGAACCGCTTGAGAGATTCATCTTCCAAAGTTCACTTCCATGTGCTCCGTCATCCGCCGCAAAATACAAAACTCCGTTAATCTCGTTTAAATACCTCGGCGTGGAGCTTTCAAACCCGGGATTTATATCTTTTATCAATTTTATATTCCTTGTCGAGGCGTCGTATTCCCATAGTTCACGCCCCTTCACACCGTCATCGGCTGAAAAATAGATCTTTTTGCCTACGCTTTTTAATAGTTTCGGATTCGATCCTGTGACTCCGAAATTTATATCTTTTATTAAAAACTGCGTATCGTTCAACAGATCATAACCCCAAAGTTCACTGCCTTTTTTACCGTCATCGGCAGCAAAATATACTATATCGTCTATGCGAGCGAAAAACGCGGCGGGAGTCGAGCTTCCCGAATTAGGATTTACATCGGAAATTCGTTTTAACATATCGTTTCGCACATCGTAACTATAAAGTTCTCGACCGAACCCGTCTCCAGCATCAGCAGAAAAATAGATAAACTCACCCTGTGACATCAAAGACTGAGGATTTGAACCGAAAACACCGGGATTTATATCGACCGCCACTTCGTACGAGTCGCTTTGAGGATTAAATACAAATAGCTCTCTTCCGTTTTCTCCCCCGTCATCCGCACTAAAATACAACTTACCGTCAAGCTCGGTCAACCACATAGGATTCGAACCCCTATTTTGACGCTTATTTATATCGTATAGGGATATCGTTGCCGTCATACCGCTGTATTTATAAAGCTCTTTTCCGTTTTCACCGTCATCCGCTGCAAAAAAAATATCTTCTCCAACCCGAGTCATAAAAACCGGATTGCCGCTTAAAGAACCCTTGCGAATATCGATCTCTTGAACGATTCTATTCGTCTCGCATGAGTATCTGTAAAGTTCCGTACCGGCTCCTTGACCGATATCCGCGGCAAAAAAAAGGCTCTTCTTCGCCTCTGCAACCTCACCGCCTTCATTCGCGCCTTCATCTTCGTCCGTATCGCCGTTTTGAGAAATATTGCCATCATTCTCCCCGCCGCTCAATCCGCTGTTTGGCCCCGTACCGTTTCCGATTAAATTTATTATATCCGTACTGTTACCGCATCCTTGAAATGAAAATAATATCATAACCGCGGTGAGTATCAGAGAATATAAAGTATTATTTTTATTCATGCTCTTCTCCTATTTTCCTGTGAATCGAGGGAAAATCCCTCGATCTTACCAGGTCGTTTTAATCATACCCATATTCGGATTTGCACCGGGGTTCGGGAAAAAGTGACCTGCACCCGGATTGAAATTGTTGATCATGATACTCTGATTTTCTCCATCACTCTTCCAAAGTTCACGTCCATTCAAGGGCGAATTCTCGGCACCGAAATAGAGCATACCGTTTGCTTCGGTAATCCAAAAAGGAGCCGAAGACCTAAATAATCCTACGGCTATATCATCTACAAGCGATGCTTTTGCCGAAGCTATATTGTACTTCCACAACTCCATTCCCTGCTCGCCGACAAGTCTGCCCCAACCGGCAAAATAGAGGTTTCCGTCCATTAACTGAATGTAACTTGGATTCGATCCGAAAACGAGATTTATATTCGCTACCGGTGCTACGTTGTCAATATTCGTATCGTACTTCCACAACTCTCTACCAACCGTTATAGTACCGTCAGTCGCCGCAAAAAATATTACGCCGTTTACTTCGGTTAAAAAGCTCGGATTCGATCCGGCACCGCCCGGATTTATATCTCTGATCTGTTTCGAGGTATTCGTCACACTATCATATACCCACATCTCCCTGCCTGTAACGCCGTCGTTCGCGCTAAAATAGACCTTTGAGCCGATACTCGCCATAAAACGAGGATTCGAACCTCCCGCTCCGGGATTTATATCGGCTACTCTAACCGGTCCGCTATCGGCATTGGCAACAGGATCGTATTTATACAACTCTCGTCCAAATGCGGGACCTTCCGTCGCACTGAAATACAAAACACCGTCTTGTACTTTTAAATCTCTAGGATCTGATCCGGCGGGTCCCGGTCTTAAAGTCGCCAAAAGATGATTTCTCACATATCCGTGTTGATTTGTCGCTATATCGTAATAATACAACTCCCTACCCTCGCCGGTATTGTCATCGGCACTAAAATATAATACTCCGTCCAATTCCGTCATATAACGCGGATTTGAGCCGGCACCGAGCGTAACATTGAGGTTTCTGATAGTCGCGGTATTTGTCGTACCGTCATATACCCAAAGTTCTCTACCGTTTATACCGTCATTCGCACTAAAGTATATTTTACCGTTTACTTCGGTCAAAAACTGCGGATTCGAACCTAAAGCGCCCGCTCGAATGTCCGTATATGTATAACTTTTGGAGACCAAATCGTATCTGTAAAGCTCCGTTCCCGTCAATCCGTTATTTGCGGGAAAGAACAGACTCTTTATCACAGGCGATGTACCTCTTAAAAACTTACCTTGCTCGACACTGACGGGGTCGTTGGTATCATCGGTAGTTTGCGTATCTTCGGGTGGCTCTACTTCAACGGCGACCACTCTTCCCGTGCCTTCCACCACACCTTCGCTCACAGGGGTTTGAACGGCCGGCTTATCCGCAGTAAGCGCCAAAGTATCGTCAGACTGCTGCTTTACAATAGGTGCGTCGGTACTCGAACCGCATCCTCCCAACCATATAAGCGCTGCCGTTATAAGAGATAGTTTTACTAATTTTTTCATGATTTTCTCCTTTAAAACAGTTTTTTTCTTACACAAAAATTATAACTCTCGTTTGTCCCATTATTATTTCATTTTGGTATTTTTATTTTATTTTTTTTCCATTTTGAGAGGAATTATTAAAATTAATATGACTTTTTAAAAGATATGGTCTTAGATATTTATAAAATATATTTAATTTACTAATAAATAAACTCATATTATTTAATTTAGACTCGACCAAAAATATCTTTTATAAATTAAATTGTCCATTTTTAATCTCTTTTAGAAAAAACCTTATTTTTTTCTATGAAACAAATTTTCAATCTGATTTCGTAACAATTCTTCGATATTTAGCACCAACAAAACCTTAAACCCTTGATTTTTTTAGAGAGTAAAGGTAATATATAATTATCTTTTAAGCAAAACTGTTATTTTTGTTTTTACCTTATATTGAACGGATATGCATATGAACAAGAGCGCCAAAATTATGATAGTCGAAGACGATCTGGTCTCGGCCGAATATTTAAAAGAGATCCTTAAGCAGAAAAATTACGAAGTGGTCGCTACGGTGGATACAGGTGCAAAAGCGATCGCTCAATGTAAAAAATTAAAACCGGATATTATACTTATGGATATAATGCTAAAAGATAACATCAGCGGAAGCGAGGCGGCATTACGGCTATATCATGATCACTGTCCGAGCAAAATTATTTTCGTAACGGCATATGCGGATGATGAAATGCTCGATTATGCCGCGGAATCAAAAGCTTATGGGTATATATTAAAACCGTACAGAGAAGAGGAAATTTTCGCGACTATAAAATTGGCTCTTGCACACTCTTTTGAAGATCACTACGAAAAACCGGGCGGCGATAGTATTATAAAACTGCAAAAAGGATACGAATTCAATCTCGAAACGGGCAGATTATATAAACACGGCGTAGAGATACCTCTGGCGAAGAAGAAACGAAAACTTATCGAAATTCTCGCCAAAAACAAAAGCAACAGCGTCTCAAACGAACAGATATGTCAATTCGTCTGGGGCAACAGTCAAAATTACAGCACTTTGAGATCACTCATATATAGAATCAGAACGGCAATCGGCGAAGATCTCATAAAAAGCGTCAACGGTATGGGATATATGATCTCCTAACCGACTTTAAGCGTAAAATTCTTGCCGTTTTGAGTATAGACTTTTACTACTCCTCTTCCCGTCGCTTTTATCTTAATCGTATTGTAGTCAATCATCCTCTGTTCTACTCTCACACCTGATGTAACGCTATATCTAAATCCGTCGAATTTGTCGTTACAGTTTTTTGGAGGCAAATAGAAATGATACTCTATCCCGCTTTTAACATTAAAAATCTCTCCTTCACCCTCAAGCGTAAAATTCGGCTTTGGAAGCACTTTTGTTCGAAAGCTCCATTCTTTCGTAATCCGACTTTTTTCACCTTGAAGATAAACCGCTTTTACAGTATATAAACTTCCCCATTCCAATCTCTTTTTAGGCATCAACGCAAATTGTTTTTCGGAGAACTTATCGTTTGGATCCGTAGTGGCATCCAAAATATCGGTATCGATAATTTGTCGTTTACTCTCATCGTATAAATTAAAAGACAATAATTTTATATCGTCGCTTTCGTAGGGATTGAATTGAATACTTATGGGATACCCGCTTACACCGCACCAAGGCAAAGGGTCGGGATCTTCTTCATAAAAAAACGGTAAAACATCTTTTTGATTCTCATACGGCCATACGACGATTTTGACGTTTTTGTCTTCATTAGGAGAAAAATCGTCACCGCTCGCAAGTTCATATACATATACCCTTTTATAAGGATATGAAGATAGATGCGAACTTGCGACTCCCGCTTCGTTAGCTTCAAACGATAAAAAAGTCAATCGATGATATATGTTTGAAAACAAAATATCGACGGACTCCTTCGCCCCAACATCACCCGCATAGATATTTTCATATATACCGTTACCGGCATATCCGGCATATCCGGCTCTCGTTTTCGGAGAGTAACCCGTATAATATTTCAAATCTTCGGACTGATAATGTGTATAAAGTCCGTTTTGAGTAAGGTATTTGGCATGATAATTCGCCGCTTCTTTCAGGTTTTCGTTCTCTTTTAGTCTTGTAAGCCCCGCAGAAAATCTATACTCGTTTAAATACTCAAGAGACTCTTTTTCAAAAGAGTCCGTAACTTTAAGATAATTTTGCGTTTTTATCTCTTTTTCAAAATCATCGTCACGAAAACTCTGTTCGCCGCAACCCGCAAAAAACACCGCAACCAACAAAAAAACAATCGGATATCTCACTTTTTATCACTCTCCCGCCTCTTTAGGGCGAAAGAGCAGCACAATTTATTCCATCGACTACATCGTTAAACGAAAAAGCAATCCCTCTTTATGAAAAATATCGAGTTTTGCGTTAAGTTGACGGGAATTGATCATCACCAGCTTCATGCCTACCGTTTTGCTTTTAAGCATTTTTTCTATATCTACTCCCCGATGATTTTTCTCATAGTAGGTAAATACGATCTTGTCGTCAACGCACTTAAACGATACGACGATTTCGCCGAAATGATCAACTTTGCCGAAAGCATGTTGAAGCGAGTTCGTATATAGTTCACAGAAAATGGTTCCGAGCTTTATCGTCGAGTCGGGTGAAAGCCCAATATCGTCGAAATCCAATAAAATGAGGGGAACTTCAGACAAGCCGTCATTGATAAGGTTTATTATATTTTTTATATGGTCGGCAAAACTTTGCAACTTGGCAGAATCTTTATACAGACTGTCATGAAGTATTGAAATGGTATTTATCCGCACTTTATTCGTCAAAAGAACTCTTGATACCTCTTTATTTCTGTTTTCCTCGGCGTTTATTATCTGCAAACCGAATAATGAAGCTATCGTATTTAAATTGTTTTTCAATCTAAAACTTATCTCTTTGAAAATCAACTCTTTTTGAAGAGGCGTAAATTCCACACCTTCCAACTCTCTCTCTTTGAGAATATGATCGACTACCGCAAACTCTCTCATGACGCTCTCCAATTGTAACTACGAAAAAGGTAAAAAAACTTTTTACAATAAAATTGTATAGTAATAAAATTGCATTTATATTGCATCATTTTGGGAAAGTTATCGTAAAACGCAACCCTTCGTTCTTTTCAACTTGAAGTTTGCCGTTTATTTGAGCAACGATCAACTTTAAAAGCTTCATTCCGAGAGTTTTGCTTTTTAATATTTGAGCGATATCGACATTTTTATTATGATTTTCATGATATACGAAAATATACTCCTCTCCGCGCTCTTGAAGCTTTATGGATATTTCGCTCTTTTTATCGTCATCGAATGCGTATTTTATAGAGTTGGTAAAAAGTTCGTTGAGAATAATTCCAAGCTGCATCATCGACTCAAGAGGAAGTTGTATTTCTCCCCCGTCGATAAAAACTCCCACATTTTTATCGTATGAGCGATTTATAAGATCGGTTAAATTCGTAACATAGTCGTAAAAACTTATAGTATCGAACTCTTTGTGCCGGTATAAAGATTCATGAACCATCGCCATAGCTTGAATACGAAGCTTACTGTTTAAAAGGGCGTCATTTACATCTTTCGTCTCGTTAGATTTTATATTCAAAATCTGCAACCCGAGAACGGAAGCCATCATATTGAGATTGTTTTTTATACGATGATGAATTTCATTTAGCAAAATAGCCTTTTGTCTATCCGATCGTTCCAATTTTTCATATGCCACTTCGGTAGATATATAATAAAAAAAACCAAAAAGCACCATAAACGCGTATGCTATCATCATTCCCACTATTGAAGTTACATTATGCAAAACGGGATGATCAATATAGTGCGTATATCCGTACGCAAAAACGCAAAACCAATACATATGATGAAAAAGAGTAAACCAAAGCGCTTTTTTCAGATCGAAAAAGAAAAAAAGTCCGAATGTCAAAAGCATAGGATAAACGGTAGAAAAATGAAGATAATTATCCTGTAGTACGATCAATGTCAACTCGACTTCTACGCTAAGCATCAAAATCGTAGCGAACATTTGAACTTTATGGGCGTATCTCATATAAAGATACAAGGATGCCAAAAAAACGGCAATAGCCGCTGATTTTATGATAATCATCACATCCCTGCCTCTTAACATATCTATCCCCAGAGAGAGCAGATGTATGATTATCATAGCGACGAATAGATAAAAGAGCATATTCGATTTATGATCTTTCGATTTAAATAATTTGATCGCTTTTGCTCTCACAATCCGCTCTTTCAAATAAGCTTTTTATGCACGAAAGCCAGTACGGGCGCCTCGATCTTTACCCGTATAAAATAACTAACCGTCAAGATCGCGAAAATAGTCATCAGCGTTATCGCCCATCCAAACTCAAATTTCGTCGCTATCTTGAAATCTACGATAGATAGAATAGGGCCGTGAATCAAAAGCATAATATATTCGGCTTCACCTAACTTTACAAAAATATTTGAGGGTGTTTTGTCGATAAACTGAGCATAATTTACCACCGCGTAAGTTAACAAAGCGGCGACTAGACCGAAATTCAACACCCTAGAGTTATAAAGATTATGAATCCCTTGCGAATGAACGGCTCCGACGGCGAAAACCGCAACGATGGCAAAAAGAAGAAAAATTTTATAATTTTTGACAAGATAGCCTTTTTTAAGGAGGAAAAAGACAAAAGCTCCAAAAGCGAACTCAAGATTGTGCGGTGAAAAAACTTTAAACCACGCGTCGGTAACATCTCCGAAAGGCTGAGAATTTATCGTAATTCGATCTATGAGATTCATAAAAGAAATTCCAAGCACGATATACCAAAGATATATGAACTTTTTATTTAAAATCGCAAGTCCGAAAAGCAAAGAGAAAAAGACAAGCTGCGTTAAAACCCAAGTTATAACGGCGATTCTCGGATGACCGAACCACATAGTAAATGTCTGCCACCATTCATCGGCGCTTATATTGGCTATGCTCGCATGAAGTTCGGGATTGATATTCCAGACTATAAATCCCGGAATCGCAATCAATACCCAATAAACCATAAAAATCCTCGAAAGAGTATAGACCATAAATTTTTTATATCCCTTACCCTCTTCCACAAACCGCCATGAAGTATAAAAAACGGTAAACCCCATCAATACGAATAGAAGATCTTCTCCCATCTCACCGAATGTAAAAAAATTCCAAAAAAGATCCCGTTGCACTATATTGTAATGTTGCGTCGCATGATATACCATCAAAAGCGAGGCTAAAAAGGTATATAGTATCTGCAATGTTACATATGTTTTATTTCGGCGAGGATCGGTCATCGTAAAACTCCATTATAATCTTATATTCGGATATTTCTCTTTTATATAGGATATAAATTTATCCACCTCGGCTTGCAAATGTTTTAGATCTTTCGTATTGTCTATAACATAAGATGCAAGCTCTTTCTTTTCATCCAAACTCATCTGTGCGTTCAGTCTGCTTCGTACCTCTTGGAGAGTGAAATTTTCTCTCTTTAAAAGTCTTTGAATCTGTTGCTCTTTTTTACAATAAACAACGACCGTTTCGTCAACCGCATAATTTCTCTTTTCAAAAAATAGAGGAATCTCCAAAATATAGGGTATGTTTTTACTCTCGCACAATCTGCTTCGTTCGATTAGGCGCTCTTTTATAAGAGGATGCAAAAGAGCTTCGAGCTTTTTTCTCTGCGTCTCATCCTCAAATACCAAAGAGCCGAGTTTTTTCCTATCGACCTTTTCCCCGTCAACATACTCTTTTCCGAACATCCGCACTATTTTAATTCGATTTTCATCCAATAGCCGATGCGCCGTTTTATCCGCATCTATAACCTGAAAACCGTAGAGCGAAAGTAGTGAGCATACACTACTCTTGCCGCTTGCAATTCCGCCTGTTAGTACAATGGCATTTGAAAACTCCTTTTTAATTTTTTGCGATTCCAAGTAGCTCTTTTTTTATATATTTCGGCACAACAAACGATGCTTTATGAATATCGGAGGTATAGTATCTGTTTCCCTCAAGCAAATCGGCTCTTTGCAAATTTATATCCGCCGTAGGATGATATTTTTTCGACGCGAGTATAAAATTCCAATTTACCCCCGGATAGCAGTACATTTGGTAACGATAAGGCATTGCGATCGTAAAAAGATTCGCCGCCGTACGTAAAATCTTTTTATGTCCGTCCAAATCCATCCAGTAGCTTCCTCCTTGTAATGCCATGAGTCCGTCATCTTTCAATACTCTGTTTACCTGCGCATAAAAAGCGGGGTCGAAAAGTTCGCTTGAGAGATCCGAAGGGTCGGTGGAGTCAACCAAAACTATATCGTAACTTTTTTCATCCGCACCGCAGATAAAATCCATACCGTTTTTTATGATTACGTTTAATCGTTCGTTATCCTCGCATACGACTTTTTGAAAATACTTTTTACAAACGTTTATAACCTCTTCATCTATCTCGACAAGATCCACATTTACGCCTTCATGTCTTAGCACCTCTCTAGCGACTCCGCCGTCACCTCCGCCGACGATAAGAATATTTTTCGGATCGGCATGTGTACAGATGGGAACATGAGAGAGCATTTCATGATATATGAACTCATCTTTTTCGCTGAACATAGCGATTTCGTCGAGTACTAGGATGTTTCCCAATTTTTTGCTTTTATAAACCTCTATCTTTTGATATTCGCTTTTTGTTTCAAAAATTTTCTCCTCAACTTCAATGCTCTGCTTCAAAAAACCCTGTTTTTCTTCAAAATACATCTATTCCCCTATATTAATATTAAATGGAACTGATTTTAACATATTATGATTAATGATATACAACCAAACGACAAACCTTATACAAAAGCCCGCGAAAGCGTTTCTTCTTTATATATTAAAAAAAAGTTTTTTTGCAAAAAAACTAAAAAAAATAACGATATTACCGATTTACAAAAATACAAATAATTAAATAAATAACTGGATTGATAGTATGCGTTATCTTCTTTTAGCTTTTTTGTTGATCACATACGGTTTTTGCGAACCGATCGTTCCTCTACCTCGACATGTAAGCGTCGATAAAAAAAAAGCCGCTCTTGGAAAAAGTCTCTTTTTCGATCCCATTGTTTCAAAAGACGGCACACTCTCTTGTGCGAGTTGTCACGATCTATATAACGGAGGAGACGACGACAAGAAATTTTCCACCGGTATCGACAATAAAGTCGGTAGCGTAAACTCTCCGACGGTACTAAACGCGGTTTTTAATTTTCGCCAATTTTGGGACGGAAGAGCCAAAGATTTGAAAGAGCAAGCTCTTTTCCCCATCCAAAACCCCGTAGAGATGGGAAATAGTTTGGACAATCTCGTAAAAACCATCAAAAATTCGCACTATAAAAAGAAATTTCAAAATATCTATAAAGACGGCGTAACCGCACTAAATATAGCCGACGCGATAGCGGAATTCGAAAAAACTCTCATAACACCCGACAGCCCCTTTGACAGATATCTAAGAGGAGACCAAAAAGCTATAAACCAAAAACAGAAAGAGGGTTACTTACTATTTAAACAGATCGGCTGTATAGCCTGCCACCATGGTAAAAATATCGGCGGAAATATGTACAACAAATTCGGAATTATCATCTCTATCAAAGATAGCAATTTAGGACTGTACAATGTAACCAAAAACGAAAGCGACAAATATTTTTTCAAAGTTCCGTCACTTAGAAACGTCGCAAAAACATCACCCTATTTTCACAACGGATCTGTCAAAAGCCTAAAAAAAGCGGTTTTTATGATGGCGAAACATCAACTGGGAAGACCTATGAGTGACGAAGAAGCGGATAAAATCGTCGCATTTTTAGAGTCTTTAAACGGTGAACTTCCAAAAAGTCTAAAGGAGTGACGAAAATGCCGAAACTAAAAAGAGCCGACCTTATCACAACGCTTTTACTGCTGTTTTTATTTTCGATTCCTATAATCGTATTTGTGGTCATTACCATCAACAACAACGTCCAGCACTTCACGAAACAGAGTGAAACCATAACTCGATTAAAGCTTCTGGATAAAGATTTCAATTACTTTGTCGCCCAAAAGGGAACTTTTGTAAATTACGATCTCATCAATGACAAAATAGAGAATTTCAAAAAAGAGTTGCTATCTTTAAAAGATATCATGATGCAAAGTAAAAACAGATCGTTATATATCAAACTGATAAATCAAATAGAAAACGACTATAAACTAAAGAGTCATCTTTTGGAACACTCGAAATCCTACAACAGCATCATCATAAACTCGTTGAATTATCTGCATGATCTGCAAAAAAATATAAAAATCACCTCTTCGTTGACAGAATCGGATTTAACTATGCTCGATAATACGATCTTTATGACTATACAACTTTTCACAAGCATCAATCAGAACAAAGAGATCATAGACGAAAACTTGGCAAAAATAAAAAAACTTTCAAAATTGAAAAACAATGAGCTTCTCGCCTATTTTTATCAACATGAAAAATCTATTTTGGACAAGATAGTTACTCTGGAACAAGAAAAAATCAGTGTTGAAAACTTACATATTTTCGATAAGTTAAATACGCTTCATACCCGTTTACAAAATGATTTTCAATCATATTTAATGCTTGGAAAACTGCTGATGGTGTTAATTTTATTCTTTATAACATCTCTTTTACTCAGTATTTTGTATCTTCATAGAAATTCACTAAAACACAAAAAACAGCTCGCAGCTTATAAATATGCGATTGAAAATAGTGATAACAGCATCATAATAACCGATATAGACAAAAACATCGTCTATGCCAACGATGCGTTCGTGAAAGAGACCGGCTACGACAAAAGCGAGATAATGGGGGAAAATCCGAGAATCCTACAATCGGGACTGATGAGTAAAGAGTACTACGCCCCTTTGAACAGCGCTTTGGATAACTATGAGAAATGGGAGGGTGAGTTTATAAATAAACGAAAAGACGGCACGATTTTTTATGAGAAAGCTTCCATTTCACCTCTCATTATGGATGGGAAAGTGACCGGATACTTAGCCGTGAAATTGAATATTACAAAATATATCGAACAAGAAAAGAAGGTAAAATTTTTAGCTTATCATGATCCTCTTACGAGTTTGCCCAATCGCGTAAAATTTGAAAACTATTTTCAACAAGAAGTATTGGACAAGAAAAAACCCTGCGCACTTTTATACATAGATCTCGATCATTTTAAAAACATAAACGACACCCTCGGCCATCATACCGGTGATGCTCTTTTGAAAGTTTTTGCGCAAAGACTCAAAAGAAAAGTTTCAAAAAAAGATTTCGTCGCAAAAATCGGAGGAGACGAATTTGTAATAGTCATAGAGATCAAAGATCAAAACGATGCGATAAAAATCGCAAAAAGGGTCTTAAAATCTCTTCAAAATCCCATAGAGGTGCATGGACATAAATTAAATATTTCGGCAAGTATAGGCATCGCTATGTTCCCTCAAGACGGCGCCACCCTTCAAAGCCTTTTGAAATATGCCGATACCGCTATGTACAAAGCGAAAACAAACGGAAGAAACAATTTTCAGTTTTTCACACAGGAGCTCTCAAGAGAGATTTATAAAAGATTAAAAATCGAACAAGAACTAAGAGAAGCCCTTAAAAAAGATGAACTTTACGTCGTGTATCAACCCAAATACAATCTTAAAACTTTAAAAACCGTCGGCTTTGAAGCTCTTGTAAGATGGGAGAATAAAAAATTAGGTTTCGTACCGCCGGATCAATTCATATCCGTAGCCGAAGATATCGGACTAATCAATGAAATAGGATATTTCATTTTTAAAAAAGCGTGTAGAGACTTCAGGATATTCAAAGAGATTGATCCGTCACTTGAACATGTGGCCGTAAATGTTTCGATTTTACAATTCAAAGAGAACGAATTCACCGAAAAGATAAATCAAATATGTAAAGATGAAAACCTAAAACCTTCCAATATTGAAATAGAGATAACCGAAAGCTGCGTTATGGAGAATGTAGAAAAAAATATCGAACACATGAAAGAGCTTAGAAAATTCGGCTATAAAATAGCCATAGACGATTTCGGTACGGGCTATTCATCATTTAGCTATCTTAAAAGATTACCGGCGACTACACTGAAAATCGATAAATCCTTCGTGGACGATATATGCACCAACTCCAGAGACAAAGATATAGCCGGTGCGATCATAGCGCTTGCTCAAAATCTCGATTTTACCACCGTCGCCGAAGGAATCGAATATAAAGAACAAGAGGTTCTACTCGAAAAAATGGGCTGTATATCCGGTCAAGGATTTTATTATAGCAAACCGCATAAATTTGACGATTTGAAAAATTTTATACAAAACGGACTAGATCAAAAGGTATCCGCTATTTAAAACGGATACCTTTTAAAA
>CAZNIT010000010.1:0-16384 GCA_964573205.1 uncultured Sulfurospirillum sp. | reverse complement strand
AAATTTTAATACTTTGAAGGAGTTTTTTATGAAAAGAAGTGGTTTTACTATGATTGAGTTGGTCTTCGTGATTGTTATATTAGGTATTTTGGCTTCGGTAGCCATTCCTAAACTAGCGGCGACAAGAGATGATGCGAAAATTGCATCAAAAGCACAAGAAATTCAAACAGCTATTGCTGAAATTCCAGCATATGTGACTGCACAAGGTAATGTTGCAAAATTGACCGAGATGTCACAGGTGTTAAGCCAGCTTGTTAAACAAGGTAAGGCGACAGAAGCTGCAGGAACTGACACTGTTGCTGGGCATAAAGTTACAATAAAAGTTCAAAATGGTAGTGGTACAGAAGATGTATTTGTTTTTGATGTAAACAGTACGACATTGCAGGTTAAAAAAGCTGGTTCGGTTAGTGGAGTGATAGGAAAAGCTTTACAGGATAGAATCCAAGAAGGTAATTACACAATTGCTGGAACAAGCTTAAAATTTTAAGATAAAAGCCCAAGTTTTTCTTGGGTTTTTATTTTTTACTTAAATAAAGTAAATATTTAAATAAAAAATAAAAATCTTTTGAAGGGTAGTTGTGAATAAAGCATTTACAATGATTGAGCTTATCTTTGTAATAGTGATTTTAGGTATTTTGGCTTCTGTTGCGATTCCAAAGTTATCCGCGACGAGAGATGATGCTCAAATTGCTTCAAAAGCTTATGAAATTCAATCAATAGTTGCAGAAATTTCAGCAAAATATTTTTCTTCTGGAAAAATATCGAGTCCAGAAAAAATGTCACAAATTTTGAATCAATTAGTTATTCAAGGCAAAGCTAAAATAACATCTGTTTCACCGATAAGTGGATCAGTTGGACAATTCACACTTTACACTCAGAATGGTTCAATTACTGATAACGCATTTATTATCGATTTGAATCAGACAACTCTTGTAATTAAACACGCTGCTCCTTGTATTGGTTTCATATGTAAAGAACTCCAAAGTCGAATATCTGAGAGTAATTTTTCAGTAGGTGGTGATAGAGTAAATTTTTAGAGGATAAAATATGAAAAAAAAAGCATTTACAATGATAGAAATTATTTTTGTCATCGTTATTTTAGGTATTCTTTCAAGTGTAGCCATCTCCAAAATGGCCGTAACCCGCGACGATGCCATCATTTCAAAAGCCAGAAGTGAGGTTGCCGCGATTCGAAATGCTATCTCTTTAAAAAGAAATACCAATATTTTGATGGGAAAGGGTGCCAGCTTCCCGGCTAGGCTTGATGCTCTTGACGGGACGACTTCAAGTGACGGAGACGCACTTTTTAGTTATGATTCCAATGCATCTGTCGAAGCCAATAAATTACTTGATTATCCAATCTACTCTAAATCTAAAAACGGATGGAGAAAGGTTGAACAGTTCAAGTATGTTTTTAATGCCACAAATACGGATGTAAATTTTACATATAATCCCTCCAATGGAAATTTCGATTGTACGCATACAATCAAGCTATGTAAAGATTTGACAGAATAGATTTGCTACAATAGCACAAATTTTCAAAAAGGTTTGTGCTATTTTTTATTATCAAGTTGCCCTTATCGGCTCTCCTCTTTCCGCATTGACATATGAATCGAAAAATAGAATTGAATTAGGTAGAATTGTCGAAGTAAAACTGAGAAATAAACTAGTAAATGGAATTATCATTTCACAGTGCGAAAAACCTGAGTTTAAATGTGAAAAGATCGAGATGGAATCTGAAGATATTTTTGATGAGAAATATCTTCAGATTTTTAGATTTATCTCTTCTTATTATTTATGTTCATTCGGCGAAGCTACCGGAATCTTTACTGCGGTAAAAAAGCTAAAACAAACTCAGGATTTTAAGATCGATTGTAATCTCGAGCTTTCCGGAAAACAGATGGAGGCGTTTGAGTTTTTAAAAAACCGAAAAAGAGCTCTTCTTTTCGGAGATACGGGAAGCGGTAAAAGCGAAATATATATGAAGCTTTTAGAAGAGACAATAAATGACGGTAAAACCGCTATTTTTCTAATGCCCGAAATCTCCTTGACCCCTCAAATGCAAAAAAGGCTCAAAGCGAAATTTGGAGATCTTGTAGCAATTTGGCATTCAAAGATAACGAAAAAAATAAAATTGCAGATTCTTGAATCCATATCAAAAGGGGAAGTAAAGATTTTAGCAGGTGCCAGATCGGCTCTTTTTTTGCAAATGCCCGATTTAGGATTGATCATCGTGGACGAAGAGCATGACGACAGTTATAAAGCTTCAAGCCGTCCAAGATATCACGCAAGGGATGTCGCTTTGTATATGGGGGATATTTTAAATGCCAAAGTGGTACTCGGTTCTGCGACTCCGTCATTGACCTCTTATCATAAATTTCCAACTTTCAGACTCAAAGAGACATATTTCAAAACCGAAAAATCTATAATTTTTATTAAAGACGAAAATGTAATAGCGGATAGGGTTTTTTATGAGTTGGAGAATGTTTTAAATCAAAACCTGCAAGCTATCGTGTTTCTTCCAACCAGAGCAAATTATAAATATCTAACTTGTATGGATTGCGGTAAATTTGTTGAGTGTCCCTTTTGTTCTGTCGGCATGAGCATACATAAAGAGAAAAACGCTCTTCGCTGCCACTATTGTAATTATATACAACGGATACCCAAAGAGTGTCCTTTTTGTAAAAGTCAAAATCTCAGATCGAATCGAATAGGTACCGCACAAGTGGTTGAAGAGCTTTATGAAAAGTTTCCCGACAAGAGATTTGCCAAGTTCGATAGAGACGAGATCACTACACAGAGTAAACTTAAAAAAGTTTTGAAAGAGTTTAACGATAAAAAGATAGATGTATTAGTCGGTACTCAAATGTTATCTAAAGGTCATGACTATTTGGATGTTAAACTAGGAGTTGTTTTTGCGATAGATACAATTTTAGCACAAGCGGATTTCAGGGCTCGCGAAAAGGCGATGAGTCTTCTTTTGCAGGTTGCAGGAAGAAGCGGTCGAAAAGGCGAGGGAAAAGTTTTGGTCATGACAAACAATGAAGAGTTCTTTTCTCACTATATGGATGATTATGAAAGATTTTTAGAAGATGAACTAAGATATAGAAGAGGTCTTTATCCACCGTATAAAAAGCTTATGAAGTTTTTGATTTCACATAAAAGCAAGCAAAAAGCTTTGGAAATTTTGCAAAAGCTTCAAGATTGTCTAGGATATGTAAAAGATGTGGAAATTGTCGGTTTTGGGGAGGCACCGATTGCAAAGATAGCCGGCAAATATCGTTTTCAGGTGCTATTGCGCTCGGATTCCGCGAAAGCTTTGATTCAGATCGCACATAAATGTCGTCTAAAAGATTGTGAAGTGGATATCGATCCGGTACAGTTTAGCTAAAAAACAGAGCGCGGTTTATCTGCGCGTGAGCCTGCTGCTGAAGCAAACGAAGCGTTAGCGTAGCAGTTTGGGCTTGCTCAAACTGCGTAATCAAGATAAGGCGTGAAGTGGATATTGACTCGGTACAGTTTAGTTAGCTCGTTTTCTCTTTTTCAAAAAACTCTTTGGCTTTATCGTTTAAATACTTCATGCGCTCTTCTCCTTTTGGGAGGTTGTCTCTTACATCTTTCATCTCTTGTAAAAATGTGCCGATTGTTTGAGGGAGCATTTTTTTGATAAATTTTTTTAGATATTTGGCGATTGCTGGAGAAGCTCCCGAAGTTGAAATGGCTATGGTTAAATCTCCCTCTTTGATATATGAGGGAAATATAAAATCACAATAAGCGACGGAGTCCACGGCGTTGCAAAGAGTGCGGGTGTTTCTAGTCTCTTTGTAAATCTTCTCTTGAAGATCTAGTGAATCGACGGCCACTATAACGATGTCAAACTCTTTTGCATCTCCTATCTCATAAGGTTTTGTTTTGTAAAATAGTTTATTGTCGATGATATGCGAAAGCATTTTTTCGCTGTATCTGTCGGAGATGACTTCTATATTTTTAGTAAAATCAAGCAATTTTTCTATCTTTTCAGTTGCGATTTTACCGCCGCCGACGATTAAAACTTTGGAATGGTCAAGTTTGAGAAATGCGGGAAAATAATTCATGAGGATATATTACTTAAATAGTATTTAATATATAGTTAAATCAAGAGTAATTTTTGATATAATCGCGGGAAGTTTTCCTGATGTAACAAATCGGATTATAAATTAAAAGCGGAGTATCTATCGTGAGTAAAAAAGTCTATCTGATGAGGCATGCCAAGTCCGATTGGAGCGGTTATTATGTGAGTGATTTTGAAAGAGGCTTGAACAAAAGAGGTGAAACGCACGCGCCTCTTATGGGTAAAGTTTTAAAAGATAAAGAGATAAAAGTTTCGCTTATCGTCACATCGCCGGCAAAAAGGGCGAAACTTACCGCAAAAAGCGTCGCAAAAGAGCTCGGATACGAGACGAAAAAGATACTTATTATAGAAAAGATATATGAGGCTTCGGCACAAGAGCTTTTGGATGTGATAAACTCTATAGACGACAGATACGATGAAGTGTTGATCGTAGGACACAATCCGTCTATGACCGAGATCATAAATATGTTGGATAACGTAACGCTTGATAACCTTCCGACGGCTTCCGTGGTCGGTTTCTCTTTTCGTGTGCGAAGTTTTAAAGATATCAAACCAAAAAGCGGAAAATTTCTTTTTTTCGAATATCCCAAAAAGTATAAAATTTAATGGCGCTTTTAGATCTTTTAGGCGTAAGCAAAGCTTACGAAAGCAATAAAATCTTAGAGAATATAGACTTTAGTATCCATGAAAACGAGAGAGTCGCCATCATCGCCAAAAACGGCGGCGGAAAGTCGACTCTGATGAAAATCTGTATGGGCGTGCTTGAGTTTGACGAAGGAAGGCGGATAGTTCAAAACGGCATAAAGATAGAGATGCTCGATCAAAATCCCCGTTTTGAAGAGGGAATAAGCGTAAAAAAAGCGGTCGAGAATGAATTAAAAGAGCTTAAATCGGCTAAAGAGAGATATGATGAGTTGAGTGTACTTTTGAGTGAAAATTTTGAAAACGCGGCATTAGTCGAGGAGCACTCAAAACTAGGACTTTTTTTAGATGCTCACAACGCTTGGAGCCTTGATGACAAGGTTGAAAGAATTCTTCATGAATTTGCGTTAAAAGAGTATGAAAACAAACAGATAGCTCTACTTAGCGGGGGAGAGCAAAGAAGAGTCGCACTTGCCGGGCTTTTGCTTAAAAAACCGGATATTCTTCTGCTTGATGAGCCGACTAACCATCTTGATGTATATATGGTGGAGTTTTTGGAGAGATATCTATTAAGAGAGAAATTCACACTTTTGTTTATATCTCATGATCGTTATTTTTTAGATAATATCGCCACCTCATCCATCGAGATCGAAGATGCGAAGATCAGAACTTTCAAAGGCGGATATAGCGACTATATTCGTCAAAAAGAGCAACTTTTGAAATCTATGCAAAAATCTCACGAAACACTTCTTAAACTTCTAAAAAGCGAGGAGGAGTGGTTAAGTAGAGGGGTAAAAGCGAGACTAAAGAGAAACGAAGGGCGAAAACAGAGGGTTTTACAGATGAGAGAGGAGGCGAAAAAAAATCCTTCCGTTATAAGAAAAATGAGACTTGAGCTTGAAAGAGAGCAAAAGAGTTTTCAAAATCAGAAAAACTTAAATAAAAAGAAGATGCTTTTCGAACTCGAAAAGGTGAGTAAATCTCTGGGAGAAAAGGAGCTTATAAAAGATTTAACCTTAAGAATACTTCAACAGGATAAAATCGCGATTGTGGGGAAAAACGGAGCGGGCAAATCCACTCTTTTGAAACTTCTGCTCGGAGAGCTTCAAGCCGATAGCGGTATTATAAAAAAAGGGGAATTTAGTATAGGCTACTTCGATCAACAAAGAGCAATGCTCGATGACGATAAAAATCTTATCGAGACATTTTGTCCCGAAGGCGGCGATAGGGTTATGGTTCGCGGGAAAAATATGCATGTTTACGGTTATCTTAAAAATTTCCTCTTTCCGAAAGAGCATCTTGATAAGAAGATATCTATTTTAAGCGGCGGGGAGAAAAACCGTGTCGCGCTTGCGCTTTTGTTCACGAAAAAGTATGATTGTCTGATTCTCGACGAACCTACTAACGATCTTGATATTGCGACTATAAACATACTCGAAGAGTATCTTCAAAGTTTCAACGGTGCTTTGATATTCGTCTCTCATGATCGATATTTTGTGGATAAAATAGCTAAAAAACTGCTGATCTTTCGCGGTGACGGTGTAGTGGAGGAGAGTTATCAAAGTTATAGCGAGTATCTTGAGATCGAAAAAGAGTTAAACGAGATAGAGAAGTTTAAAGTTGAAATCGATGAAAAACCAAAAGAGCACAATCGCTCTAAAAATAGAAGTTTTAAACTAAGTTACAAAGAGCAAAAAGCGTACGATGAACTTCCTTTGAAGATAGAGTCATTGGAGCAAAAGATAGAAGAGTTAAACAAGTGTTTGTCAAATCCTGAGTGTTACGGGCAAAGAGGAGTGACGGAGCTTCATGAAGAGTTGCAAAAGTCCCGACTTGAGTATGAAGAGCTTGTCGATTTTTATCTTGAGATCGAAGAGAAGATAGAAAATATGGGCAAGAGCGACTAATTTACTATTTGCTATAATCGCACAAAATAAATAAAAAGGATACATTATGAAGGTATTGTTGATAAAAGATGTAAAAAGTTTGGGTAAAGCCGGAGAGATAAAAGATGTAAAAGACGGATACGGGCAAAATTTTTTGATAGCGAAAGGTTTTGCGAAACTTGCAACCGACGAGGTGATAGAGGAGTGGAAAAAAGAGCAGGAGCTAATTTCCAAAAGAGAGCAAGAAGAGATACAAAGACTAAAAGATATAGAGAAAAAGCTCTCATCCGTAAAACTTATCATAAAGCATAAGCTAGGAGCCAACGGTTCGCTTTACGGAGCGGTTACGAAAGAGGAGATATCTTCCGCTTTAAAAGAGCAGGAGGATATAGAGATAGATAAAAAAACGATAGAGATAAAAAATCCCATAAAGACAGCCGGTAGTTTTGACATATCCGTCAAGCTCGGTCACGGAATTCATGCGATTTTAAATCTTGAGATAGTTGGAGAGTAAATGTTTAAAGGTACTACTATTCTTGCTTGCAAAGGTGAAAAAAAGGCTGTTATCGGAGGGGACGGACAGGTGACATTCGGAAGTGCGATTTTAAAATCCAACGCTACGAAGATCAGAAAACTTTATAACGGAAAGATCATAGCCGGGTTTGCGGGAAGTACCGCCGACGCTTTTAATCTTTTTGATATGTTCGAAGGCATTTTGGAACAGAAGAAGGGCGATCTTTTAAAGTCGGTCATAGAGTTTTCCAAAGAGTGGAGAAAAGATAAATATATGAGACAGCTCGAGGCTATGATGATAGTTTTAAATACGGAAAATATTTTCATTCTAAGCGGTAACGGAGATGTCGTAGAGCCCGAAGACGGTAAGATAGCGGCTATTGGAAGCGGTGGAAATTTTGCGATTTCCGCAGCAAGGGCGTTAGATCGTCATGCCGATTTGGATGAAGAGAAGCTCGTTAAAGAGTCGCTTCTTATCGCGAGCGAGCTTTGTATCTATACGAGTGACCGGATAAAAACATATACTTTAACCAAAGAGGAAAAAAATTAGATGAATATGACACCAAAAGAGATAGTTTCGTATCTCGATCAATATATAATAGGACAGTTTGAAGCGAAAAAAGCGATCGGTATAGCGCTTCGAAACAGATATCGCCGTATGCAGCTTGATAGTGTTATGCAAGAGGAGATAAGCCCCAAAAATATTCTTATGATCGGTTCCACCGGTGTTGGTAAAACGGAGATAGCAAGAAGACTCGCGAAGATGCTCAGTCTTCCGTTTGTCAAAGTCGAAGCCAGTAAATATACCGAAGTAGGTTTTGTCGGAAGAGATGTCGAGTCTATGGTAAGAGATCTCGTGATGGCATCTATAAATCTAGTAAAAGCCGAACATAAAGATAAAAATAGAGGTGCTATCGATGAATATGTTGAAAAGAAGATTATAGAGAAACTCCTTCCGCCGCTTCCCTCGGGAGCTAGCGAGAGTAAAAAAGAGGACTATAAAAAGAGTTTCGAGAAGATGCGTCAAAAATTTAAAAACGGTGAACTTGACGATCTTGAGATAGAGATAGAGTTAAGCGGAGCCGGCGGAGAGATAAGCGACACCTCAATGCCTCCGGAGATGATTAAAGTTCAAGAGAGTTTTCTAAAAATATTATCGGCAAAGAGCGAGAGTGTAAAAAAGGAGATGAAGGTAAAAGAGGCGAAAGACGCTCTAAAAAGCGAAGCCAGCGAGAAGCTGTTGGATTTTGAAGCTATAAAGAGCGAAGCTCTTGAGCGGGCGCAAAACGGCGGAATCATATTTATAGACGAAATAGATAAAATAGCCGTCAGTTCAAAATCATCGAGCAGACAAGATCCCAGCAAAGAGGGTGTTCAAAGAGATCTTCTTCCGATAGTCGAAGGTAGCGATATAAATACCAAGTACGGAGTGGTAAAAACCGATCATGTTCTTTTTATCGCGGCGGGAGCTTTTCATTTGACAAAACCTAGCGATCTAATACCCGAGCTTCAAGGAAGATTTCCCCAAAGAGTCGAGCTTAGTTCGCTCTCCGAAGATACGCTGTACAAGATATTGACTCAGCCGAAAAATTCTCTTTTGAAACAGTATGAAGCACTTCTTTCGACAGAGGGTGTTGAACTTGTGTTTGAAGATGAGGCTATAAGGGCGATTGCCAAAGTTTCGCAGCTTGCCAACGAAAAACTTGAAGATATAGGAGCCAGACGCCTTCATACCGTACTTGAGAGAGTGATAGAAGATATAAGTTTCGATGCCGATGAACATAAAGGAGAGACGATCACCGTTACAAAAGAGTTGGTGTCCCAAAAGCTTGACGAAGTTGCAAGTGATGAGGATTTATCCAGGTATATTTTATGAGTTGTGAACAAAAAGCCGGTTTTGTAGCCGTTGTAGGCAGACCGAATGCCGGAAAGAGTTCTTTGCTTAATTTTTTTATAGGTGAGAAGTTGGCTATGGTTTCGCATAAAGCCAACGCTACTAGAAAGCGTCTTAATATGATCGCTATGCATAATGATTGTCAGATAGTTTTTGTCGATACTCCGGGTATTCATGAGAGTGAGAGGCTTATGAACAAATTTATGCTCGAAGAGGCTTTAAAGGCTATGGGTGATTCCGATTTGATTCTTTTTCTCTCACCGGTTACCGATTCGATAAAAGAGTATGAAAATTTTTTGAGATTAAACAAAAAGAGTATTCCCCATATTGTTCTTTTAACAAAAACGGACGAGGTGAAAAATGAATATATTTTAAAAAAAATTCTTGAGTTTCAAAAGTATCAAGACAAATTTTTAGAGTTGATACCGGTTTCCATAAAAAAGGGGACCGACAAAAGCTATGTATTTGATACGATCTGTAAACATCTTCCTGCTCATCCCCACTATTTTGATCCTGAAATTCTTACGACGGATAAAATGAAAGATATCTATAAAGAGTTGATCAGGGAGTCAATATTTGAAAAAACCTCTAAAGAAATTCCCTATTTTTCCGATGTAGTCATTGAAAGGGTTGAAGAGCTGCCGGAGATCGAGAAGATTTACGCACAAATCGTGGTCGAAAAGAAGAGTCAAAAAGGTATTGTCATCGGTAAAGATGGTGAGACTTTAAGGCGAATCGGACACGCCGCGCGTAAATCTATTGAACGTCTTAACGGTAAAAAGACATTTTTAAAGCTCTTTGTAGTTGTAAAGCATGGCTGGACGAAAGATAAAAAATCTTTAGGAGAGCTTGGTTACAACTTCTAGGAACAGACATTCCAAACCCTGTTAATTCTATAATAGGTAGTTTCAGATGTTAAAAAAGAGTATCATAGAAAAGCGTAAAAAAAGTATTATTACGCTTGATCCTTATTCATTAAAGTCCTATCGGTACAGAGATAATTTAATAAGCGAAGAGAGTATCAAAAAATTCGATGACAGAGCTTTTTATATCTCTTATGTTCAAACAAAAGATATTATCTCTTCAACGGTCGATATAGAAATAGGCGTAAGCGACGAAGAGTTACAGGGTGCGATAGAGATAAAAGCGTATGATGAACTCGGACTTGAAAGCGATAAGGATTACTCTATATTCTCTTTTCAATCAAGCAGAAACGATGGAGAATTTCGGGTCTTCAACGTTATTGCGATAGATAAGACGGTTTTAAGTGATATTTTCGGTGAATTAAAAGAGATAAAATATATTGACTATATTACCGCGGCTCCTTTTTTACTAAAATCACTTTATACAAAAAATCTTCTCACCTCCGATAAGACGGACTGTTTTATCTATTTTCACAAAGATGACGCTTTTGTGGCAATCTATAGAGACGGAGAATATGTCTTTTCAAAGTCGATTAAATACTCTTTGGGATATATTTCGGATACTTTCGCGAAAGAGCTTGGAAAAAGAATCGATGAAAAAGGCTTTTTCTCAATGCTTAAAAAGTCCGGAATGCAGCATGAAAACAGTGCTTATCAACAGCAGTTGATGAAGATTTTCGGAGAGATTTTCGTATATATAAACGATGTAATCCTTTATGCGAAAAGAGCGTATAGGCTTGAACATATAGATCAAGTATATTTAGGAACGGAGATCGGAAAGATAGCCGGGATAGAGGAGTTTTGTTACAATTATATAAACCTTTCGACTAAATATCTTGATTTTAAGATATCCAAAAACGCCAATGAGCTTTCGATAGAGCCACTTCATACCGTTATGATAGAGTCGGCTGTTGCATATAGTGAGACGATGGACGATACTCAAAATATCTCGATCTTCAAAAGACCCCCGCCGCTCAAACAAAGAGCAAGCGGTAAATTGCTTCAGACTATAGCTGCGAGTTTTATACTATCTATCTCTTATCCCGCGTATCAGTTCGTGTATGAGAGTGTTTTTTTACAAAAAGAGTTAAACGATCTACAGGCACAAAACAGTAGGCTTACTCAAAAAAGCAACAGCATGAAAGCCGCAATGAGCAAAGTACAAAAAGAGAAGAAGGAGATCGAGAAGAAGTTATCCGTTAAAAGCAAAGATCTTGATTTTCGTACGAATCTTTTAAAAGAGATATACCATAAAAAAGTCAACTATCCGATGAAGGCGAAAGTACTTACGGATCTATTTAAAAAGATCAACAATCATCACGCTAAAGTTGTGGTGACCAAAGAGAGCAACAGCACTATGTATATAACCGTAAGAAGCCCGAAAGATAAATATCTTACGGAGCTTATGCAGGATATGGCGCTTAGTAAACATTATGATGTCAGTACGAAGTTGATCAAAAAAGATGACAACGCCTCTTACTACGAGAGTTCAATAAAGGTAGGATTAAATGGCCAGTTCTAATATCAATAAAAAAGACATTTTCAGCCAAATTGACGAGTTTTTTGTAAATAAAAAACCGTCCGAAGTCAAAATGTTCTATTTCGTAGCCGCATTAGCGATAGCTTATGCGATCTATCAATTCGTCTATCTTGAGACGGATAAGAAGTTAAAAAGTACGGAAAACGAAATAGTGCAAGTTAAGCAAAAGATAAATACGCAAAAAAGCTATCTTCAGCAAAACACACCGCAAAAATTAGCGGCGCTTAGAGCGCTTGTAAAAAGTAAAAAGCAAGAGTTTGACAACACTATTTATAAGATAAGTTATGTCGATAACACGCTTACCGAGTTATCTTATCTGCTTTTTGATGATGAGAGTTGGGCTCAGTTTGTCGATGATATCGCGGCTTTGGCAAAAAAACATCATGTGGAGATAAAAGAGATCGGTAATAAATTTTATAACCCGACGTTTCAGAAAATTACGCATGTGGTCGAAATAGAGGTTAAGTCAAAAGCTAAATTTACCAATTTGATGAAATTTCTAAATGAAATCGAGGAGTCTCCTTTGGTGATAGATATCAACGAAATCGAAATGAGCAAACCTGACGATAGAATATTAAGCAAATTTAAAATAGCCGTATGGGGGATGAAATACTAATGAAAAAAGTAATACTAACATACTTGGCGATAGGTGCGGTCTCTTTAAGCGCACTACAGATACCGGAAGATGATGTAAAAATAGCTTTGATAAAAGATTACAAGATGATGTTCGAGCGAATCGGTAAAAAGCGTGTGGGTGCCGCACAAAGCGAAATAGAATCCGTCAGACCACCTTTTGTAAGGCTCACCAAAGAGGAGAAGAAACGGATTGTCAAAGTAAAACCTGATGGCACGAAAGTTGCTATTCAACCAAAATACGAATTGCAGGCCATTGTAAATAATCGTGCGAAAATCAGCGGAAAGTGGTATAAACTTGGCGAGAAGGTGGAGGATTTTACCCTCTCATCAATTAAAAACAATGGTGTGTTTTTGAAAAACAACGAGTTTAAAAAAAGATTAACTTTGAGGAAGAAAAATGAAAAAATTAGTATCAAATAGAATCAGACAAAGTCTTCTTGCCGGATTTTTAATGATGAGTGTAACGACTGTTACGGTATTGGAAGCAAAAAGTTGTGATTATCGCTCTTTTAATATCAAAGTTTCCGAAGAGGTGACTACATCAGAAATCCTCAATCAACTCAGTAACGAGTGTAGTTTCAGTCTCATAACGAAAGATTCTTATGCGAAAGAGAAACTTATGGATAAGTTATTCGGTATAAATATAAAAAAGATGAGTCTCGAAGAGATTTTTGATGTTTTAATTTCCTCTAAAGGCTTGGACTATGATTATGACGGTAAGCTTTTGACCATTAGTGGACTTAAAACGAAAACTTTCAAGATAGATTATGTAAATACAAAAAGAAGCGGTACGAGTAGTACGGATATTTCATTGACCGGCGAGACCGGTGATTCTACCGGAGGTAACGGTGGTGGCGACGGCAAGGGAGGTAGCCTCTCGACCGGTGCTACGATTACATCGGAGGATAGCTTTAGCTTTTGGGAGAAAATGCAACAGGAGTTACAAACCATACTAAACTCTCCTGAAGATAAATTCAAAGCTCCGGCACCGATCATAAATAGAGAAGCCGGTCTTGTTACGGTTAGCGGTACGACAAAGCAGATTAACAGAGTTTCGGCGTATTTGCATCAGATCATGAATAGACTTCACAAACAGGTTTTGATAGATGTAAAAATACTTTCTGTAACTCTTGATAATTCAAGACAAACCGGAATCAACTGGGGTGAAATCTATAAGCTTCAAAATATGCAAATGGCATATGAGATTTTAAATACAAATAACCTTAGTAATCTCTCAAATGATAAGATAACCGATTTCGGCGACTCCAATCCGTCAGCTCATGCGACATTTATGCGTCTAAGCGGTAATACGGGTATAACGGATGTTATCAAATTTTTGAAAACGCAAGGCGACGTAACGGCGGTATCCAATCCGAAAGTCGTTACTTTGAGCAATCAGCCGGCGGTTTTTAGTTCGGGTGATCAACTCTATTATAAACTCTCGTCAAGTTCAAGACAAACGGGATCAAACGCGGCGACCGAGACTTATAACAATGAGGTCGTAAAGTCTGTTTTTGCGGGAATACTTTTGGATATAACTCCCGAAATCACCGATGATGATGAGATTATACTTAAAATCAATCCTTCCATTAGTTCGGTTAAAAGCAGAGTCAAAACGGATGAATCGGGAGTTAGAAGACTTCCACCCGATCTTATGAAAAAGCAGATCTCATCGGTTGTGAAACTAAAAGACGGCGAGAAAGTGATTTTAGGCGGACTTATCAATACAAAAAAAGGTGTTGAAACAAGTAAAGTGCCGATTTTAGGAAACATACCGCTTCTTGGATATGCGTTTCAGCAAAAAAAGGTTAGTGAAATCAGGGAAGAGTTGATTGTCATAATTACGCCTCATATCATAAAAAATAGAACAAAAGGAAATAACGCGGTCTCGTTAAAAGACCTAGGTTATGAAAAAATCAAATATTAACGGTTAAAGGAAGAGGGCATGAGAATTAATCAAATTACGGATCATAACAACACTATTTTCGACGACAAGGCATTTGTCAAGACATTTGCTTTATTGTTGTCGTTGATAATCGCTATTTCACTTTTTTTGATATACCATAGCGTCAACAGAGTAAATGATCTATCCTCTTTTTCTCTTGCCGGTACGAACAAATCTTCCGTATCTTTGAGTACGGTTGAGAAAGAGATAAACGGCAATGTCATAAGCCTTGAAATGCTTGAAGACGATTTTAGCGATCTTGCGGAGATAGATCTAAGAGAGTTGCAAAAGAGCCGTAAACCGTCGGCGGATATAAACAATATCGCGATACAGCCGATAATAAAAGAGCCTGTTGCAAAAAAGAGAAAAGCTATTGAGATTACTTTTGTGGATAGCAAAAGAGGTAAAAGCGGTTCTAAAATTTCCATAAAGAGGCTGAAACAGAAGTTTTATAAAACAAATAATGCAAGATACGCTTTAATGATCGCGCAAAGATTTTACGATGCGAAGAGATATGAAAAAGCTATGAAATGGTCTCTTATAGCCAATGAAGTGGATCAAAAGAAGGCGCAAAGCTGGATGTTGTTTGCAAAAAGTAAAATGAAAATAGGTAAAAAGCAGGATGCGATCAATATTCTTAACGCCTATTTGAAAATCTATGAATCGAAAGAGGCGTCAAAGTTGTTAAAACAGCTTCAGTCCAGTTAAAGAAGGGTGTTATGAAAGAGAGAAAAGCACTAAGTGTCGTTGATTTTTTATTTGAGAATAGAATTATAACACAAGATGTCGTTCAACAGATCGAAGAGGAGTTCGAAAACAGCGGTGATGACCTCGGATCGATTTTGATCAAAAGAGGTCTTGTTACGACGGAGACCTTGAATATTCTTCTTATAGAAGCTTTTAAAAACGGATTGATTCTTCTTGGAGATATTTATGAAAATTTTTCGATCGATCTTGATAAATTTTTGGAAGAGTTCGCTAAAAGTACAAAGAGTGACTTCGTAGATCTTTATTCTCAGGAAGTAAATTATACTCTCGGAGCAAAAGCCGGCTATGCGAAGATAAGTAAACTCGGAATACTTCCTTATAAAGAGGATGATATAAATATCTATGTCGCGGTGAAAGATCCTTTCGATATATCCTTACAAGAGCAGCTTCATAGAATCTTTAGAAATAAACTTATAAAAATCGCCATAGCAAACCCCGATCAGATAGATAAACATCTTCACAATATAGAGATAAGCGAAAGCGTTAAAGATCTTATCGCCGATATAAGACAGGAGTTTACCGCAAAATCGGCGACGGATGTTGAAGAGAGCTCGGGTATATTGAAGCTGATAGAGCTCATTTTAAAAACTTCCATCATAAGCGGGGGAAGCGATATTCATATCGAACCGACCGAGACTAGTTGTATTGTAAGATCGAGAATCGACGGAATGTTAAAAGAGATATTCGTTTTTGACAGAGATATTTACCCGCCGCTTAGCTCGCGTATAAAACTTTTGGCAAATCTCGATATAGCTGAGAAGAGAAAACCGCAAGACGGTCGTTTTTCAGCTACCGTGATGGAAAAGCATTATGATTTTAGGATTTCCACTCTTCCCATTATGACCGGTGAATCGATAGTTTTGAGGATTTTGGATAAATCGAAGGTCATGATCAAACTTGAAGAGTTAGGTATGCATCCTGAGAATTATCAAAAGTTTAGAAACGCTATGAACGCTCCTTATGGGATAATTTTTGTAACCGGACCTACCGGAAGCGGTAAGACTACGACGCTTTATGCCGGTATGAATGCCATAAAAAACGTCAAAAAAAAGATGATTACGGTGGAAGACCCGGTAGAGTATCAGATGAATCTTATTCAGCAAGTTCAAGTAAATACAAAAGCGAATCTTACTTTTGCTACTGCTCTTAGATCGATTCTAAGACAAGATCCGGACATCATTATGATCGGTGAGGTAAGAGATAAAGAGACTCTTAAAATTGCTATCGAAGCATCTTTGACAGGACACCTTGTTTTTTCGACACTTCATACAAATGATGCTGTAAGTGCGATTACAAGAATTGTAGATATGGGAATTGAAGCATATCTTGTCAGTGGTGCTTTAGTTGCTATCCAGGCACAAAGACTTATAAGAAAAATATGTCCTCATTGTAAAATCAAAACGGAGCTTCCCGAAGATGTATTAAAAGATTTAAGTCCAATGCTTCCTGATCACTATCAGTTCTATAAAGCCAAAGGGTGTGATAAATGTAACAATACCGGTTATTTAGGGCGTGAAATGATTTCG
>CAZNIT010000009.1:0-13044 GCA_964573205.1 uncultured Sulfurospirillum sp. | reverse complement strand
TTGAACGAACAGATAGTTTCCGGACATGTAGAAAATCATGTAGAAAAAAAGATAGAACAAGATCAACTCATAGAATCCATAAAAGAGATACTAACAACTCTCTCGACAAGAGAACAGACCATAATAGAGCTCTACTACTTCGAAGAGCTGAATCTCAAAGAGATAAGCATGATCTTGGAGATTAGCGAATCAAGAATTTCTCAACTACATAAAAAACTGATGAAACAGTTAAGAGAGAGATTGGCAGGATAAATGGCGGATATTCTTAGCCAAGACGAAATTGACGCTCTTTTAGAAGTTGTCGATAGCGACGAAGAAAATATCGAATCTCCGGACGCTTTAGCGGAAGTTCAAAGTGAATCCAAGCAAGTCATGCTCTATGACTTTAAAAGACCAAACCGCGTTTCAAAAGAGCAGCTTCGCGCCATAAAAGGTATTCATGACAAAATGTCAAGAAACCTCTCGTCACAAATCTCGACGGTCATGAGATCTATCATAGAGATTCAGCTTCAATCAGTCGATCAAATGACTTACGGTGAATTTTTGATGTCTCTTCCAAGTCCGACCAGCTTCAACATCTTCTCTTTAAAACCGCTTGAAGGAAGCGGAGTTTTGGAGATGAATCCCTCAATCGCGTTTCCGATGATAGATAGGATATTAGGCGGCAGGGGCGACTCATATGATGTGGAGAGGGAATTGACCGACATAGAATCGAATATCCTCGATACCGTATTAAGAATCGTTATGCAAAAACTAAAAGATGCTTGGGGTTCGGTAATAGAACTCTATCCGTTGGTAACTTCAAAAGAGTCAAGCCCCAATGTCGTACAGATCGTAGCACAAAACGAGATCGTCATCATGGTCGTACTCGAACTTACAATCGGAGAAACGAGCGGGATGATAAATATCGCCTATCCCGTAATCTATCTTGAATCAATCCTCTCCAAACTTGCAAATAAAGATATCATGATAGGAGAAGCCAGCAGTAAAAAGAGCAGAAACACGGAATTAAAAGAGTTGGTAAAAAGAGCGGATATAACACTTGACTCGATTTTGGGCACTACTCATATATCTATAAAACAGCTTTTGGAACTCGATATCGGTGATGTAATCAAACTAGACACTCCTTCAAGCGACAAGGCGACGATTTCGATAGATAATAAAGAGGTTTTTGAAGCGAAAATGGGTGTTCACAGACACCATAAGAGTATGCAAATCACTTCACTTATCAAGAACGATAAAGATGAAATTAAGGAAATTCTGCAAAAATATGAAAAAGCGAAAAAAGAGCGCCTGCAAAAATTAAAAGGTAATGCGATAAATGAATGATTTTATAAAACTTCTCGAGCAAGAGAGTATCTCAGTTATAGAGGGGCTTACCGGTCAAAATGCCGTACTCTCCTTAAAGGCGCAAAGCGATATAGACGATGAGAGTAAATTTAAAACTCCTTGCGCCGTATCGTCCGTGTCATCCGAAAAAGGAGAGTTGTCGCTCTCTTTCGAAGTCTCTTTAGCTACGGCTCTTGGAGATCTGATGTTAGGAGGAGAAGGAGAGACTCAAGAGAGTATGAACGATGACGATCTTGATGCGGCAAAAGAGATCGTCTCGAATATTTTCGGAGCGCTTTCTACAACGCTCTCGGCTCAACCGGATCTACCAAATCTTAATTTCTCTGTAGAAGATATAAAACTATACGAAGATAAAAGCCCATCTTTGAGCTCTTTTGCCAAACTTTTCGATATAGAGTTTCAAGTGGCGTCCGTCACGGCACTGATGCAAATAGCCGTCGATAAAGATTTTATCTTAAACTTCGAAGCGAGTAACGATGAAACACCCCAAAAGAGCCAACCGCAGATTGAAAACGATTCTTCATCTGCAAATTTAACAGAAGAAGAGCTCAAAAACATTTCTCTCATCATGGATGTGCAGTTACCCGTGCGGGTGAGAATCGGTACAAAAACCGTACTTTTAAAAGATGTCCTAAATATGGACATAGGATCGGTCGTAGAACTAGATCAGTTGGCAAATGAACCTCTTGATGTGCTAATAGGAGAAAAAATCATCGCAAAAGGCGAAGTTGTCATAGTTGACGGAAACTTCGGCATACAGATAACTCAGATCGGAACACCGAAAGAGAGATTATCCCAAATTAAATAGATAGATAAAGTCAACTATAAACAAATTTTAGATATCTTTGCTTTATGAAAAAAGTATTAGCAGCCCTTAGCGGGGGAGTGGATTCGACTGTAGTCGCCTATCTTTTGCAAAAAGAGGGGTTTTATGTAGAGGGAGTTTATATGAAACTTCATGACAATCCCCCCTATCACGAAAAAAATATCGAAAATGTCAAAAAAGTCTCTTCGTATCTGGGTATAAAATATCACATCTTAGATCTGCAAGATCGCTTTGATGAAGCGGTATTTTCTCCGTTTGTAGAGACATACAAAGAGGGACTGACACCAAACCCTTGCGTACTTTGCAACAGAAACATCAAACTCGGAGCTCTTTTGGAATTTGCTAAAGAGAGAGGATTTGACTACCTCGCGACGGGGCATTATGCAAAAAATAAAGATGGTTTTATTTACGAAGCTACGGATAAAAGCAAAGATCAAAGCTATTTTCTCTCAAATGTCAAAAAAGAGGCGCTGGATTTTGTCCTCTTTCCTCATGGCGACAGATACAAAACCGAAGTCAAAGCTATAGCCGAAGATATCCCCATCCTGCAAGAGATAGCAAGACAAAAAGAGAGCTCGGAGATCTGTTTCGTAGAAGATACCTATCTTGATATCTTAAAAGAGCATACAAACATAGATCTGCCCGGAGATGTAATGGACAAAGATGGAAACATCGTCGGAACACACAGAGGTTATATGCACTATACGATCGGTCAAAGAAGAGGTTTCACTCTAAAAAGAGCTCATGATCCGCACTATGTACTGGATATAGACGCTAAAAATAACCGTATCGTTGTAGGGCTGAGAGATGAGTTGAATATTTGTGAATTCGAAGCGAAAGATCTAAATATGTTCATTGAAGACAAAACTTTCGAAGCCTATGTAAAGATAAGATACAGAAGCCCAAAAACCCCCTGCCTCGTAACTATAAAAGACAATTTGGCGAAAGTCGAACTTTTGGCGGATGTCCAGGGATTGGCTCCGGGACAAGCCGCCGTCTTTTACGATGATGAAAAAGTGCTCGGATGCGGGTGGATTGTGTAAATTAAACTCTCTCCGTAGTTATTGCTTCAAGCAGTTTTTCAAATCCGACTTTACTTGATTTCTCCACACTTTTGAAAAGTTCTAGTCCTCTCTTTTGATTCTCAACGTCCTCTTTGGCAAAATGTTCGATCGCTTTTGCTAAACTTTGATGTACGTTAACATGCTCTTTTGATATCTCGTTTACGACCGAGTGTCTGTTTTTGAATTTCGTCTTTTCGATAGTTTGAAACCATTTACCGAATCTGCAACTATTTTCATCCGCAACATGTACTTTTTCACCCTTCAAAGCGGCTTTATAGCCGGTTAATTTTAGATTTATATGATCGATTTTTCCATTGCTGACTTGGATCTCATCGGTTACGTTCGCTGTTTCTGAAGTGATCTGAGTGGTATTTTGCTGAAGGTAACTTACATTTTCTCTAAATGCCGAGAGAATCTCCATAATCTTCACGGACTCTTCACTAAAAGTTTCGCTTATGGTTATGATAGTATTTGAATTTTGTTTCAGTCCGCTTATGTTGATCTCTACCTCTTGTGTGGCTTTTTGAGTTCTCTCGGCCAGTTTTCTAACCTCATCCGCAACAACCGCGAACCCTCTTCCATGCTCACCCGCACGAGCGGCTTCTATAGCCGCATTCAATGCCAAAAGATTCGTCTGATCGGAAATATCTTTGATCAAATTTATAATCTCCGCTATCGACTGCACGGAGTCGTTTAGAGTCGTGGAGTCGTCTCTTAGCTGTTCAGTGTATTGCTGTATGTTTTCGACGGAACCGCCGATCGTTTCGGTTTGGCTCTCGACCTCGTTTACCCTAGATAGCGTCTTATCGTTCAATTCGTTAATATCGCTTAGAACTATTAGATTTTGCTCGATCGTATGCTGCAAAAAATTAACTCCGTCTTCATAACTCTCGATAAGAGTCTGCAATAAATCTTCTCTGATTTTAAGCTTTTGCTTTTGATCGTCGTTGTTTTGATACGAAAGAGCGCTTTTAAGCTGTGCTATCTCATCTTTTAAACGACTATTTTCGCTTTGCAATGCCTCTATCGTATCATTTTCAGCTTCCGCTACCGCGCTATCTGATCTTTTTTTACCGAACATAATATAATACTCCTTTTTGTATGTACTTAGTAACTATATCGGTAAAATAAGAAATAGTTTTAATTAGAGATAAAAAATCAGAGAAATATTAAGAAGCATCAACTCCTGCATCTCGATAAAAAAGCCCAACCCGTCACCGTTTAAAAAACCGATATTTCTCGATATCCATCCGTATAAAAAGATCCCCCACAAAAAAATTGAGACTATCATAGCCGGTGCGAGATAGATTCCGGTAAAAAAAATCAAAGCGGCAACCGGTAAAAAATAGTGATACTCAATTCCCTCTTGCATAAGAATAGCCAGCTTCGACTCTTTATGAAAAGAGCCGTATTTCAAAAGTACAACGGCACAAAAACGGCTTAAAATAACGCTAATAATAAAAAATGAAAATAGAGAGTTATACAAAATATACGAAATCGCCGACACTTTGAAAAAAATAAATACAAACACACCGATAGCCCCCATAGCACCGACGCTCGGATCTTTTAAAACTTCTCTGACATCTTTACCGCTATGAGCCGCGAAATATGCATCTATTATATCCGCTACCGCTTCAAGATGTAAAAATCCATACAAAAAAAGATAAAAGAGTGACGCAAAGACCGCGCCATATATAGGAGTTATCAATTTTGAAACACCTATATATATAAAAACCGTCGTCACCGAAAGTACTAGCGCGACAAATAACAATCCCGTCGCCATATAACCATAATGCTTTTCATTTATATCGTTAACGGTATATGGAATCCTAAATATGGAAAAAAACCCGAAACTTAAAACAAGTCCTTCGAAAAATGTTTTCATTTCAGCCTTCTTGTAAGCCCCGCCACCACTTCGTAAACCTCATCGCATTCTCTTGCCGTCATCTGAGAAACTATACCGCTTAGATCAACAAACTTTCGGCTAAGTTCGTTTTGAGGTATGACTCCTCTGTTTACATCGTTTAAAACGAAAACTATATTTGCGTTGCTTTTTAGAACATTTCCCAAAATTCTCTCAAAATCGATCCCTTCTTGTAGAATATTTAAAATCCACATACTCAAACAATCTATAAGATAAAACTCATCATCTTTAAGCACTCGATCGATATACAAAGTCTCTTGTAAAGTTATAAATCTATCCTCGCGTCTCTTTTTATGTACGGCTATCTTCTCTCTCATTTGCAAATCTTCGAAAGTATCGTCATATGTCGCAACATAAAACGGCTTTTTGCTACTCATAAAGAGAATTTTTTCCTCCGCAAGATGGCTTTTACCGCTTTTTTGTCCACCTATAAAGAGAATTTTCATGAAAACAAGACCTCTTCTATCTTCTTTGTGATCCGCTTCTTATCATAACCCAGACAAGACGCCAGACAAAGCGCTCCGCCAGCTCCTACGCCCTCTTTCGCTTCACCGCTATCATAAAGCTTTAAAACGGAAATTTCACTATCTTTAAAATCAAAATCAGCATAATATCCGTCAACTTTCTCGTCTAAAAGCGATAAAAGCCCTTTTATATCCGAATTTTTATCTTCATATATCCATTTTGTCGTAAAAAGCGCTATATTTTTCGAATCGTACTCCAATCCAAGAGCCTGCATAAGTAAAAGCACGGCCGCCATCTGCGTCCCGCCGGCAAGAACCACTCTCTCTTTTTTGGAATAAACACTCGCAAATCCGGCGTAAAATAGAAGCATATTGTCGCTCACACTACCTAAAGCTTGATATAACTCTTTATCTTTCGCATTTAAAAAAGCTTTATCTATGATATCATCTTTCAAAGTCGAGGGGGCATTCGCAAAAGAGGAACTAAAATATCCCTGTGTTTCATACCCGACTATTTTGGCGACGGCTTTTGCGGTGGTGGTACCCGATGGCACGGATTCGGCTAAAATAAGTAAATCGTTTTTATGAAAATACTCTCTTGCGAACTTTTGACCTTTCAAGATTATCTCTTTCGCATCGATCCCCGCACCTTTATCGATACTTTCAGAGGCTGATATACCGAACTTATGCACCTTTTTCACTTTAGGCTCCACAACCAGACCAAGATCCAAAACCTCAAAATCAAAACCGCACAACTCTCTTGCCGCTCTTGTTATGATAGCCGGAGTGGGTACTCCTTTTGGAGTTTTCGCTATCTCTTTTAGCGAAAATATTTTCCCGCTATCGACGAATTCACTATCAAGAGTAGGCGTCAAATGAATCAAACCTGGGATTCCGGCTTGCGTGATACCCTCTATTTCACAAGTTTTGCTAACACTCGCACCCAGAAGAAAAGTCGCGCTTCGGACATTTAGATTTTTTAAAAAATCATGATCGTCACGGATAGTTTTTATCATATAAATTCCTTGAGAAAAATTGCAAAAGCTAAAGATATCAAAACAAAAATATCAACCGGCTTTTTTACGGAAAGAGACTTTAAAAGATCATCTTTTGTTATTAGCTTTTTCCCGTCGCCAAAATATGCCTTTTTTACCATTCGACCGTGATAGGGCGTATCTCCTCCCAAAGATAGATCGAAAACTATCGCCGTCGCGGTTATGGGATATCCCGCGTTCGGGCTTGAGTGTTTTTCGGCAAAAAAGCAAAGCTTTGAAAAATCGAATCTTCCATTTAATATCATGATCAAAAGCGCCGTAAATCTTGCGGGAATAAAATTTAGAAAATCATCCGCTTTCGCACTGAAATATCCGAAGTTTTCATATCTTTTTGTTTTGTATCCGACCATAGAATCAAGAGTATTTACGACCTTGTAAACGACGATTCCGGTAAATCCGAAAAGAAGAAGATAAAAAAGGGGAGCGATAACCCCGTCGCTGAGATTTTCCGAATATGTCTCGATAAGCGCTTTGTTTATATCGCTTTGGTTTAAATCTTTCGTATCGCGACTTACAAGATACGAGAGAGCTTCTCTTTTATCTTCCGCAAACAGCACATCTTTTACGCTGTTATAAAGCATATGATGCGCTAAGAACATCGAAGATAAAATCGATTCGATCCAAAAAGGCGAAAAAAGAGCTATCTGATACGCTAAAGCTCCAAAAAGCAAGACACAACTAAACAGAAGAAAAAATCCCGACACTTTCGAGTCAGAAAAAAAATATCTCTCATATGCGTTTATATAATCGCCGAAAATCGTCACCGGATGACGAATAAATCCAAACTCACCGAACAAAAGATCCAATACATACGCGACAAAAGCTAATTCGAAATACAACGAACGACCTCGTCGATATCAAGATACTCTATCATTTCATCACAAAACTCGGATATGACGCCCTCTCTTTTTTCTTTAAAAAAGTAACCTTCATATCTTTCGTCGATAGCTTTGAAAATCTTTTTTCTAAAATCGTCATTCTCAAAAACGGCATGTAAAAAGGTTCCAAAATATCTCTCGTTTGAAAAATAAAGAGGATGTTCCATGCTTACTCCAAAATGAATCTCATAACCATGAAGTCTCAAAGAGTCCATATCATACACCCCTTTTTTTAAAATCTTCTCTTTTTTAAATTCGACGGCTCCGTTTATAAAACCAAGCGCAAAAACGCTTTTTCGATCACTCTCTACGGACAAAGGATCTAAAATCTTTTCAAACATCATCTCATATCCGCCGCAAATTCCTATGATCTTTTTTTTATATCTTTTAAGATCGTTAAAAAGAGAACTTTTTTTCATCCATAAAAGATCTTCAACCACCCTTTTGGATCCGGGAAGTATGATAAGATCGTAACCCTCAACTCCCCCTTTTATAAAATCCGCCTGCACCTCATCATCCAAGATCAAAGGCTCGAAATCGTTAAAATTACTCATGTGCGGAAAGTGTATGATACCGACTCTTATTTTCGCATCTTTTTTCTGTTTGTAGTTAAAAAGGCTCGCACTATCTTCAAAGCCCAGATTTAGAGTCTTGTACGGAAGTACTCCCAGCACTTTGACACCGAACTTTTTTTCTATGATTTTCACTCCATCGTCAAAAAGAGATCTATCTCCTCGAAACTTGTTTATGATAACGCCGATGAGATTTTTTTTAAACTTCTTCTCAAGAAGAGAGATCGTACCGTAAATAGAGGCGAAAACCCCGCCTTTTTCTATATCCGCCACCAAGATTATCTTCGTATCGAAACGATCCGCTATAAAAGTGTTCGAGAGATCTTTTTCTAAAAGATTGAGCTCCACGCATCCGCCGGCTCCCTCCGCGACGACGGTGTCGTATTTTCTATCAAGATATAAAAACCCCTCTTCCACCGCGGACTTTAAAGAGTCGAGATTTTTATAATACTCTTTTATCCCCATCTGATCACACTCCGCCCCTCTAACAATCAAAGAGACGGATCTTTTTGAACCGGATTTCAAAAGAACGGGATTTTGATGCCATGAAGTTACGCATCCTATAACTTGAGATTGAAAATAGGTGGAGATCGCGATCTCCGATCCGTCGTCGGCTACATGAGAATTGTTCGATACATTTTGAGCTTTAAAGACGGTAGTGTTTATGCCTCTTTTACAAAGAGCTTTGGCGATGATGAAAGTAAGCGTTGACTTACCGGCGTCCGAGCTCGTCCCGAAGACGGATATATTATGCAAGTAACACTCTTTTTAGGGCTTTTGTCTCCTTTTCGCCTTTGACGGCGATTCTTACATAGGAGTCATCCAAAAAATCGAAATTACCGCAATCTCTAACGAGTATATTCTCTTTATCACATAAAGATTGAAGTTTTTTCGCATTATACGGATATTTTAGCTTTATAAGAAAAAAATTTACATCACTCTTATAGACTCTCTCTATCAAAGGAGACCTCTTTAATAGTTTAAAAACTCTTTTTCTCTCTTTTTTAAAGAATTTATGAGTTCTTTTTACAAAATCTTCATCTTTTAGCGCTTGAAGAATATATCTTTGATCGAAAGTTGAGATCATCCAAGAGGGTTCGTTTTTCATAAGCTTTGAGATATGCCTTTTTGAGGATATAACCGCTCCCACTCTAACTCCCGCACAAGAATAAAATTTCGTAAGCGACTTCACGATCTTTAAATCGTCAAACTCTTTTAAAAAAACCGTTGCCGATTTTTTCTCGGTGAACTCCAAAAAAGATTCATCGACAATAAGTTCGCACCTCTTTTTCATGCAAAGTTCCAACAAAGCTCTCATATCTTCATATTTACCGTCCGGCGTGGAGGGATTGACAAAGATTACCGTACTCTTGGCGACTATATCTTCATACGGCTCTTCGAAACGATTTATAAGACGGATCTTTTTATCAAAAAGCTCGCAAGCTCTTTTATACTCTCCATATAACGGCGCAAAAAGAGTCACATCTTTTCTAGCGCCTCTTATGAGTGAAAATATCGCCGCACTAGCTCCGCTAAAGAGTGCTATCTCTCTTTTTTTTACGCCGTATTTTTTAGAGAGCTCTTTTCTCAAACGATCATATCTTATATCCGGATACGCTTTTACATCCAAGGTGTCAAAATCTAACTTGATGGAGAGAGGATTTATATTTGAAGAGAGGTCTATCACATCGGATGCGGATATTGCACGCTCTTTGGCGTATGTATAGATATCTCCTCCATGCGCATTTTTATTCATGACAATCTTTGAACATATTTTTCCACTCTCTATCGAACCGTTTTTTGATGTAACTCTCGCTATGGGGGACTATACAATTGCTGCAATCTTGATGAGCGAAGCCGTCGTGAAAAATCCTTTTGCCCTCTTTGGAATCGATAAAACAGTAACTTTTTATCCTCGGCGCGTCATCGTCGAAACGAAAATTGGGACACGCACAAAGATAACAATTCAGATTTTCCATATCATGACACTTTTTTCCCTCTTTAAAAAGAGGACAAAAATCGACATCCGTTTTAGATATGTTCTCCCATCTGAAATATTCGACAATCTCTTCATCGCTTCGATCTTTCAGGCGATCGACGATCCGCTTATGCTTTTTCGCATGTGCTTGGAACCATTTTAAATAACTCATTCACATACTCTTTGGAACTATTTTTATTTTCATCTCATCTACCAACTTTTCGATCAACGAGGATAATATCGAACTATTTAATTTACCGTGATAATCTTTTTGAGCCATAAAAATAGGTTTTAAATTTTTTAGAAGTTTTATCCGCGCATAACCGTCATATGTCGCTTCGTATGCGGGAGTGGACGGATTGTCGCAGTGGTGTCGGTAAGCTCTGGCATCTACTTGCAAAAGATAGTCCGATTTATCGCTAAGAGAAATATTTTCACTCTTTATGGCATCGATCGCTATAGCTCTAATCTTCTCATCGTTGACAAAAAGAGATAGCGAATCAATTTTCGCACCGATACTTTGAGAATCATAAATTTTAACAAGAGTCTTATCTTCACAGCCGAAAATAAAAAACAACGACACAAAAAGCAATAATTTCAAATACAACAGTTTTATCCTTAAAATACAAATTATTATAAATATTTACGGCACTATTTCTGCTTTGTAAGTTATACTGTCACTACCGTATCAAAAAATTAAAGTTCAAAAGGATTATACATGAAAAAGCCATTGTTTATGTTTATCGTTACCGCACTTTTGATCATAGCAGGCGCTATGGCATACCAAGCTTTCAAGCACGGAGCGTTTGAAGGAGCGCATCCTGCCGATATGCCGGCACAAGAAGATGTCGAAGCCCACTAGGATAAAGAGGCTACTTTTCAAGTTCGTTTATGATAGCTTCGCATAAAGGATGAAATGCCGTTTCGCCTATGAGCGATTTGTAGTTTTCATCCTTTACTATTACATCATGAAAGTCTGACTTCGTCTCCTCTTTTGTCGTATAGTTGGTATCCGTAACCGTCGTGTATGTGTTGAAACTATGAGATGCCGCCGAGTAATAGCCTAAAATCTTCATCTCTATTTTTACCGATATTTCCTCTTTGTAAGATACGATCCAAATAAGATCTTTTACATCTTGATGCCAGTACGATCTGTTCATATCGACACTGATATTTCCGTCTATATAGATTGATTGGAAATATTTACCCTCATCCGTCAACAAAAAAGCCGACCAAGGTTTCTCCTCCAATACGCCGTCGATATCGGATCGAAATCTTAGCCAGCAACCTGAAGTCGGTAGATCGTCATACAATACCTTAAAAGGATAATCCCGATCTTCCAGCGGTGCGAGTTTTTGCGTATCGCCGCAACCCGCGAAAAAGAGTATAACGGTAAAAATCGCACCGAATAATGAACTCGCTCTCGTCATAAAACACCTTCATATATCTTTTATTTGTAGATTATATAATATTATTTATTTTATCTATATGTTTTTATCAACAATTTTGTAAAATAGACAATTACACTTTATGTGTATCTTTCCGGGAGAACGAATATGCGTATTTTTATCTTTTTAACGGCTCTCTTTCTTTCACTAAACGCGAATATCTTTATCATCCCCGACGATAAAGCGATCAAAATAAAAGGAAAATTCGCCAAAAATAAAAAATGCATACGATGTCATCTGGATATCTACAAAGAGTTCAAACACTCCGCACACCATCACGCGAACATACTTAACAACGAAGCTCACAAAGCGATGTGGCAAAGTAACCCTTTAAGCAAAAAACAAAAATACAAATGTGCGAAATGTCACGCTCCTGCAACACGGGAAATAAAAAAGATCATAAACGGAGAAAAAGAGATATCATCGTCCGATGCAAGTATGGACGATGCGATCTCCTGCGCTTTTTGTCATCGTATAAAAGGAACGCATCCGACAAATAGAGGCGACCACTACATACTCTCGGATACAAAACGAAAATATTTCGGTTCAAGAGAGAGTCGGCAAAAATCGGACTTTCATCAAATCGACTCCAACAATACCGCTTTTAAAAAGGGAGATATCTGTCTTAGCTGCCATGCGCACCACAAAAAACAAAAGTTACTCATCTCAAATAAAAAAGAAAAAGGTTTCGAAAACTTCTGCGTCTTCTCATATGTTGACGAAAATGTCACCAAAACGGCACAAAACAACTCAAACGAAAACTGTATCGAGTGCCATATGCCCGAAATTGACGGCTCTTTTACGGATCGATACTCGACATCCAAACATAGATCGCATAAATTTTTGGGACTTAGAAACGGATTTGAAAACATAAAAAAATATCTCGATCTAAATTTGACCAAGACAAAAGAAGGAGTGAAAATAAGACTGATCAACAAAATGCCTCACGATATGATCCTTCATCCAACCAGAATGTTTAAACTACAAATTTACGCCGATAGTAAACTTTTAAAAGAGATAATTTTCGAAAAAGAGTCCCAAAGCAAAGATATCAAACCTTTCGTGTGGTTAAAAGATAAAATATATTATAAAAACAATCTATCGGCAAAAACCACATTTTCACAAAACATAAAGTTACCGCAAAAAACGCAGCAAATTAAAACTGTTTTGGGATACTTCTTGATCAAACCGTCAATAGCCCGAAAAATCGGCTTGGAGAATGAGAAAGATACAAAATTTCACATCTTGATCGAAGAAATTTACAAACGATAAATCCCTCCCTTGCCCCATAGGAATTAGTTCAAGATGTACATTACGAACGATATAATAAAAGAGGAGTTAAAAGTTTGAATGCTTGTATCCGGTATGCTCTTTCGGATCGAGATGATTATAGACGAAAGATTGAAAAAGTTTTGATAGTATTCGTCGTATGGGAAGATTTTTAGCCGGAAGTTTCGCCCTAATAGTAAGCATCTGATATTCTCC
>CAZNIT010000008.1:0-9805 GCA_964573205.1 uncultured Sulfurospirillum sp. | reverse complement strand
TCATTGAAAATGCGGATCTTTTTTTCATAGTTAGAGCCTTTGCAGAGTTCGTCTGACGACTCTTACTTTGTCGCTATTTTTCGGATGAGAATTATTTGTCTCTACAACTATATCCATCATGATCATTCCGTTTGAACCTTCCGTATCTATGAGCGTTTTTCTATCGCAATTTTCAGAGCTTATAAGAAAATAGTCGCTTATATTTATATCGGCTACAAATCTTTTATCTTCGGAGATCACTTTCACCGTATGTATGCAGCCTGTCGATTTATTGTGATCGCTAAGACCTAAAAGTGCGACTTCGATAGAGCTTTGCATGAAGAGTTCCGCTTGTTCTTTTGTATAAAGATCAGCGGTTTGTTTTGCGGAGATCGAAGCGTATTTCATAGCTATAGCTAAAATACCTGACATAAGTACCATAAAAAAGATAACTTGTATAAGTCCAAATCCTTTTCTCATCAAAATACCACCTTCTGTTTTGATATCGTGATGTTTAGATCTTTTCCGGGTTTTCTGACAATTTTGCTCAACGAAAGATTAAATTGCAAATTACCGTTTACGAAATCGACTTCAAAACCGCTTGCTTCGTTTGAGAGTATCGTAACCTTTCCGCTTTGTTGAAGAGCGTTTGGATCCGCACAAAAACTCTCTCCTTTCCAAGGTTTGAAATCGTAAAAGAGGAAAAGTGTTTTTTCACCTAACTTGTTTGAAAGATTCAAATCGCTAATACATACGGCGTCAGATTTTACGTCATTGTATCTTGCAATCGCGAAGGCGCTTTTTACTAAAGAGTATTTTTCGTAAATGACTTCCGGGGTAGTTGATAGATATATGTTTTTGCCGCTTGAGGTCGTCTGATTCAAGTCGAAGATTTTTTTCGCACTATTTGAGTGCCAGCCGAAAGAGGCGTTAAAGTCCGCTTCGTCATAAACGATAGATCCCTCGTCAAATGCTCCGGCGAAGATAAGGGCTCTGTTCGTGGCATTTACATCCGATGATGGCGAGTATATGAGATTTTGACTTTTGTCACATTTGTCGAAATCGACAAAGCCGCTGTAATCGCCTCTTTTTAAACTGTCGTAATCAACTCCGATCCATTCAAGAATAGGGTATGAAGATGTTATTGTATAGATTGACTCAAAATTTGCATTTGCACTATCATAACCAATAACTGTGGAGGGTATTCTGTTTTTCAGAAGACCGGTTATTTGAGTACTTACAAGGGTGCTTTCTAAAGAGAGATCACTAATAGCTTTTGTTTTTGACGACTTATAAAAAAGCTTTGAAACCGATACATATGCTCCTGCCGCCAAAATACCCATTATGACGATTGTCATGATTAATTCAATCATAGTAAAGGCGGATCTTTTCACTACCAGCTCCTGCTATTTAGGGTAAATTGACCGATGTTGGTAGAGTAGTAGTAAAATGAACTTATATTTCTCTCTTTTCCTCTATTCCCAACATAGCCGACAATTGATTTGAATTTTTTTATATTTGTTGAAGTACCGCTACTTGTTGATAGATTTAGATCTATAGCCATGCTAGATCCGCTTATTGTTATGATGTTATCGGTTAGGTATGAGACTTGATTGTAAAGTCTATATTTGAGCTTACCGGATGAGGTGCTAACATTGATATTAAGATTATTAAAATCATCTATGTCGTTATATAGCAAATAATCACTTTCACCACTTTCTGCACCCAATATGGATGAAGCGTTTATTTCCTGCGTACACATTCTGGCATTTGCACTCATATATGTTCCTACTCTATATCTGTTTGAGATATCACATATAAAATGAGTGCTAGCGGTTTGAAGTATATCTGTGTTGTTGCTGTTATTTTGATCCCATGGCAAAAGAGAAGCTATGTTTGTCAGGGAGATTGTTTGTAACAATGCATCTTGTTTTATGGAAAAGGCATCACTTTTGCCGGTTGCAAAAAGAATTTTTGGAATGACTGAAAAAATTCCCGCCATAATAACAATGGTGAATATAAGTTCTATCAAATTAAATGCCCGTCTCATAGTCTAAAAAAAGCACAACCCGTTCCCAACGATTTTCTGAAAAATAGGAATAAAATTTGCTTATATAATATTCATAAAATCTAAATCTTGGAATATATATGAGAAAATCTTTTTTGACTTTTATAACTCTTTTTACTCTCTTTTTCAATACGACGCTTTATGCGGCAATTTGTGACAATGTTACCGATGTGCCTAAAATCGAGTGTGACGCGCTTGTCGCATTTTACAACTCTACCGACGGTGCCAACTGGACAAATGATGAAAATTGGACGACTTCCACGACGGTTGGAAACTGGTACGGCGTAACGGTCTATGGAGGACATATAACAAAAATCGAGTTAAGAAACAATAATTTAACAGGTACTCTACCGGCGCAACTGGTTAATTTAACATCTTTGACACATATATTTTTAAGTGAAAACTCTATTAGCGGTGATTTAAGCGATCCTAATTTCGTACTTTGGAATATGCCTTCATTGAAGCTTATATATTTTTGGATAAGTGATTTAACGGGTTCTATATCTTCGGCGATAGGTAATTTAACGAATTTGACGCATTTTGATATACACTCCAACAATCTCGGCGGTACACTACCGGATGAACTTTGGAATCTGACAAATCTAAGCTGGCTATATCTGCATAACTGCGGTTTGAGCGGGCAGATACCTGTTGAGATAAAAAACTTAAGCGGTTTAAAAGGTATAAAAATTAGAGAAAATAATTTTGACGGAGTTTTGCCTATAAAGGTGAGTGATTTTCCAAATCTTATACAGGTGGAGTTTAAAAACAACAATTTCGTATTTTCCGATTTTGAAGAGAACCATAACGACTATTCCTCTTTGCAATATTATAACTATCAACCTCAAGCGAAAGTGGATACGGATAGAAATGTCACTTTTTCAGCCGGTAAAAAACTTGTAATAGTTCCGAAAGTTTTGCCAAATCCCAGCGGTAACGACTCTTATCAGTGGTATAAAGATTCGGTTGCCATTAGCGGGGCTACGGATAGGATATATGTAAAAGAGAACGCTTCCTCTTCCGATGAAGGAGTATATACATATGAAATTACAAATTCCAATGTCAGCGGTTTGACGCTTACTTCAAACAATATCACCGTTACGCAAAATGACGCGGCGTTTGTCTCGACATGGAAAACGGACAATCCCGGAGTATCCAACGCCACTTCGATAACCATACCGGTAAGCGGGGGCGGATACGATGTCGATTGGGATAATGACGGGGTGGTTGATGAGAGCGGATTAAGCGGACCGTTAAGTCATGACTACGGTGTTGCGGGAACATATACGGTTAGGATTTATCACCCGACTCCAAGACTCGTATTTAACGGTGGCGGAGATAAAGAGAAGATCATCTCTATAGATCAGTGGGGCGGAGGAGTTTGGAGTTCCAATATGCTAGGAGCTTTTAACGGTTGTAAAAATTTGACCTGTGATGCGAAAGATATTCCCGATTTTTCAAATGTCACCAGTATGAAAAATATGTTCAAAGATGCCGTTTTATTCAATCACGATTTAAGTGGATGGGATACCTCCAAGGTAACCGAAATGGATTTAATGTTTTATAATGCGGCATCTTTTAACGGATATATAGGAGATTGGAATGTAAGTAATGTAACTACAATGTATGCCATGTTTAAAAATGCGGTATCGTTCAATCAACCTTTAAACGATTGGAATACATCTAGTGTAACCAATATGATACAGATGTTCTCGAATGCCGCCTCTTTTAACCGGCCGCTGAATAATTGGAATGTCGGCAATGTTACGAATATGAGCGGTATGTTTTCAAGTGCGACGGTTTTCAATCAACCGTTGAACGATTGGAACGTAAGTAATGTAACAAATATGTCCGATATGTTTAGACTTGCCAAGAGTTTCAATCAGCCTTTAAACAACTGGAATGTCAGCAACGTAACGAATATGTGGAGAATATTTTCAAATACCGACTCCTTCAACTCCGATATTAGCGATTGGAATGTAAGCAGCGTAACGAATATGGCCGATATGTTTGCGAACGCTAAAGCTTTTAATCAACCAATAGGTAACTGGGACGTAAGTAACGTTACTACTATGAAGGGGATGTTTTATTATGCGTCGGCTTTCAATCAGCCACTAGGCGATTGGAATGTAAGTAATGTGGCGAGTACGTATTATATGTTCGGTTCGGCATCTTCGTTTAATCAACCAATAGGTAACTGGGATGTAAGTAACGTTACCACTATGGCGGGTATGTTTTCCGGGGCAACCGTATTTAATCAACCGATAGGCGATTGGAATGTAAGTAATGTGACAAGTATGTATGCTATGTTTTCCGGGGCGAGTGTGTTTAATCAGCCCATAGGCGATTGGGATGTAAGTAGTGTTACCGATATGCGTAATATGTTCAATAATGCAAATAAATTCAATCAACCCATAGGTAACTGGGATGTAAGCGGTATCAAATCTACTTATATGATGTTTTATCGTGCATTTGATTTCAATCAACCGATTGGAAATTGGAATGTCGGTAGCGTTACGAATATGTACAGAATGTTTTGTAATGCCAAAGCTTTCAACCAGCCCATAGGCGATTGGAATGTAAGTGGTGTAACGAATATGAAGGATATGTTTTATTATGCCACTTCGTTTGATCAGGATATTAGAAACTGGGATGTAAGTAATGTAGCGGATTTTACCAATTTTTTAAATCATGCGACTTTGTCGAATGAAAATTATGATTCTCTTCTTATAAAATGGAATGAGAGAAACTTGATTTCGAATTTAAATTTTCACGGTGGTTACAGTACATATTGTGCGGCAGAAAGCGCTAGGTCTAATATTCTTTTGAATGACGGATGGAACATAACCGATGGCGGCAAAGAGTGTTCGACTATAAAACCGCTGGCGGAGTATCGTTTTGATGAGTGTAGTTGGAACGGTACGGTCGGTGAAGTGAGAGACAGCAGTGTAAACGGTTATGACGGTACGGCTATGGACGGTGCGGTTACGGTATCGGGAAAATTGAACAATGCGGCCGATTTCAACGGTACCAGCTATGTAAAAATTGAAAACAGCGCATCTTTGGAAGTCGGTAAGAATAATACTAATTTTTCACTCTCTTTATGGTTAAAATTAAAGACGAGCTATGACGGTTCCAACTATAGAGTGATAGTTCATAAAGGAAATTCGAAAACGGATAGAACTTTTTCGATGTTTATGAAACAAAACAGTAATAGGATTCATTTTCGAATTCATACGGATTCGTCATGGAATGAGGGTGGAGATAGCAATACGGAGATTACGATAGGAGAGTGGACTCATATTGCCTATGTTAAAGAAGGCAACAGGTTAAAATTATATATAAACGGAGTAAAAGATAAAGAGGTTACATTAGATGGCAATGTTGAATCCAACGACGGACCGATATACATAGGTGATGATCCTTGGCAAAACGGTTTCGAGGGGCAAATTGATGAGTTTAAAATTTACGGTACCGCACTTTCCGATGCTCAGATTCAGACTATTTACGAAAATGATAAAAACGGTATAGAGTACGACGGTAGCACAAGAGATATACCCGAATGTAATCTGGTAGCGGATTATCGCTTTGATAAATGTGATTGGAGCGGGGAGTCTTTAGAGGTTAAAGACAGTTCATCCAACGAGTTTAACGGCACGATTAATACGACTTTTGGAACTATCGATACTAGCGGTATGAAAACCGTTGTAGGCAGGAGCGCCAAAACTAGCGGCGGATTGATAACTTCTAATATATCCTCTCATTTGGATATATCCGACGGTGCTAAAACGACCGTCTCTCTTTGGTTGCACTGGAACGGTTCGATAGATTCGGGAGGCGGGCAAAATTGGGGAGTTATACCCGTTTCTTGGGGAGAGGGCACCAACCGCTACAATCTTTACATAGATGACAGTTCTACGATAGGTTTTAATAGTCACAATGCGGATATATACGGGGTTGATTTTTCATCTTATGCGAACGGTTGGCATCATATCGTAGCGGTTTTTAACAATGCGAACATATACGAATCGCAACTTTATATAGACGGACAGAGGCAAACTCTTACAAGTAGCGGTACGCCCGATAGTTCTAATGTCTATGTCGATAACAACTTCACTATCGGGGGATTACCCGATTCCGATCAGCCTTATACTTTTAAGGATTATATTGATGAGGTGAAGGTGTTCAATATTCCGCTTTCATTGTCTCAAGTTCAAAATATTTATAATTTTGAATTGAGCGGCAAGAGTTATGACGGTGAACAAAGATCGGCTTCTCTTTGTGAAACCGATCTGCTTGTAGAGTATAGATTCGATGAATGCAGTTGGTCAAACGCCGCTTCGGATATAAAAGATAGTAGCTCTAACTCTCATGACGCCACCACTTATAGCGTTACATCTTCGATGACTTCAAAAATCAACAATAGTGCAGATTTCACTACCGACGGCGCAACGGATTATGTAGCTTTTGACAATGGTGTATTAAACAATGTAAACGACTTTACCGTTTCACTTTGGGCGAAAACATCATATACGGGTATGCAGTCACTGCTTTCGGGTGCGAACGGTTCGGACGATAACGATCTTTTGTTTTGGATAGAGAATTCTACGACGATGGAGCTTTGGATCAAAGGAGAATATCAGAGTATAACGGTTCCGAATATCGCCGATAATCAATGGCATATGTTTGTATGGACGAGAAAAGACGATAAAACTTGTCTATATATAGACGCGAATGAGATAACATGCCTTAGCGGTTTTTCCACGGATCCGATATCTATCGATGCGGGGGGATTGATAATCGGCCAAGAGCAAGATAGCGTCGGCGGAGATTTTGACGGTAACCAAGATTTTCAAGGATATATGGATGAGTTTAAAATTTTTAAACTTGCTATGACATCCGCTCAGATAGCCAAAATGTATGAAAACGAATCGGCACATAAAAATTTCGACGGTTCACACAGAATGGCGATTGATTGTACTATTCCCACCCTTTTGGCGGAATATCGATTTGACGAGTGTAAATACAGCGGTTTGATAGGTGAGGTAATCGATAGTGCAGGAGCGGATAATAGCGGAACGATTGTCGGAGCCGATGCGAATATCTCAAAGAGTGAAAAAAAGATCGGTCATGCGCTATTTTTAGATGGCGGGGCTGTTGATATCGATAATCTTGCCGTCGCTACCGAAGATTATAAAAAGCATACGGTTATGTTTTGGATGTATTGGGATGGATCAAACGCTATAATGCCGTTTGGATGGCGCCAGTACGATCTTATACTAACTACGTCATCTATCGCTTTTAATACGGCGGCCGGAGACGGATACGGTGCTCACAACAGCAGTACTGATGTATCCACTTTAAAAAATGGTTGGCATCATGTCGTTGCCGTATTTACAAATGGCGATATATACTCCAACAGGCTTTATATAGACGGTACGGAACAGTCTTTGAGCCAACTCTGGGGAACGCCTGTTATGGCAAATACATACCCTCAGACATCTGCGCGAATAGGCGGTTGGAAAAACAGTAACTCAAATCGATTTAAGAGTTATCTCGATGAATTTAAAATATATAAAGGGGAAGTGAATGCGACGGAAGTTTTAAATATTTACAATACGGAATCATCGACTATTAGAAATATAACTTGTACTCAGCCGATTTTTAATGCGGTAGATTTTAACGGCGGATGTTTTAATTGGGAGAACAATATCACAACGAAAGTTGCGGGAGAAAATATAAATCTTACCGTTTTAGCAGCGGATAAGAATGACGATAACAACAGTCTTAGCGATGTCAATATTACGAAATTGGAACTCCTTGGTTTCAGCGATACATCTTGTACGACTCTTTACGCTACGGCGGAGCTTTGGAACGGAAATCAGGAAGTAAATACGAGCGGATGTTTTAAGCCGGCCGCTTTTTCTTATGATAAAGCGGTAAGATGTGCAAAAATCAGGATTTCAGGTATATACGACGGAAACTCTGTCGAGTCCAATTCTACCGACGAGTTTTCGATTCGCCCCGATAAGTTCAAATTGCAAAATTTACCCTCATCAAAACTCACAGCCGAACAAAACTATACGTTTAACGCCGTTGCGTTAAATAGCGACGGTACGACGGTAACGGAGGATTTTAACATTTCGGTGACTGCGACGAATAAAAAATATTTCAGAGACGGGAGTGACGGCTCCTCAATGGACGGTGTTTTCACTCCTTCGGGTAATTTCAATTTTACCGACGGTTCAACACCCGATACGACTTTGAGTTTTAACAATGTCGGCAAAATCTCTTTGGAGCTTAACGATACCGCATGGGCTATCGTCGATAGTGACGATACGCCTTTGTCTCAAAGAAGGATCTATCTTGAAGAGAATTTGACTTTTATTCCCGATCGATTCGAGATATCCTATCCGATTACGCCTCTTATAAGCAATCATGACGACGGTAAATTTACCTACTTCGCGAATGATTTGGCGAATATGGGAGCAAATTTAAAAAACCTTTCGTTTAGTGTCAAAGCGTTGGGCAAAAGCGGATCGATTATGACAAATTATCAAAATCCTCAAAACATGTATTTTGCGAATAATATTGATTTTTATCTCGGACTTGATATTGAGCATAATCCCAACCTATCTTCGGATATAAACGAAAGCTCCGTAAAAGATTTGAATTTTACAGCCGGTGTAGCCGTAGTGACATATGCGGATTTGAAGTTCAATTTCACAAGAGATCGTTTAGTGCCGAAAAATCCGCTTTTTATCGACGGCTCTTCATCGGATATAAACGTATCGTTATTCGATCGTAACGATACTCTCGTCAAAGGATCGAAACTTCAACGATTTGACGCAAATGCTACTTTTTATTACGGCAGACTAAGAACAAGTGATATAAAGACGACCTATTCGCCGGTAAAGAGCGAATTGACGCTCGAAACTTATTGGGACGGCAGCGGTAGTAGAATAGTACCTTTGTCATTCGTGCAAAATACCTCTTTATGGTATATAAATAATGACGATGACGCAATTTCAATTATGCAAAATACGGATTTCTATCCTATGAAAAGTAGAAAGTTGCAAACAGCAGTTTCGGGTGTGGGTGTCAATGTCGATACGCCGAATCCAAAAGACGGTAAAGTCGAGTTTAAAGTAACAAAAACGGATACTACGAGTGCGCAAAAGATTTTTTATCATGTGGATATACCAAACTGGTTGTGGTATAGCAAATATGAAGATTATAATTTTAGCACGGGAAGCAGTTGTGCCGAGCATCCTTGTTTTGAGTATATATTTGACTATAAAAACGATACTACAGGTATAAAAAGTGGAGATTTTAACGGTAGCAGCTTTGATAACAGCTTTGATTCCGGTATTAAGAAAAAGGCTATAAAACTGCTTAGATAAGGAGTATCAACTTCTTTAGCTATAATAATCGGCAAAAAGCAGGAGCACTCATGGAAGAGATGATTTCAATGGCTATTTTGCTACATGTTATTTTTGTGGTTATTACGCTTGTGATAGCGGTTTTAAGTTTTTTCTTCGTCACCTCAGACAAAGATTTTCGTGGATTTTCAAATCGTGTGGAGAGTCTCTCTTTGCAATACTATATTATGCTTGCGGCTCTGTTTTTTACGGGCCTTGTAGTGCTTGGAGCGACAAGTTTCACCATAAGTTGGCGAGCCGCTTTGATGATAGCGGCTATTTGCTGGATTACATACTCCAGCGTTAAACTGCATAGACTTTTTAAAAAAACCAGAGA
>CAZNIT010000007.1:0-39401 GCA_964573205.1 uncultured Sulfurospirillum sp. | reverse complement strand
CGCCATGATCAAAAGAGTTACAAAGGATCTGACACCCAAGGTTTATAATGTTAATCTTCAAGATATTCTAAAGGGTCGATCAGATTTTACACTACACAATAAAGATAAACTCTATATTTTCAACAAATTAGACACTTCGATTAACCCCTATGTAACTATCACTCAAGCATCTTCGAATGAAGAGCAAAAAAGCGGTAAGCTTAATGCGCCAAAACTTTTGATGCAAGAGGGACAATTTCAATTTACGGATGGAATGACACTAAGAGATCTTATAAACACTGCCGGTGTACAGTCAGCATTTGATACAAGAAGAGTCAAAATACTCTCATATGATAACAAACATAAAAAAGCGAATGTGAAAATAGTCGATTTTGAAAAAAATCCAGATTATAAATTAAAGGCTTTCGATACGGTTACTCTGTTTGATTATTTTGAGACGAACCCTATGACTATGGCAACGATATCAGGCGAAGTGGTAAAACCCGGACGATATCCGATTTCAGAAGCAATGACGCTTGAAAAATTCATAAGAAGTGCCGGGGGATTAAATGAAAGGGCTTATCCCAAAGAGTGTGAAATCGTCCGTTACTATACAAAAAATGGAGAGAGGAAAAAGAAGATCATAAATGTAGCGCTCTCAAAGATGAAAAGCTTCATTATCCAAGCACACGATGAAGTCAACATAAAAAGAATGCCTTATTGGTATGAGAAAAAACAAGTAACCATTAAAGGGGAGGTTAAATTTCCGGGAACTTATGTTATTCACAGCGGAGAAAAACTCTCCTCAGTTATTGAAAGAGCCGGCGGCTTTACTGATGAAGCCTTCTTATACGGTGCCGTTTTTTCAAGAAAAGAGATAGCGGCTCTTCAAAAGAAAAGTTTACAAAGATCGCTTTCAAAACTAAAAGAGCAAGTCATCTTAGCAAGTCTTAGAAGCTCGGGTAGTAAAACTATGGGACAAATCTCCATTAAAGAGGGAATAGACGCGGTCGAATCGTTAATCGCCGAAGCTGAAAAGATCACTCCGATAGGAAGAGTTTCGATAAATCTTACCTGCGATCTTGAGAGCTTTAAAAACTCTCCGAGCGATCTAACTCTAAAAGACGGCGATACACTTATGATTCCATCTCATAACGATACGGTGGTTGTAAGCGGAGAAGTTATGAACCCTATGGCTCTGGCATATATGGGTGATAATGTCAGAAGCTATATCTCCAGATGCGGAGGTGTTACGGAGATCGCCGATTCGGATCATATATATGTACTTCATGCCAACGGTGAGGCGCAAAAAGCATCTTTGGGTTCATACCTCTTCTCTTCAAACAGTGTTGAGGTAAAAAGAGGAGATGTCATAATCATACCCAAAAAGATTATGTTCGAGCGAGGTATCGACATAGCCGGAGATATAGCTGATATAATATATAAAATAACTTTGACGGTTGCGGCAATGAATACCGTCGGCGTATTTTAAGGAATTTCTATGCAAGAACAAAACTTTCAAAACACTCAATGCATAGAAGAGGACGAGATAGATCTTCGCGAACTATTCGCCACGATATGGGCGAATAAGTTTACGATTATGGCGTTATCGATGCTTATAACTTCACTAGCACTACTTTATGCGCTCTACAAACCCAATGTTTATACTTCGCAATCCATCCTAATTCCCAAAGATCAGGGGGGAAAACCCTCTATTAGCGGAGGAGCGGCTGCAATGGCTGCAATGGCGGGTATAAATATCGGAGGCGGTGGCGGCCTTGATATATCATCTTTGTTTAAAAATCTTTTAGGAGATTACGCTTTTAACAAACCGCTGATAGAAAAATATAGACTGGATCAAATGCTCTCACCTGAAAATATCGAACCCCATCTGGTCTTTGCCGCGAATAAAAAAGAGGTATATGATTTTTTTAATAAACCTTCGGAGAATGAGGAAGAGAAAGATTATGAAGAAGTTCTATTTGATACATTTAAAAAATTAAAAGGAATCCTTAATGTTTCAACGGATAAAGAATCCGGAGCCATCACACTAAGCGCCAAATTCGAAGATCGTTTCGTTACCAAAAAACTGATAGATATATATCTAAAAGAGATGAGCGAGTATATAAAAAGACTCGATTTAAAAGAGATAGATGAACAAGTAAGATACTATGAAAGCGAACTCCAACGCGCTAAAAATTTAGATCTAAAAGCCAACATCAACGAACTTCTCTCCGCACTCGTAAAGAAAAAGGTTCTCTCACAAGCCGGTGAGTTTTATATGGTAAAACAGTTGACAAAACCACAAGTCGCTTATGTAAAAGATAAAGCGGGACCAAAAAGAGCTTTGATTATGGTTGTCGCGTTTATCACTTCCGTCATATTGGGTATTTTTCTCGTCTTTTTCAAAGAATTTTTAAAAAACTCAAAAGAGCAGGAGCGAGAAAGTGAAATCTCATTTTAAATTCAAAAGGTCAAAAATGTCAAAAATAAAAAATTGCTTATTTTTAGCCGCCATCCTCATAACGACACAGATGTCGGCATCGGGAGTCTCTCTCACCACCACAGATATCAGATCCGCGGTAATGACGAAAAACCACCTTGGTATAAGGTTTAGTTACAACCGCATCAACGATACGATCGATATATTCGATATAAAACAAAAAGAGCTGGGAAGCACCGCAAATTTCGGCTCTATCGGAGATTCGAGCGGATTGGATCTCTCTTTGGCATACGGAGTGAACGAATATTTCTCGGCCTTTTACAATTTCGAATATTTAAGATTGCACTATATCGACAATATGCTCAAAAACAAAAAAAACGAGATATTCGCAAAGATCAACATCTATCATAACCCTATGAGTTTTTTTGAAGATCTCTCAGCCGATATCGGATATGTGCGAAACAGCGCATCAGATCTTGACATAAAAAGCTCAAGCCAGTTAAACAGCATGATACAAAAGGTGAATCCGATTGACGGTCTTACTATCGAGGGATCCGTTATGTCATACAAGAACAAAAAACTATCCGTCAGAGACGATATAACAAACGAGCCTATCTCTCCATTCATCAGGATAGGGGATATGAGCGACAACTCTTTTTATTTAAGATTCCTTACAGGGTTTAATTACGAAACGAATATTTTCGATATTTATGCCGGCTTGAAATATACTTCCATCAATACCACGGTTTCGATTCAACCGAAAAAAAACGCATCCACTCTTCAAGATATTCTGAAAAATGCCGGCTACAGTGATGTTGTCTTGGACAGAAGCGAAAAAAGCGCATTTTTCGGTTTTAACTACACTGTGGAATTTAGCAACTTTATTTTCGATGCTAATTACGAATATCTGACTATCTGGGGACGAGACAATGAAATCGAAAAAACCGAAGACAACCACATAATAAAGAGTGCTCTTTCGTATATCGTAAATAAAGAACTGCTTATTTACCTCGGCGGTAAACTGATGATAAACCAATTTAACGGCGTCATACCCTATCTATACAACAAATATACGAAAAATAAATATGATAAAAAATACGGTTACGCTAAAGTCGGATTCGTCTATAACTTCGATACGACAAAATACTTCACTCCTCTTTTGACGATAGGATATTAAATCAAAACAATAGCTCGCCGCTTCCCTCTTGAGGAGATGTTTGAGTCTCTTTGGGAGGTTTTGAGATTTTCGTAAAATAATCCGTCGAATTTTTTCCTTTCACGACTCTTACGCCCTTTGGAACATCAAATTTAACTTTCGTTTCAGGATGCAAAGAGAGATACTCTTTAAAAAAGTACGAAAAAGCCGGAGCCGCAGCTTTTCCTCCCGTCTCTTTATACATCGGCTTGTTATCGTCCTTTCCATACCACACTACTACTTCAAGAGAGGGAGAGTATCCGCAAAACCAAGCATCTTTATAATCATTTGTAGTACCTGTTTTTCCTGCAAGAGCTATACCGTTTACTCTAGCACGCCTACCGGTTCCTTTTTTAACCACATCTTGCAATATAGCAGTCATTAAAAAAGCTTGATCTTCGGAGGTAATTTGCTGCTCTTTCGCTTCGTAAATTTTCTCTTCACCTTTTGAATCCACGACACTCTTTATAAGAATCGGTGTCAATTTCTTGCCTCCGTTTGAGAAGATGGTAAATTGTGAGCTCATTTCAAGAGGAGAGATTCCAAAGGTTCCTAAAGAGATCGAAAGATCGTTCGGAACATTTTTAAATCCCATTTTTGTTATATATTTATGCACTGTGTTGAGTCCGAGTGTATTTACAAGATTAATCGTTGCCAGATTTCTTGAATGGACTAAAGCATCATGAAGAGTAATAAGCCCTTCGAAATTTTTCTCATAATTTTTAGGCTGCCACTCTTTTTCTTCATCTTTATCCTGATATTTAAAAGTTCTGGAGATATCCGTCAACTTACTCCTAAGGGAGTATCCGCTATCTAGCGCGATTTGATATATAAAAGGTTTAAACGACGATCCCGGCTGACGCTTACTTTGAACCGCTCTGTTGTATGAGCTTTTTTGATAATCTATTCCACCCACAAGCGCCATTATCTCACCGCTATGACTATCAAGTACCACAATCGCACCGTTTAAATCGCTATAATCGACGCTATCAATATTTTCGGCTCTTTCGAGAATCTTACCGTATCCGTAAATTAAGGCGCTTTTTGCAACTTGCTGCAACGTGGAATCGATAGTCGTATAAACTTTATAACCGCCGGTTTTTATGTCAGGATACTCTTTTTGAAGATCTTTTAATACTTGATCAACGACATAGGGAAGTTTGTTTTGCGTCAGAGAGTCGTTATATACGGTCGGTCGCAATGCTTGATATTTTTGAAGCTCGCTTTGAGTTATCCAACCAAGCTCTCTCATTCGTGCTAGAACCGTATTTGCCCTGCTCATAGAGATGTCATAGTGACGAGTAGGATCATAAGTGCTAGGAGCTTTGGGAAGTCCTACCAAGATAGCGATCTCTTTTAAATTTAAATCATGAAGAGGTTTTCTAAAATATCCAAGAGCTGCGGTTTTAACACCGTAATATCTATGCCCGAAGTAGATCTCGTTCAAATATCTCTCTAAAATCTCCTCTTTCGTCAATTTATTTTCAAGTTTCAACGCCAAAATGGCTTCATTTATCTTTCTTTTAAGTTTCTTTTCGGATGTCAAAAGAGTATTCTTGACAAGCTGTTGCGTCAAGGTGCTTGCACCCTCTTTTAATTTTCTAGCTTTTATATCTTTTAAAAGCGCTCTTAATATCGCTTCGTAATTTACCCCCTCATGCTCGAAGAACACGGTATCTTCGATCGCCACAAGCGCTTCTATAAGTCTAGGCGGCAACTCTTCAAACGGGGCGTACAATCTATGCTTATCTTTAAAAATATTCGCTATCAGTTCACCGTTTCTGTCATAAATTCTCGTTGTCATATCGGGATGGTAATTTATCAATTTATCCGCATCCAGTTTAACCTCTTTGGAAAAGTGCATAAATGCGAAAAGTCCCGCTATAACGGCCAACAGGATAAGCGTTGCCAAAAATCCGAACAGATATTTTAAAAATTTCAACTTCTTTTTCCTCTATATTTAAAATTTGAAGCTATTAGTTTTTTCGCATATTCGCTAACAGGGTTTTCAAGTACTTCATAAACTAATCCCCTCTCGACGATAGTACCGTTTTTGAGTATGGCTATCTCCTCGCAAAGCGACCTTGTAGCGTCAACATCGTGAGTGACAAACAGTATTTTATAGCCCATCAATTTTTGCAATCTTTTTATAAGATTCAATATACTCTCTTTTGTTCTTGTATCAAGCGCGGTCGTAGGCTCATCCAGCATCAACAGTTTGGGCTTCGTACAAAGCGCCATAGCTATTATAACTCTCTGAAGCTGTCCTCCGCTCAACTCCGAAGGATAGCGAAAAAGAAGATTTTTATCAAGTTCAACATATTTCATAAATTTCTCAGCTTTTTTTATATCTATTAAAAATTGATCTTTTATCTTCGTTAAGGGAGAAAGTGCCGTAAAAGGATTTTGAGGTACGATCGATAAACTTAGCCCTCTTTTTAATTCAAAATCGGATTTTATAGAGATATCTATATCAAGATTTTTTGGAAGCATTCCTAGAATCGCTTTTAAACTAAGACTTTTTCCGCTTCCGCTTTGTCCTACAAGCGCAAAGGACTCTTGAATCTCAAACGATATATCTACAAGTTTTATATCCTTGTTTTTTATAACCAGTTTCTCAACTAAAAACATAATTTTCCTTGAGCTTTACGAGAATGTATTTAATATCGTCATGTGAAACGGAATTTCTAAGTATGATCCGTAGCATCGGAGATAAAACTGTCGGAGGTCTAATAGCGCCTATCAGATATCCTTCATTTAAGGCAAACGATTTTATCTCCATAACTTTTTTAGAACTTTTTAACTCAAGCTTTAATATCGCGGAGTCAAGATCTATACCGAAAATATCAGCGGCTATTTTTTTTCTACTTTCTAGGGACTCTAAAAGAAATCTTGACTCTTTTTGACTTTTTTTCACCCCTTCAAACGAAAGAGCGATATCGAAAACCGAAGGAGCGGTAGCGTAAATAATCGCTTTTGCTCTATTTTGCAAAAATGAAATTATCTCTTTATTCGCCAATATATAAGCACCGTAACTGCCCATAGCTTTACCAAGAGTTCCCATCTTTATATGATTATTTTTCGGCTCTATTTCATAATATTCGAACACTCCAAGAAGAGTCTCTCCGATTACTCCGCTGCTATGTGCCTCATCGACGATCAAAATGGTATTTTCCTGTTGCACAACATCGAAGATATCTCTATTTAAAAGATCCCCGTGCATCGAGTAGATTCCCTCAACCGCCACGATAGCTCGTTGATAATTCCGATTTTTTAGTATCCGTCGAAGATCGTCGGCATCGTTGTGCTTAAAATAAAAAACCTTCGCATCCACAAGCTTCGAAGCCATTACACCGCTTGCATGATAGTGCTCGTCTAAAATCAAAATATCTTTTTTGCGAACGAGTGCTTCTATAAGTGATAAATTTGCCAAAAAACCGCTTCCAACGACAATTCCGGCCTCAAAATCGTTTATCTTGCATAGATACTTCTCAAACTCTTTATGCAAAGGGTGATATCCGTTTACAAGCTGCGAAGCCCTCGGAGCATGATAGCGATATTTTTCAACCTCTCTTACCGCCTGTTCAAATAACGAACGATCCTCCGCAAATCCGAGATAATCGTTCGAAGCCAAATCTATGAGATTTTCATCATAACACTCTCTTTGACGGAATCTGTTCGATCTCTTAAGCGCTAAAAGCTCTTGTTCATACATACCCGTTTAGCCTAAATACGGCAAAAGTTTTTCAACGCAAAGCCCCATAGCCGTACTTTCATGTCCATACACTTTTTCGATATAAGGGCGACAAAAACCCTCGACCATACAAGCTCCCGCTTTACCTTTCCAATCACCGCTATCGAGATATTTTTCAAGATCGTCTCTATCGAACTCTTTAAAATAATAATCCGTCGCCGAAATATCCAAGAGCGTCAATTTCGAAGAGACATACTTCATACAAGTTATGATAGAAACTTTTTCTCCGCTTTGGTTTAAGAGTATTTTTCTAGCTTCATCTTTACAGGAGGCTTTTCTCAAGATTTTTCCTTTCGCACTCACTACCGTATCTGCCGCTAAAATCGGCAGATTGTTTCCAAGCTCTCTTTCACAAGCCTCATATTTTCCAAGCGCGGCTTGATATACAAATTGCACCGGATCGTTCGTTTTTATACTCTCTTCGTTAAATTCGCATCCTCTTTGTAAAAAAACCACTCCGTAATTCTCAAGCAGCGAAGCTCTCGTACTTGAGTTTGAAGCTAAAACTATCATCATAATCTCCTCTGTATCAGGGTAGGTATATTCAACTGCCCTCTATGCACGATCCGATATGTGGCATTTTTCGTTGCAAATCTTCTTTTGAGATAAGAAAATGCGTTCATCGGTTCCACACCCTCTCCGCAAGTAAAGATATCAACCGCGGCATAAGCGTACTCCGGCCACGAATGAATGGCGAAATGGCTTTCGCTTACAACCACCACTCCGCTGACACCATACGGTTCAAAAAGATGAAAAGAGCTCCCGATAACCGTCGCTTTCGCAATTGCCGCCGCTTCCAATAGCGACTCCTCGACCACTCTTACATCGTTAATAGCCTTAATATCACACTCATAAAACTCCGCCAAAATATGTTCGCCAAGCGCTTGCATTATCAAACACCCCTTAACATAAAACCGAAATATATGGCACACAATCCAAGAAGCGACCCCATTGTGAAAAGGTAGTACGAAATCAGTTTTATATTGTCTCTTGCCTGCTCGCTGTCACTTGCCAAACATCTCTGTTTTGCCTCTTTTATCTTATAAAACGAAAAGAGATATAGTCCGAACATAAATAACCATATAAACTCTTTAGATGTGACGATAACGGACATAACCGGATCTTGATGTGCGAAATCTTTCCCTTCGGCCATTAAAAATCCACTCACTCCAAGCAGCAGCGAAACGGGCATTAAAAATCTAAAAAAACGAATCAAAGTTCTAATGGATGTTCTAACGAACATCTTTTCGTTAGGGATCTGAAGAACGGAAGGATAGACGCTGAGCGTAAAAAACATCATGCCCCCTACCCAAATAACCGCACAAAAAATATGAATAGCAAAAATCAAAGGTAAAAAATCTATATAAAATTCACCCAACATCAACCACCAAGTTCGTATTTGGCAAATTCGAGTGAAGCCTTCACCGCTTCGTCCAGTTTTGAAACGTCTTTACCTCCAGCTTGCGCAAAATCATCACGACCACCGCCCCCGCCCCCGAGAATAGGAGCTATCTTCTTTATCCACAAACCGGCTTTGATCGGCGCGTTTTTCACACCCGCCGCCAAAAGTACTTTTTGACCTTTTTTTTGAAAAAGCATCACGGCAACCGAAGATTTTTGATTTTTGATTTGATCTATCATCTCTTTTATATCGCCCGCTTCGATAATATCTACGATCAATTCAACGCCGGCTACCTCTTGTGACGAGAGTGTTTTTTTACTGCTGTTTGATAAAGATTTTATCTCATGCTTTAGTAAAGCCACTTCATCTTTAAGACGTTTTATGCCCAGAAGCGGATCTTTATTTTTAACTTCAATCACCACTTCCGACAAAAGTGTTCTCATAGATTTTACATGATTTAAAGCGCTTTTTCCGACAACCGCTTCTATCCGCCTCACTCCGGCACTCACACCGCTCTCTTTGGTTATAAAAAAAGCTCCGATATTAGCGCTATTTTTCACATGAGTTCCGCCGCAAAGTTCCATACTCACTTCATCCAGCGACACGACTCGAACTTTATCGCCGTATTTCTCTCCAAAAAGTGCCGTCGCACCTCTGTTTTTAGCTTCCTCTATCGCCATAATCTCCGTATTTACGTCGATACCTTTTAAGATCACTTCATTTACAAAATTTTCAATATCTTCAATCTCTCTTCTATCAAGAGCCTTAGGATGTGAAAAATCAAATCTTAAACGATTTTTTTCGACAAGGCTTCCGGCCTGTGAAACATGAGAGCCTAAAATCTTTTTCAATGCGGAGTGAAGAAGATGCGTTGCCGTATGGTGTTTTGCTATCTCAAACCGGCCGTCATCGACCTTTACATACAATTCATCCGAAACCTTCACATCCTTTTCGGCTTTTATCTTAGAGAGATTCAGACCAAAAAACTTTTGGGTATCCAAAATTTCACCCACGCCTTTTGCGATACCTATATCCGCACACTGTCCGCCGCTTTGCGCGTAAAAGGGAGTCTTATCCAAAAAGATCCACCCCTCTTCACCCTTTTTTAGACTCTCGACGCTTTTAAAACTCTTATTCAAAACCGCCAATACGGTCGATTTCGACTCTAACGCTTCATAACCGATAAACTCGTTTTCTCCATATTTTTGAAGTATCTCTTTGAAGTCGCCCTCCACCACTGCATCTCCACTGCCTTTCCATGCCGCTTTAGCTCTTTGTTTCTGTTCGCTCATAAGCGTTTCGAAAGTTTTAATATCGACTTTCATATTTTTATCTCTTAACATATCCTCGGTCAAATCAAGTGGGAAACCGTAAGTATCGTAGAGTTTAAATGCGACGGCACCGCTGAAAATATCGGAAGACTTTTCAACTTCCTTTTCAAAAAGCTCGAGTCCTGAAGATATCGTTTTAAAAAACCTCTCCTCTTCATATCTGATCCGCTCCTTTATACCCGAAGCCTTTTGCGCGAGATAAGGATATTGAGACGACATTATCTCATTTAGCGTATCGACAAGTTTATACATAAAAGGCTCTTTGATTCCAAGAAGATAACCATGCCTTACGGCTCGTCGCAGTATTCTTCGAAGAACATATCCTCGTCCCTCTTTATCGAAATTCACCCCCTGCGCAAGCAAAAAAGTAACTGAGCGAATATGATCGGCTATAACTCTATAGCTGGCTCCATTTTCATAAATATACTCTTTTGAACAAATCTCGGCAACTTTTTCTATAAGAGGCATAAAAAGAGTTGTATCATAATTACTAAATTTTCCCTCTTTGATGGCTGTGACTCTCTCAAGTCCCATTCCCGTATCGATGGAGGGTTTGGGAAGAGGCGTGAGATTTCCTTCCTTGTCTCTTTCGTATTGCATAAAAACAAGATTCCAAATCTCTAAAAATCTATCTCCTTCTCCACCCATCCTATCTTCTGGTGAATTAAAACGCTCTTCGCCTTGATCGTAAAATATCTCCGAGCAAGGCCCGCAAGGTCCGGTATCCCCCATTTGCCAAAAATTATCTTTATCGCCAAAACGCATTATACGATCACTTGAGATATATTTTTTCCAGATCTCTTCAGCCTCGTCGTCACTCTCATGAACGCTTACCCAAAGTCGCTCTTTCGAAAGAGCGAGAACTTCGGTTACAAACTCCCAAGCATAAGCGATGGCCTCTTCTTTGAAATAGTCGCCGAAAGAGAAGTTACCGAGCATTTCGAAAAAGGTATGATGCCTGTTGGTATATCCTACATTTTCAAGATCGTTATGTTTTCCCCCTGCACGAATACAAGTCTGCGAGCTGGCATATCTTGGAGGAGACGGCGGCGGAACCTCGCCTGTAAAAACGCTTTTAAAAGGAACCATTCCGGCATTTGTAAAAAGTAGCGAAGCATCTTCGGGTACAAGCGGACCGCTTTGTACTATCTTGTGACCCTTACTCTCAAAATAGTCTAAAAATTCTTTTCTAATATCCATTTCAACATATCCTTTACTGAGATATTTTATCTTAAAATATCTGATATACGCCTAACGGATAAAAGCTCTCAAGTATTCATAAAATCGACTATTTTCGCCGCTCCCTCGGGAGATATGATGCCTTTTAGGCCTTCACTCATATCAGCTAAGTCACTACCGAATATCATTGATAGTTTATTGCTACTCAACTCGTTTTGACGAACAAGAAACGAAACTCTTTTATCCAAAAGATATTTGGCATTGTAAAACTGATGATCGTTCGAAGCATAGGGATAAGGTATATACATAGCGGGAAGTTGATTGGCAACAAGCTCCCACAACGTACCGGCTCCGGCACGACAAATAGCAAAATCCGCCTCCGATATTTTTTTATGAAGGTTTTTATGAAAATCGAAAAGATCCGCATCGATTCCCTCCTGCTTATAAAACTTTTTTAGAGCTTCAAAATCACGCTTGCCACTTTGATGGATAATTTTTATACCTTTTTGATCCAGACCTTTAGCCACGCATTTTGCAAAATCGTTGATTGCGGTTGCACCCTGACTACCACCTAAAAAAATAATGGTTTTTAGCTCGCTTCTAAGTCTCGCGCTTTGAAAAAAAGAGTCGCTTACGGGATAATCTTTTACGGGTGAACTTTCAAGATAGGGAGAAAATACCGTTTTGGCTCTTTTTGCAAATATAGCGTTCAATCTACCCATCACTGCGTTTTGTTCATGAATATAAAACTCTTTTCCGGTGAATATGGCGGCTATGCTTGCCGGAGCGGCGGCATAACCTCCTACCGAAAGTACGGCTTCTATATCATACTCTTTAAAAATTTTACGAACGGTTACGGATGATTTTAGAATTTTCGACATACTGGTTAATTTACCTTTGAAATTTTTATCCACCACGCTTGTAATGTCAAAAAAATATTTTTGACAAAATCCCTCGTCATCCTCGAACCATTCCCGATCCTGTCCGAAATCACAACCAAAAAACAGAGGTTTCATTCCTCTTAAATTAAGTTCCTCTTTTACTGCTCGAACTATACTTAAGTGTCCTCCCGTCCCGCCGCCGGTTATAGCGATATTTTTCAATACTTCACCTTTTTGCTGATCATCAAAATCATTCCGATGGCTATGGAGTGAGCCACCAAAGAACTGCCTCCGTAACTTAGCAGAGGAACAGCCAACCCTTTTACGGGAGTGATTCCCGTCACTCCGAAACTATTTATAAAAAACGTAGTTCCAAAAAGAAGTGCTACGCCAAGCGCAAACAATGAATAGACTCTGTTTTCGCTTCTGTTGGAAATTTTAAGCATTCGAAACATCAACACGTAAAAAAGAGAAATTACGACTATAAGACCGATCACACCGACCTCTTCGGCGATCCCGGCCAATATAAAGTCGGTATGAACTTCCGATAAAAACCCGAGTTTTATCGTTCCGTTACCCAGGCCGGTTCCAAATAATCCTCCGTTTTGAATGGCATTATAAGCATTTGACACCTGATAAGGTTCATATGCATCGCTAACTCTGAACTTAGAGGCTATATCATCGGGCAAGAGAGATAAAATCGTACCTTGAATACTGTTCCACCATGATTTTACCCTAAGAATCCTATGTTCGGATCCCGCAACCGCCAATACAACGACAACTAAAATCGCTACCATCGCGATTGAGAAAAATCTCGTGCTAGTTCCCGCCATAGAACCCATTACCAATAAAATAACGGCTAACACGATCACCTGTCCGATATCGTTTTGCATAATAGCGATGAGATAGGTGACAACTCCAAAAACCAAAAAATAGGGCCAAAAAACCGCGAACTCCTCTTTTAAACTTTTATCCGAATGATCAAGTTTTCTCGAAAAACTCCAAGCAAGAAACACTATAAAACCCACTTTAAAAAATTCAACCGGAGCAAGAGATAAAGAACCTAGCTTTATCCAGCGTTTTGCTCCCCCTATCTCGGTAACTAGAGAACTTGATAAAAAAGGCATCACGGACATCAAAAACAAAAATATAAAAAATAGAGCGAAGCCAAGAGGCAGAAAATAACGATCGGGATCGAGCTTCGAAATAAACCAAATCAAAAATATACAAAAAAGTCCGCTTCCAAGCTGTCTGATGAAAAAATGAAACTCGTCAGCATAAACTTGTAAACTGACATAAGCACTCAAAGATAGAGAGAAAATTATACCTATGGTGATCAATGCGACACTAATAAAAAAAATAGTCTTATCCGTTGACAATCACCTTATCCTTGAAGCTATAATTTTTTTGATTCTACACAAACTTTGATTAATGTGATATTTATGTTATTATTATTCAATTAATTTGAATTATTAGATATAAAATAAAATATTTAGATTAGGTATGGAATTTGCTTGTTTTTATCTGAGGAGTTTTAATGGGTTTGAGTATAACAAAATCGATGCCCTTGGCGATAGAAGCGCTCGATTTTAGGGCTTATAGACAAAAAATCATATCCGGGAATATCGCGAATGTGGATACTCCCTATTACAGATCAAGAGATATCAGTTTCGAGGATGTGCTAAAGAGTGAGGCGAACGCACTTTACGATACGTCGAAAAAAAGATTACTGTTGGCAAAAAGCGATCCCGCTCATCTGGATTTTATAGATGAAAACGATTCTCCAAGAGCCCGAATCTTTTTCAGAGGCGCCCATCCAACAAGAAACGACGCCAATAATGTAGATATCGATATAGAAAGTACGCAAATGAGTAAAAACGCAATTATGTTCGACGCACTTACAAGTGCCATAAAAAAACAGGGAATGATCTTTAAAAGCGTTTTAGACGCATCTGGTAAAATACAATAAAGGAGTATGACAAATGTCGTTTTTAAGCGGTTTCGACATAAGCGGTTACGGGTTGTCGGCACAAAGATTTCGCATAAATTTAATAAGTTCCAACATCGCTAACGCGAATACGACCAGGACGGATGAAGGAGGTCCGTACAGAAGAAGAGAAGCGGTCTTTAAAGCGGTTGATTTTTCACAACTTTTATCCCAAGAACTATCGAATAAAAGCTCTTTTTTAAAAGATGAAAATACGATAGACGATCCGGCGGCACAAGAGTTTGCAAAACCGCCGGTGATGGGTGTCGTCGTCGATAAAGTGATTCGCGACGATTCGCCTTTTCGTCTGAAGTTCGATCCGGCCAATCCCGATGCGGACGAAAACGGATACGTTTCGCTCCCAAACGTTAATCCCGTTATCGAAATGGCCGATCTAATAGAAGCGACCAGAGCGTACCAAGCAAATGTCGCGGCATACCAAAGTACGAAAACGATGGCGCAAAGTTCCATCGATCTGTTGAAAGGATAGTAAATGGCACAGGCATTACAAAGTATTTCACCCGTCTCTCTTGCAAGTGTCAAGGAGACTACCGCCGCAAAAAGTGAGGGAAACGATTTTTTAACGGTTTTAAAAGCCTCGTTAAACGATGTGAACAATATGCAGATAAAAGGCGATAAAGCGTTAAAAGATATCGCCACGGGAGAGGTAAAAGATCTTCATCAAGCCGCGATAGCGATAGATAAAGCGGAAATCAGCATGAAGATGATGTTGGAGGTAAGGAATAAGGCACTCAGCGCCTATAAAGAGATATTGAGAACTCAAATATAATTAAACGAAGGTAAAATACCTTTTGCATTAATTAATGATTCGTTCATTATAATTGATGAATGAATCAAAATGATAATAAAAAAATCAAGATAGCGATTATATTTTTTATTCAATCGCTGCTTTTTCTAGTCTTGATCGGTACGATTTTCAATATCTTTTCAAAAAGTTCCGATCTTCCGAAACTAAAAACATCCGAAAGAGACAAAGCCATAAGGGGAGATATCCTCAGCAAAAACCATTATACAATCGCGACAAGTAAAAAACTCTATACCGCTCAAGTCGATACCAGATGTATTGATCCGGACAAATTGGATCTATTTGTAAAACTTTTCTCAATTTTCAGCAAACTCGATCCTTTTTATATAAGAGAAAAACTCCAATCTAATTTCGGTTTCGTAAATATCTCCACCACACTCGATTCGAAATCCGCCCGCTATCTTAGTCAACTTCGTTACAATCTCGCAAGATACGGAGTATTTCGTAAATATACCGATGAAAAAAGCGGTAGAAGTATAAATCATGGACTCAGTATTTTCGAAACGGGAGAGTACCGCATCTATCCGCTTAAAGATACCCTTTCGCCGTATATAGGCTTTATGCAAAAAGAGCATAAAGGAAACTATCAGAGCATTCGAGGCAAATACGGGCTTGAGAAATATTACGACGAGCAACTCGAAGGGATACAAAGCACCTATATCGAAGGCAGAAGAGATGTAAGGGGAAATATCATTCTCGATCAAAATTCGGAAGCGAAAAACAGAATAGACGGTTACGATATTATAACAAGCATATATCTCAAACTTCAAAAAAGAGTCGAAAAAATTCTCGATGAGCAGATAAAAGTCTTCAAAGCCAAAGAAATAATAGCCTGCGTTATGGATAGCTCCAGCGCCAACATAGTCGCTTTAGCCAGCTCGAGACGTTACGATCCGAATAAAATAACGGTTGCGGATGTACCAAATACCAGCATTTCGGCCGTAAGATACATATTTGAACCGGGATCGGTAATGAAAGCGATTACATTCGCCCTACTTCTTCAAGAAAATGCAATAAGACCGCTTGATATCATAAATGTCGAAAACGGTCGCTATCGTCTTGGAAACAAGATCATTACCGATGAGCATAAATACGACTATTTAAGTGCGGAAAATATCATCGTCCACTCTAGTAACGTAGGTATGGCCAAACTTTCCACTCTTCTTGATACGATCACTTTTTTCAAAGGATTGAGGAAATTCGGTTTCTCGCGAAAAAGCGGTATCGATTTAAGCTATGAGTTAAGCGGTTCCATACCGAATATTCATCAATTTAAAAACAGTATATTCAAAGCGACGGCCTCTTACGGATACGGAATGAAAGTGAACTTTTTTCAATTACTCAAAGCTTTCAACGCTTTTAATAACGACGGAAAAATTTTAAGACCCACGATCGGAGAATATTTCAATCCTCACACAAGAACCATAAGAAGGATTTACAGAAAAAGAGCCACCGCCGTAATAGACAAAGAGGTAGCCGAAACTATGCACAAAATTCTTGTAAAAACCGTCAACGAAGGTACAGGAAAAGGCGCATACACCCCGGGATTGGATATCGGCGGGAAAACGGGTACGGCACAAATCGCGGTTAAAGGCGTTTATGAAGAGATCTATAACAGTTCCTTTTTCGGATTTGCGAACGATGAACAAAACCGCTACACGATAGGAGTTACGGTCATAGAACCCGATCCGAAACTTAAAAAATATTTCGCTTCACAAAACGCGGTTGTGGTTTTCAAGAAGATTGTTGACGCAATGGTCGAAGAAGAGATGCTCATACCATCCGATTAGCTTACACTTTACTTAATTTAAGTACTTTATAAGCATTAATATACTAAACTCCCGTTTCATTACAAAAACAATAAAAGGTAAGATTGTGAAAACAACAAAAATGATAAAGGCCGATGAGGTACAAAGAGACTGGGTCGTCATAGATGCCAGCGGCAAAAAATTCGGTCGTCTTTTAACTGAAATAGCTACTCTGCTTCGTGGAAAACATAAACCGTACTATACTCCCAATGTTGACTGCGGTGACTATGTAGTAGTCATAAATGCCGACAAAGTGGAGGTAAGCGGAACGAAAATGGATTCGAAGATGTATCACAGGCATACCGGATATTTCGGCGGCGTAAAAAGCGATAAATTCGGAGAACTTTTACAAAACAATCCGGCAAAACTTTTTAAGCTGGGCACTAGAGGAATGCTGCCGAAAACCAACCTCGGTAAAGAGATGCTTAAGAAACTAAAAGTATATGCGGGTAACGAACATCCCCACACAGCACAAGTAAGTAAATCGGAAGGTAATAAATAATGTCAAAAATTTACGCAACAGGAAAGAGAAAAACAGCAATCGCCAAAGTATGGCTTCAACCCGGATCCGGCAAAATGGCGATCAACGGTCAAAGTCTCGATGAGTGGCTCGGAGGTCTTGATCTTCTTAAAAAGAGAGTTATGCAACCGCTAAACCTCACAAGACAAGAACAATCCGTCGATATCATAGCATCTACCAACGGAGGCGGAGTATCCGCACAAGCCGATGCGGTCCGCCATGGTATCTCCAAAGCGCTAGTCGCTTTTGACGGTGAATTCAGATCGATACTTAAACCTCAAGGTCTTCTAACAAGAGACTCCAGAGTTGTCGAAAGAAAAAAATACGGGAAGAAAAAGGCCAGAAGAAGTCCTCAATTTTCAAAAAGATAATCTTTTTTTCATCTCTACGCAGTCGCCGTTTTACGGCTGCGTAGTCATTTTTTAAGGATCGTTTTGATCACCGTTTTAAAATCTACACTTCTTGTTCTTGTTAGCGTATTATTGATCTATATAGGTTTCAAAGCTTATGAAAATTCAAATAACTTTATTTTAGTGACAAAAAGCTTATCTCAAAAAAATAGTGCTCAAAAGAAAGTCCGAAAAAAGCTCGATAAATTATTTGAAGAGCTATCTCTTGGTATCTACGATAAACATTCGAAAAATAAAAAAAATTACGATCTGCTGGAACGACAGGCTAAAAAATTTCATAAATACGCCAATATATATCTATATCTCTTCTTTAGCGTTTATTTGCTCTTTGTTATATTGTTTTATTTTTTAGATAGTGAGTTTTTGCTCATGTTAACGGCTCTTACGGCATTGATATCACTTTTTGTCGCACTTTTTTCTCCGCTTTTGATCATGAGCGTTTATAAAAATCTACCTATTTTAGGTAATGTTACACTCTCTTTCGAGAGTAAAAGTATAATTTTCGTCATTGAAAAGCTATTTTCCGATTCCAACTATATTGTCGGTATATTGGTTCTGAGTTTTAGCATGATAATACCTATACTAAAATCTCTTATATTACTACTTTACGGTTTCTTTAAAGAGACGAACTTAGCTGAGAATCTACTAACCTATATAGAAAAAATCGGCAAATGGTCTATGGCGGATGTTTTTATAGTTGCCATCTTGGTTGTCTTCTTCTCGACAAAGCAGGATATCTATACTGTTATACAGCTACAAACCGGACTTTACTTTTTCATAGGGTACGTACTCTTGTCTATGATGGGCACGACCTTATTGGCAAGGTCGCAACACTACTTCAAAGAAGCTGCAAACTGAGAGAAGATATATTTGCTGTCATGAGGTCCCGGACTCGCTTCAGGATGATGCTGTACCGAGAAAATCGGTTCATCGTTATATTTTACCCCTTCAATAGTTCGATCGAAAAGATTTACATGAGTAACGGAAGCTATATCACAAATCGTTTCCGGTACGTTGTAGTTATGATTTTGCGCCGTAATTTCAACCTTTTTCGTTTTTTTGTTCGCAACAGGATGGTTTCCTCCATGCTGTCCGAATTTCAATTTATAGGTTTTATGACCATGGGCGATTGAAAGAAGTTGATGACCAAGACATATCCCGAACATCGGGATTTTAGCTTCTATGAGCTTTTTTATCTTTTTGGCTTCATCTTCAAGAATCAAAGGATCTCCCGGACCGTTAGAGAGAAACACGCCCGAAATCTCGTTTCGGAGAAATCTCTTTATAAGGATATCGGCATCGAAATCATAAGGAATCACTTCAACACTCAATCCGCTTTGACAAAGTTCGTTCAATATATTTTTTTTCACACCGAAATCTATAACGACTATCTTTTTACCAAACGAGATAGGTTTTTTAAACTCTTGATTCGTAGCATCCCAACTCCCTTGAGAATGGATATAAATCTCTTTCGTGCTAACCTCTTTTATGTAATTTACCTCCTCGATCGAAGGTGACGCTTCAAGCCTTTTTTTCAACTCTTTTTTATCGGATATCTCGGTTGAAGCTATCATCATCTGAGGACCGGAATCTCGTATGAGTTTGGTTAAAAATCTGGTATCGACATCGCAAATCCCCAAAGATTTGTGATCTTTTAAAAAATTTCCGAAAGATTTTTCTCCCCTGAAATTCGAAAAACGAGGCTGATAATTTCTTACGATCGCACCGCTACTAAATACGGTCTCACTCTCCATATCGTTTTCGTTACAACCGACATTTCCGATCTCAGGCATCGTAAAAACGACAAATTGTCCGGCATAGCTTGGATCACTCATGATCTCCTGATAGCCGCTCATTGAAGTGTTAAAAACTATTTCACCCGTTTTAGTCCCCTCATATCCGAAACTGCTAGCGCTTAAAAATGTGCCGTCTTCAAGATAAAGCCATATCTTTTTCTTTCGCGTCATAACATCCCTTTTCGTCGTAACTCTTCTCGATATAACCGTTCAAACACGGCATTATAATCCTCCGTTCCGGGAATAAGCTTACGCTGCATCTTTTCTATCTTTTCCATTACGACATCCTCTATCTCTTCGAAACTTTTTATATAATTTTCAATCGAAGTATAGATGACATTCTTAACGATATTTTCACTAACACTGTAATTGATAAGGTCATCATCGTAGAGACGATCTAATATCTGATGTGCGACATTGTTGAATCTATCTTCATAGGAGAGTATAACGTCATACTCTTTCGCCATCTTTTTTTTGACAAGCCAAAACATATTTCGTCTGTCAACACGCATAAATTCCATCTCATCTTCATTCTCTTCAAGAATTTCGTTCACTCTCTCTTCGAGAGAGAGCTCTTTTTTCAAATCTTCCAGCAATATCTCTTCAGCACGATCGGCAACAATATCCACCCCTTCGGTAAACGTTACATAGCCTGATTTCAAAAGGTCAATGGCGATTTTTCTGGCTATATAGGGAGCATGTGGTAATCTTATCTTCATGAGAGATACCTTGTAGTAAATTTACTCTTCAATCGAATATGCGATACTCGATAAAGAGGTTTGTTAAAAAATTAGTGTAGCAAATTTTTAGTAAATTGTGAATTATTTGGTTTGATTGGAATCAAACGGCGGCCCTTTCGTAAGAAGGGCGGTAACTTCGGAAGCGATATCAGGATCCATTTTCGCCATAATTTTCGAAATCTTTTTGGGAGTGAGATTAAACAAAATCCGAGCGGCTCTAGCTCTTGGCATCGCATCGAGAATCGATGCGGCTTTCGAATCTTTCATTTTAAGATAGGCGCCGGTTATCTTGTCATCCTTCGCCTTTTTTATCTCCTGAAGCAGTTTTTTGTTTTTATCGTAGATATCGACGATCTCTTGTTTGGTCTTTTCAACCTTTTGAAGCGTGGCGTTGACTTCTTGTAGTTTTTCGTCAATCTTTCGCTCTCTCTTTTCAAGCAAAGCGTTTTGCGCATCTTTATAGATCTCAAACGCTTGCTGATCGTCATCTAGTCGATCCATAAGCCTCAAAATCTCGCCTTTTCTCTCTTCGAATACCTTATTGCAATCAACGACGCTCTGGGCGAATAATCCCGATGCGCTTAAAAGTAAAACAAAAACTGTTTTATTCAAAGATCTTCTCCTTGCTGACGTAGAAGAAAAAGCTGATTCGCTATCTCGTCCATCTCCTTACTCTCTTTTTTTAAAAGTTCTTGTAAAATCATTTTCTCTTCTAGTTCATGAAGGTGTTTTATCTTTTCATATTCTATATTCGCTTCTTTATATAAGATATTTAGGTTTTCAAGCTCTTGATCGAAATATTTTATCATATTTTCTTTATGCTCTTTCTCTTTGGATAGATACTCCAAACCGTATTGTGCCGATTTAAAACCGGAAAAATCACCCTCTTTAGGAAACGAAAAATCTTCGATTTTAGATAAAACCTCCGCAAGCTGTACCAAGAGCAACTCTTTTTGTGCTCTTTTCGCGGCAAGCTGCTGCTCCAATTCGGAGACTTTTTGTTTCTTTACCTTCAAAATCTCTGAAAATTTCGTCTTCATACGGTTAAACTATTATCGTATCTTTTCGATCGGGACTAGTAGATATGATACCGACTTTGGTGCTGGTTAGTTTTTCTATTATTTTTATATACTCTTTTGCCGCATTCGGTAGCTCTCTATACTCTCTAATGCCTTCAACCATATCCCATCCCTCAAAACTCTCATATATGGGTTTTACACTCTCAAGATCATACGGAACATAATCTATTATCTCACCTTCGAACTCATAAGCGACACATATTTTAATCTCTTTGAAGCCGTCGAGAATATCGAGTTTCATCAAAGCGATCTGATCGCATCCGTTCAATCGGCAAGCATGTTTTGCCGCTACGGCATCAAACCATCCGCATCTTCTTTTTCTTCCCGTCGTAGTACCGTATTCATGTCCTCTTTGGGCTATCAAATCACCGACCGAACCGGACTCCTCCGTCGGAAAAGGACCGTTTCCCACTCTCGTACAGTACGCTTTTGCTATTCCCGTTACTTTTCCGATATCTTTGGGATTGAGTCCAAGACCCGTACAAGCTCCCGCGCTTACGGTGTTTGAACTCGTAACAAACGGATAGGTTCCGTGGTCGATATCTAGCATAGTACCCTGCGCACCTTCGAGCAAAACTTTTTTACCCTCTTCAAGGCACTGCCATACCAATTTCGTCGTATCAGTTATATACGGTTGCAACTCTTCTTTATAACGAATAAGATCTTGCAACAATTTTTTCTCTGAAGGTACTTCAATCTCCATAGCCTCGAACAAGATAGCATTGTCGTCAAAATAGTGCAAGATTTTCTGCGCTAATTTTTCAGGATGATGCAACTCCCCGACCCTATGACCGTTTCTCTGTATTTTGTCCGCATATGCCGGACCAATTCCTTTGCCTGTTGTACCGATCGCTTTTTTCCTAAGTTTCTCTTTACCCTGATCTATCATCGCATGATATGGCAAAAGGAGGTGTGCTTTATCACTGATAAAAAGTCTTCCTTTAAGATCGTCGAATTGTTTCAATTCTTTATCTATAAGATTTTCGGGACTTAAAACCACGCCGTTGCCTATTATATTGATGGCGTTTGGATTTAACACTCCCGAAGGCACGAGATGAAGAGCATACTTTTTTCCATCGACCACAATAGTATGTCCGGCATTGTGTCCGCCCGCAAATCTGCAAACTACGTCATGAGTTTGCGCCATATGGTCAACAATTTTTCCTTTACCTTCATCTCCCCATTGAAGACCTACTATCAAATCCGCTTTTAACTCTTTTGTCATATAACTTTCATTTCCTCTATTAAATTGTCCGTATATAGCGCAAAACCAGTCGAATCGATACCTTCGTATGTATAGTTACCGCCCATCCCGAGTGTCGCGTTATCTTTTATATATCTGAAAAAAAGGTTGTCGTAATAATCCATTTTCGCATAATATAGTGGTGCTATCACGACATTATCATACGAAATCTTTTTTACCAACCGTTTGATTTTCAACAACTCTTCTCTTAATTCATCATCCACATCTTCAATCACTTCATCTATCGCTTCGATATCTTGCAAATAAGAGAGCTTCCCAAGCCATGGAACGTCAAGCTTCAATATCTCTTCAAGATTCGCACTTTTAAAGATATCTAAAGAGATATTCAATCTCTTTGCTATCAACTTGGGTATATTTATATTTGAAATCTGCAAAAGAGAAGATATGCAAAGCGTCTTCAAAATTTTCGCACTATCGTTTATACTGGTGGAAAGATCTCTCTCTCCGATGGATTCCGCCCCTATTTGATACTGTTCGAAAGAGGGATATCTAAAAACGGGCTGAATATAAAACCATCTATTTTGTTCCACACTTCGTCCCAATCGTTTTGTGATAATTCTGACGACATCCAGGGTACTATCCGCTCGAAGAGTGATTATATGATTTTGCGCATCCGAGAACCTGATCAACTCTTTTTCACTCAACGATCCATGCTGGTGGTACGTAAGAAGGGGTGTGACTATCTCTTCATATCCTTTTTCATGTAAAATCTTACTAGCGGTACTCTCGATTTTTCTTTTTTTTACCGCACTTTTACCAAAATAGAGCCTAGTGAGATTCGGGATCTCATGTTCGTAAACCATCAAATATCCTGTAACAAATTACTTAATTTAAGAGAGTATAACAAAAGTTTAGTAAAAGCGAGAATTATGAAACCTTTTGAACGATTACATACAAAATCAGAAACAACAATATTGTCGTAATGATATATTTATTCAAATGTTTTTTAATTAATTTTATTCCCTTTTTTCTAATTCTGGTTATAACGGTTCGTTTTCTAGCTACGGCTCTCTCATCCAAAAAAGTGAACGAGAGAATGAGCATTATAAAAAAGAGAAAAAATATAATCTCGTCAGGCTGCTTTCTTAGCGCAAGCCCCATAAATGAAAAAACGAACTGAATCAAAACTATTATAACGACCGCATTATCGACTCCACCCTTCCACCTTAGAACTTTGTGATGAAGATGAGTCTTGTCCGGATTGAACGGCGACAAGCCCCTTTGTAATCTACGTATCATAACCGTCAACGTATCGATAATAGGTATCGCCGTTAAAAACAAAACCGCCGTAATACTGATATATTCAATCGACTTTATCGCAACTACCGAAATAACGAACCCTAACACCAACGAACCGCTATCACCCATAAAAATTTTTGCAGGATGCCAATTAAAGAATAAAAAGGCGACTATGGACGCGATCATCAAAGCACAAACCGTCATAATAAATTGATCGTGGTGAGCGGAGCCGATATAATAAAACGCTGAGAATATAACTATCGAAACACTGCCTGAAAGCCCGTCAAGCCCGTCGATAAGATTCAATGCATTCGTAAAACCGATTACCGCAACCATTGTTACCAGTAGAGAAATCAACCAGGGAAGTTGGATTTCATGACCATACCAAGTACCCAATGTGTCTATTCTTAAATCATCCAGTATAAATATAGAAAGTGTTGCCAATGCGATAAAGATAAACTTTGCCTTTGGCTTAACACCTCTGTTATCATCATATACGCCAACTAAAAAGACTATAAAAACACCAACTATAAAACCTGGATATTCCCTTATAAAGTCAAAATTAAAAAAAAACAGTACAGATATAAAAGCTAAAAAGATCGCTACTCCGGCACCTCTTGGAATCGGATTTATATGAGAACTTCTTTCGTTAGGAATATCAAGCATACCTATACGAGAGGAGAGCTTTGTAATCATATATGTCATAAAAAGTGAAAGCAAAAAGGTCAAAGCGATATCCGCATTATCTATCACTTGACCTCCCATTTTTAACCTCTTCTAAATCAAATATTTATTTATATGTATAGCTGTATTTGAAAAAACTTTGTGTCATGTTTTTAGGTTTAACGCTATTTAAAACAATACCGACATTCTTTATCTGATACGATTGTACCATATCTTCCAAAGATTTCAAATACTCTTTTTCGGAATATTCGGATCTGAAAACGATCAACGCGATATCGGCCAATTTCATCAACAGTAACGCATCCGTCACCATACCCATCGGAGGCGCATCGATAATGATATAGTCGTACTCTTTTCTAAGTTCGTCTATTATGTTATCGACTTTACCGGACTGCATCAACTCGGAAGGATTCGGAGGTATGGGCCCGGATGTGATAATATCCAGATTTTTGATCTTTTTATGCTCCCAAATAACCTCTTTCAAAGAGTTGTTTTTAGACAACACCGTACTCATTCCGATCTTGTTCGTAAGACCGAAAACTCTGTGTAGCATTGGTCTTCTCATATCCAAAGACAATACGATAGTCTTTTTATCGCTCATTCCGAATACCGCGGCAAGGTTCGTTGCGATAGTCGTTTTACCCTCTCCGGGAACAGTGGAGCTTACAACGACTACTTTACTTTTGTTATCTGTGGGAATAAATTCAAGATTCGTCCGAATAAGTCGCAACGCTTCACTGGCAACCGACTGCTGATCCTCGATGGTAAACATCTTATCGGCCGATCGTACTTGCGGTACAACTCCGTAAAACGGAATTCTCGTATTAGTAACGATATCTTCTCTAGTTTTAATTTTATCGTCGAGTATCTCTCTAATATAGGCAACAAGCATAGAAACTATAAATCCGAGCAAAAGAGATGTAAGTAATATAATCGGTACATTCGGTTTTACAGGTTTTGTAGGCAGTATAGCACGATCAAGAACTCTATTTCCGGAAACGGTAGATGCTTTGTTGATTGACATCTCAGCTTGTTTTTGAAGCAAAAACTCGTATGTTTGCTCATTAACTTTATATTTTCTCTGTAGAGCGGCTAATTCTCTCTCTTTTTCAGGAAATTTCAAAAGTGTGGTTTCGCTATTGTATAGATTATCTTCAAGAGATCTTCTCTTCTCGCTGATAGAGTCACTGATACTCTCTATCGCGCTCTCAAGAGCCATTCTGATATCGTCTATCTCTTCATCGACTTTTTGGACATCGGGATGCTCTTGGGTAAACTTGGCAAGGAGTTGGATCTTTCTCGATTTCGCCTGTTGCAGATCATTTAACAAAGATGCAAGAACCGGATAATCTTTCGCAAGAGACGAGACGGCACCGTAATTACCTGTTTTAAACTCGCCGTAAAGAGCGTTGAAAGCACTTTCTTGGACTTTAACGGCCGCTAACTGCGCTTTTACTCGACTCAAATTCGTCAATGTTACTTGAGACTCCGTCTTTATATCTACAAGATTGTTCTCCTCTTTAAAGTTCTCAAGTCTTACGGCGGATTCTTGCAGTTTCTTACTCACCTCTTTCAACTGTTCGTCAACAAACGTCAAAGCGGTAGAAGCTTTCGAAGTTTTCTTTCTTATACTTTGTTCTAAATATTTATTTACTAGATTGTCAAGAAAATCTTTCGCTCTTTGTGCTACGCTGTCTTGATAGACCATTTTAATAATGGAACCGTTTTTGGAGATAGGGAAAACATTAAGATTTTGCGAAACTTGATCTACGAGTCTATCCTTGTTATAAATCACGAAAGCGTAACTATAGCCTGAAAGATTCTCTTTTTTATTAACAACCAATGAAAAGTAGTTATTATCTATTCTCTCGCCAAACGAGTGGACACCTTTATACTCAACTTCGGGCGCTCTTTTTCCGAATAAAGACATAATCGACTTTTTAACCGAGCTTAGCATACCGCCATGATCGACTGAAAGTTCGAATTTTTCCGAATTTATAGGTTCAATTAAAAATTTAGTACCGTAAACTAGAGGATTTTTAACTTTAAGCTCACTAATTTCTATAGGCGAATTCTTATACAGTTCAACTTCTTTATAATTGTTCGCCGTATAGTATCTTATCTGCGAACCGATATCTTCAAGAGCTTTTTCTATCAAAGATCTTGATTTTAATATTTCAACTTCCGTATCTATCAGCGTCGCTTCATTGTCTATATTTCCACCACGCACAACCGAATCAAGACTCAAATCGAGATTATCGTTACTAACTTCAATAGACGAGTAGGTCTCGTATGTCGGTGGAGTAAGATACGCGTAGAATAATCCTCCCACAAAGAAAAGTGAAACGATAAAAAGGCTCAACGCTTTATTTTTACCAAGAATTGCCAAAACCTTTTTCACATCCGCAGCATCGTCTAGCTTAGACAACTTTTTTTGTATGTTTTCCATTATAACTATCCCTTTCCTATCTTTACGGTTGTATCGGTGCAACAGCGGCTTCAGGGCTGTTTACATTAAATATACGGGTATTTGTCAAATATTTTCCGGTATAGAGTGTTCCCAAAATTTTCTGAGCGAGATCTATACCCGGAACCGCTTCGGCAATCGCCAGATTTCTTCTTCTTAGTTCATTTGGCATAACATATACGACATCGTTCGGATAAAGTCTAATACCCCCGGATGTCAATGCGCTAACTTTGGTAAGATCTAATGTTTTGATAACAGGGTTGCTTTGCGTTCCGCGAATGATAAGAACTTTGTCTCTCTGCGCATAATCCGTCAAGCCTCCGCTTTTTCCCAAGGCTTCAAGAATATTCGTAGTATCTTCGATGATATTTACCTGTCCGGGCTGTTTCACTTCCCCGAGTACGATTACTCGTTTATTTAACACTTCGACTGTTACATGAGAGTTTTTCAAATATCTGGCATACTCATGTGAAAGCAAATTTGCACACTCTCTAGCGGTCAAACCGGAAACGCGAACCACACCGATAAGAGGAAGACTAACCGTTCCGTCACTTGCAACAAGAGCACCTCTCTCATCCGCCGGTGCGACTTGAGCTCTGACATCTCTGGTACTAAGTTCCGGATGATTAAATATAAGAATAGAGAGCCTGTTGTTTGGCATAATTTTATACTCATATTTTTCATCAACGACACCAAGGTTCAAATCGTTACCCGGATTTACAACTTTGGCATTGTCGTTAAAAAGTACATAATTCCCGGATTTTGAACTGCAACCACTCATTAGCGCCGTCGCCAAAATCAAAGAGACAACTGTTAGATGTTTATATACCATTACTCTTACCTTTAATATTCTTTAATTTATTACTTTTATTATACTACACAAACTTTATTTTAAAATTAAGAGGTAAATATTTATTAACCTCTTAACTATTTTATGTCTTTGACATACCATAATTTAATTAAATTTTTTGTTTACACACAAAATATTTATCTATTGTATAATTAAATATATTAACATTTACTTTATCATAATATAATAATTAAAATATAAACTACTTTACAATATTTATCTGAGTTTCCAAACCGTTTAAGAATGTTACTTTAATACATTTTGAAGACCTCAGATTGTTATAGCCTTCAGCAATAGATATATCGGCTATTTCTATATTTATTGAACCTTTAAAAGTTAAAATCGCACAATTGATAATAATTTTATTATCTTCTTTTTTTATCTCTTTTATCTCAGGATGCAGATGAAAATATGCGACACATTTAAATAAACGATCTTTTTTCGATTTTATTTTATCAACTATCTCCACTTTATCGTTAGAGGCGATAAATTTACGGGTATGATAAACTCCAAATCTTTTATATCCGTTATGAGTAGCTAAAACCTCGGATTCCGACTCTTCAAGCTCAACGATTTTCGCTCTTCTAGCCACACGAAAACTAGACCAAACTTGCGATTGATCCGTTTCGTTTACCACTACGGTGTTGTGAGCCTTCGTGGATCTTTCGAGACTTCTTCGTTCATTCGTCTCATATGTACTTATACCCGTATCCACTATAACGCCTTTCCTATCCACAACCAATTCGAAGTTAAATGTATCGCTATGAGCATGACCCGGTATATAATCCGGTCCGATATTTCCGACATCGACTATCAATTCGTATCCGTTTCTATCAAACCGCCTATATCCACACTCTTTCAGTCTGCTTTTTTCAAACTCGATATTCAAACTTTTTGCATAGGAGAATAGATCCTTACTAGATGGAGCGATATCGTTCGTGCTATCATTGAAATGAGGAACATTTGCGTTATCGTAAGTGATAGAAAGAAGCCATCCTGACATCAAAACGGCTTTTTGAGTTAAAAAATCGAGAAATTCTTTGTTATCGAATATATTTTGATTGTTCTTGAGCAAGTTTATACAATCAAGCAGGCGAAAAAGCATGATTTGATGATACATAGGAGCAAGTTCAAAATGCGCTCCATCTTCTAAAATCTGTTCATTCAATTGAACTATCAAAATCTCTTTCGCTTTTTGAAGCAAAATCTCATCGCCGAAATAATAAGCTCCAAACAGAAGAGAAAAACCGTTTTCCAAAAGGTGATTTCCAAGAAGATGATACTCGAGATTATCCATCAATATCGCATATTGAGCATACAGAGAATCATCAATTTTGGAGTCGTTGATTTTATTTTCGGTCAAAAATTTTATCCAATTTATCCCGCGTAAAGATATGGGAAAAGGCTCAAGGGCATCTTTAACATTCTCAATATCCGATAAAAACTCTTCAATAAGCGTCAACGCATGATCTTTTGAAATGTTTTTCTGATTCAAATAATCGAAATAATTCAAATTATATGTCCATAATTTTCCATATCCTTGAAAATTCCAATCGATTTTATCCTCAAAAGAGTGTGAGAGATTTAAAAAAGTGAACTCTCTTTTTTTTTGTCCGGCAAAAAAAGTTTCATAAGAGTTGATACCGCCGCTAAAATACAGATCGTTTGTTTTTGACGGTTTGATATAAGGATAGCTATGCTTTACGAACTCTCTGTACTTTTTTCTCAGTCGATAATATATCTGATAGCGTATCTGTATGGGTTTTACATATTTTAAAGTATGATAATACCTAGAAAGTTTTTTTAAACTTATCATGGATTGAAAAATCTTCTTATCTTGCAAACAGCATCTATCACCGTCAATTTTTCGGAACTATTATATGTATGTACCGCTTTGATCCCCTCTATAAAATCAGGAGTGATCTCACTTATGAACTCCTCTTTATACTCTTTGGTGTTGAGTTTTATAATTTTATTGAAATTCGTACTGTAGCCGTAACCGCCAGCCGAATTTTGAGAGGGTCTGTAAAAGTCGTTTTTATACGATATGATCTTTCCTGCGGGTCTTGAGCTTCGAATATCCGATATAATCGGATTTTTTGCATGAGGTTTCCATTCATCTTTCAAGAAATCGTCACAATAGAAAATATATAACTCTTCGTTTAACGATTGACCGCTTTTTTCGATCATATTTGTAAACATCCACCATTTATCGTTATGGAAAAATAGTGTAACATCAACCGCTTCGACATCTTTCATCAAGACTCTTTGCACTTCCCATTTATATGGAAACTCGACAGCTCTATACAGTTTTACATCTTTATCTTTCGAACCTTCGGGTATCATATATATCTCATCTTCATGCTCGAAAATAAACGGATAGGACTGATGATAATCAGTATCGATAACAACGGTAGGTTCGGATAATTTTCCGCTTCCGTGGTCATATTCGATCACGGAAATATGACCTTTGCCCGTTTTGTAAACATAATCCTCAAAAAATATATAGCTCTTATTATCTTTATCTATTACAAAAGGATCGGCCCAAAAAAAGGCGTTTGGAGTTTTTATCTTCTTAAATCTACTCATATCCCTTTGGAAAGGATTGTTCGGTTCGTTTTCGGCAAAGAAAATGGACCATTGCACCTTATAGAAAAGACGATCGATTCGGCTTGATATATTTTTATATAAAAGTCGGCAAATCGGTTTGATCATCTCCAAGTTCGTCGGATATATCTCTTTTTTATCTTTAAAAAAATAGAGATTTTGTGATTTTCGAGATATAAAAGCTTCGGGATTTTTTGCTAATCTCTGAAGATTTACAGGTATCATCATATGAGTTTTCCAACACAAGAGATTTTGATTGTTAAAAGCGGACAACTCGTCAACAACGGCGACAAATGTATCTATGGTATATCCGTCATTGTTCAAGTCCGGAAGTTTTTGCAACTTCGCTTTCATAGTCAACTCACCATTTAGCGTCTCATAAAAACCGGCAAGATCCGAACCCACCCCTTTGCTTCCGTAAGAGTACTCCCATATACCGTATTTTGCGACTGAGAGTATTTCACCTTTTAAAACGGTTTTACTGAATTTTATCATCAAATCAGGATCGAACTCTTTGATTTTTCCAATATCTTCATCCGTCAAATAATCATAGCCGTTTTCCCTCTTGGTTCTAATAGCCACTGTTTTTAAATTCAGACGCTCCAGAGTCACCGGTTTTATATAGTTTTTTGCGCGAGAGTAAACAAGATTGTCCGCCTTCGTGTACAATTTATACAAAAAGCTTCGCTTTACTTCGGCGGGATCGGTTAGATTTGTAATCAAAACAACTTCATATAGTTGGGAAGATAAAATAGTTTCGATAATTTCATACTCAAAAGTTTTGACACTATTTTTATCTACCAATATCGCGATTTTTAGTCTGTTTGACAAATATTTCTCCTGTAAAATAAGGTTGTACCGGTTTATGCCGTCTTTTTAAGATAAAGCTCTTTGTAACTTTTTGCACATTTTTCGATGGTATAGTTATTTTTAAAAAGCTCGATAAGAGCGTTGGAATCAATCGCTTTACTCGTAATTATTTTCTCTAAAGCTCGACAATAAGCCTCTTTACTCATATCTTCGCTTAGGTAACCGGTCTTGCCGTCTTTGATGATATCGGGCATACCTCCAACAGGCGTAGAAACCGTCGGTACTCCCATAGAAAACGCTTCTAAAACGGTAATCGGCATACCTTCGTAAAGAGAAGAAAAACATAATGCGTCCGCCTCTTTCAGATAGTCGGCTACATTGTCTTTTTCACCAAGCAAGTGAATTCGTTCCGGAGTTTTTATTTTGCTGCGACACTCTTTCGTAAATTCCGGTATAACATCGTAAGAGCCTAAAATCAAAAGCTGTGCGTCGTATCCTTTTTTTAAAAGAAGTTCAAAGGCATCGATAAGCAATCCTTGGTTTTTCACATTGAAAAGACGACCGATACTAATAAATATTTTAGTATCTTTACCTTTTCGTAAACTATCGATAAACTCCTTAGTCTCTTTATGCCTATTTGTTATCGACAGCGCCTGCGCTCCGTTGTCGATTTTGATATCATACTTTTCACCATACTCCTCTTTCATCGATCTAAGTACCATATCGCTTATCGCAACAGGAGTGAAATTGAAATAATCGTAAAGAAATTTATACAGTTTTCTGCGCATTTTGGGTGTCTCTTTTTGCGCAACGCTATGAATCGTATGAATATTGGGTTTTCTCATCAAAATAAGAGGCAATGCCGCAAAGAACTGTGATCTAAGATGAGTATGCGTAATATCGGGCTTTTGGGATAAAAGCATTTTAAATATTTTCCATACTATTTTTGGGCTATTAGTCACTTTGTCAAGACAGATGAATTTAACATTCGGATTTATATTTTTATACATTATCATCTGTTCTTCATTCATCTTTTCCAAAGAGCATAAAACTACCTCGTCTTCAGAATTTTTGGCCAATTCGTTGCAGATATCTACACAAAATTTTTGTGCTCCGCCCGTATGAAGATCAGGCGAAATGTGGACTATTTTCATACTCTTGCTCCTCTTGAGATGATGATACGACAAATATCGCATTCGCCAACAGCGCAAGACTCATCCAAAAATATTTTTCATAAGTAATCGAAAGCGTCAAGCCCATAAAAAGATTTACATAAGCCACCAAACTAAGCCAATAATAATCACTTCTTAAGATAAGAGAAAACTTTGTTCTAAGCAAAACATATATAAAAATCAAAAAAGCGACAAAAGGGAAAAATCCGGTCTCCGCAAAGATTTTGACTAAAATATTGTGAGGCGCGAGTGAACCCTCGTCGATAAAGTCAACGGCATATTCTCTAGCATGCTTTTCATAGTTGTCAACTCCCACGCCCAACAAAAAATTATCTTGTATCATTCTGCTTCCGGCTTTCCAAGATATAAATCTCTCATGAGCTGTACCGAGATTTCCGGCTCTCTCTTGCATACCTTTTATAGCCGTCATTTTTGAAAAGTCATACTGAGCCGCAAATATACCTATAATCAAAAACAGTATCAATACCTTTATCGAAAAGAGTTTTTTTAACAAATAACTAAATCTCACAAACATCGTATATAAAACAACAAGTGCCAGTGCCAGCATCGCCGATCTTGATCCGGCATAAAGTAGCGCGTAAAGAAAAAGTGTCGATGTGGATAGTAAAAGAAATAAATTTTTATGTTTTTGAAACAGATATATTCCGATCCCCATACCTGTTAAAAGATGAACCGAAAACTCGTTTTGGTCGCCCGTACCGCCTGAAATTCTATATGTCCACTGATCCGAGGGTTCGTTAAAAAGAGAGATGATAGCTGACATAATAACGGCCGACCAGACAAAATAGAGCAGTTTATCCAGATCATGATAACGACTAAAATATATAAATACTACACTTATGGCTATGATGACTTGCAAACCTTTTATTAAAGTAGTATATCCCAAAAGTGCGTTTATCAAAACCGAAATGGATAAAATGACAATAAAAAGATAAAAAGCCTTCATAACATTGTTTGAAGGGGCTTTAAAAGCAAGTATAATATCTTTGATATGCACGATTATAAACAGACCGAATATTATTTTTAGAGAATTTTCACCGGCTATTTTATCGACAACGAAATCATCGTTTATAAAGCTGACAATCAATAACAACAGAACAATATCTTTTAACAACCGCATAAAACTTCCTTACTCGCTTTCATTTATACTGAAATTGTTATAAGACGGGAATTTTTCTTTTTACATTCATTTTACAGAATATAAGCACTTCCTTCGTATCATCAATTTCAATCTCTTTAAACTCTTTATGACCTACTAAAAACACGATAATATCCGCATCCTCTACCGCTTTTTTATAATCCACTATTTCAAATTCGGCATAACTGTTTATGTTCGGTTCAACCGCAAGAACTTTTATAGACTCCGCCATCAATCTTTTGGCAATGTAAAGTGCCGGAGACTCCCTTAAATCATCTATATCAGGTTTAAACGCAAGCCCCATACAGGCGACTTTGGCTTTTCTTCTCTCTTTATTTTCAAACTCCAAAGCGGCGTTTTTAATCTTCTCGACTACCCATTCTGACTTATAATCGTTTACTTCTCTCGCACTTTTGATAATCTTTGCATCGCCTTTTGCGGCATCGACTATAAACCAAGGATCAACGGCTATACAATGCCCTCCGACACCACAGCCGGGTTGAAGTATGTTTACACGAGGATGTCTGTTTGCAAGCTCTATCAACTCCCACACGTCGATTCCGAATTTATCGCTTAACATCGAAAGCTCATTCGCAAAAGCTATATTTACGTCTCTAAAACTGTTTTCCGTAAGTTTTGCCATCTCCGCAGTTCTAGCATCCGTTTGAAGCACTTCGCCTTTTACGAAACTTTTGTAAAACTCGACCGTCACCTTGGTTGCCTCTTTTGTCGTACCTCCTACGATTCGATCATTGTGAACAAGCTCATGCATGATTTTACCCGGTAGAACTCTCTCGGGACAGTGGGCAAAATGAATCACTGAAGTGTCAACACCCTCATCTTTTAAAGTCTTCTCCATCAAATCGGTCGTTCCAACCGGCGAAGTCGATTCCAAAATGACGATATTTCCCTCTTTGACATAAGGAGCTATGCTTTTTGTGGCATTTACGATATAGTCAACATTTGGCACATGATTATCCTTAAAAGGCGTCGGTACGGCGATGATAAATACATCGGCTTCCACCGGCTTGACACTCGCTACAAGATTTCCCGAATTTACCGCCGATTGTACGAATGTATCAAGATCGGGCTCGACTATATGAATTTTCCCCGCATTGATGATATCGACCGTCTCTTGTACAACATCCACGCCATAAACTTTATATCCCCGGTTTGCAAGAAGAGAAGCCGTCGGAAGTCCGATATAGCCCAACCCCATTACACAAATTTTTTCAATTTCCATATCTTATTTCCCTTTTAAAAAACATACTATTCTCTCACAGGCTTTACCGTCTCCGTAAGGATTGTGCGATTTTGACATGATCTCGTATGCGTCGTTATCTTCAAAAAGATTTCTACACTCTTTGATAATATCATCTTTATTCGTACCGACCAACTTTACCGTACCGGCTTCAACCGCTTCGGGTCTCTCCGTGGTTTCACGCATAACCAAAACCGGTTTACCGAGACTAGGAGCCTCTTCCTGTATCCCGCCGCTGTCGGTTAAAATAAAATATGACCGATTCATCAAATATACAAACGGTTCATAATCAAGCGGATCTATCAAAAAAACGTTATCCACATCCGATAATATCCGAATAACCGGTTTTTGAACGTTCGGATTTAAATGTACCGGATATACTATATCCGCATCTGGATACAAAAGAGCGACCTCTTTAAGAGCTTCGCATATATTTAAAAATCCCTGCCCGAAATTCTCTCTTCTATGCCCCGTAACAAGGATAAGCTTTCTCTCTTTATCTACTTTATAACCTTTTGTTGCGATAAGTTCTTGGAGCTTCTTTTCAAGATCTTTATCCGATTCGATTCTCGATACGACACTTACAAGTGCGTCGATCACCGTATTGCCTGTGACGATTACATTTTCTATATCGACATTTTCCTTTATGAGATTAGCTTTACTCTCCGCTGTCGGAGCGAAGTGATATGTCGCGAGTCTGCCCGTTACTTGTCTGTTTCCTTCCTCCGGCCAAGGCGAATAGATATTGCCGGTTCTTAGTCCCGCTTCCACATGTGCGACCGGTATTTTTTGATAAAATGCCGCCAATGAAGTTGCAAGAGTGGTCGTAGTGTCGCCATGAACCAAAACTACATCTGGTTTGACCTCTTCAAACACCTTTTGAAGTCCTAAAAGTATATTGGTCGTAACTTCATAGAGATTTTGTCCCGGTTTCATGATATCAAGATCAAAATCGGGTTTTATATCAAAAAGATTCAACACTTGATCAAGCATCTGCCGATGCTGTGCCGTAACGCACACAATGGTTTCAAACTCATCTTCATGCTCAAAAGCTTTAACCAGCGGCGCCATTTTTATCGCTTCGGGTCTCGTGCCGAAAACGAGCATCACTTTTTTCATATTTTCTTTTCCCACTCCAGTCCCGTTTTACAGATAAGTTCGAGATCGTCATACTTTGGTGTCCACTTCATGACATCTCTTATTTTACTATTATCTGAAATAAGAATCGCCGGATCTCCCGCTCTTCTCTCTTTAAGCTCTACAGTAAAATCCACCCCGCTTACTCTTTTCATTGTCTCTAAAACTTCCTTAACACTAAATCCATGACCGTAACCGCAATTAAAAACTCCGCTTTTTTTACTATTTTGAAGATATTCAAGAGCCTTGATATGAGCTGATGCCAAGTCTTCCACATGAATGTAATCTCTAATGCAAGTACCGTCCTCTGTCGGATAATCGTCTCCGAATATATACATTTTTTCACGCTTACCGAGTGCTGTTTCCGCCGCCACTTTTATAAGAAGCGTCGCATCTTTTGTAGATTGGCCGATCTTACCGTCAACACTAGCCCCGGCCACATTAAAATATCTCAACGCGACATAGTTAAAATCTTCATATGCAAATGCCGTATCTTTTAAAACCGCTTCACTCATCAGCTTACTGCTTCCATACGGATTTATCGGTGCCGTTTTACTCTCTTCGGTAACGGGAATCTCATCTATCGGGGGTTCGCCGTAAACTGCCGCGGTGGATGAAAAAATAAAATTATTCACTCCGTTTTCCACACACTGTTTGATAAGATTTGCGGTATTGGCCGTATTATTCAGATAATATTTCAAAGGATTTTCCACACTTTCCGGAACTACGAGGCTTGCCGCAAAATGAATGACGGCGTCAAATTTATTCTCTTGGATAATCTCTCGTATTTTATCGAAGTCACTCAAATCCGCTTCTATAAAATCACCGTACAAAACGGACTCTCTAAAACCCGTTACCAAACTATCCAAAACAACAATGTCATGATCGGTTTGCTCCGCAAGTTGCTTTACGACATGACTGCCGATATAGCCGGCTCCTCCCGTTACCAGAATATTCATTTTCTATTTCTCCTTTAGAAGTTTGTTGACGATATCGACCATTTTCGCACTCTGTTTTTCTCGGATAAAATTGGCATATATGAATTTTTTATTGTTTTCTGAAAATTTAAGAGGTTTGTCTTTATATTTTTTTATAGCAACTTCCAGCGCTTTGACGTCACCAGGATTTATGGTAGTACAGTTTTCAAGCCTGTTGATAAAACTTCTAGCCTCGCCCAAACCGGCATAAATGATGGGAAGTCCGGTCGATGCGTATTCGTATAGTTTAGAAGGCATAGCCGCTTTAAATTTTTCGTCAAGTTGAGCAAACAGTACGGAACTTTGCTCGTAAAATTTAATGATTTCATCACGATTGACTTTGCCGAAAAATGTAATATTCGAGATTTGATTTTTTCTGGCATAATTTTTCAATTCAAGATATTTATTTCCTTCACCGATTATATTTATTTTTATATCTTTCATTTTTTTAGCAATATCAACTAAAACTTTAATGTTTTGAGCTATACCCACATTCCCTATATATGTCAAAGTAAAAGGTTTGACCTCTTTTTCGGTGAGAGTGTTCAGTTCATCGAATTTAAACGATTCTATACCGTTTGTTATCTTTTCGATTTTGGCGCTGGGAATGTTCTCTAAAATCCACCTATACTCATGAGTATTCGTTACGGTAATATACTCATATAGTTTTATGGTCTGTTTCATAAAAATCGTTATAACTTTTTTCACAAGCTTGTTATACAAAGAGTTTTCGTCTATATACTCCCAAACAAGATCCCTGATATCGATAATCTTTTTACCTTTTGAAAACATTCCCACGGACGGAATTATGAACATTTGAGGTGATGTGGCTATTATGATATCACAGGGAAATTTATTTGACTTTAACGCCAGTTTGATAGCGTAGTAGAATTCATGAACGGCTCTGGTATAAAATTTTTCACTATCGTAATTTTTTTGGTGTACATAAAAAACACTGACATTTTTGCTAAAATTTACGATATCGTCCGGTTTATCACCCTTCTCGCTGATACATATTACGTTTATTCTATACTTTTTTTCAAGCTCTTTAACCAGCGCTAATATACGATTGGTACCCGCACAATTTTCAGGTATAAAATTCCCGGTCAAAAAATTTATCGTCTTCATTTATAGCACTGTAACCTTTTTTAGCAAAGTTTATAATCTCACCGCTCTTTAATATATTAAATATAATATATAAATAGTTCTTTAGTTAAGTTTATAAACTAAAAAACTTTAACTATAAATCTAATTAATCTTTATTTTATCTCTTTTTCGTAACATTAAACTAGTTATGATCTATAAATTATTTAAATTGTACTGAAAGAATAATAAATATCTTTCATGTACAATTATATCTTACAATTTGTTACATTTTCGTTCTTATATGGCAAATCAAGTAGTTTGCAAACGGCCTTTTGAATACCTTCTATAGTAAAACCGTAATGTTTAAAAAGCTCGTTCGCATCGCCGCTGGCACCAAAACCGTTCATACAAAGCACTTCATCAGCATATTTATACCATTCGGACGCGCTCGCGGCTTCTACGGCAAGAACTTTCGTATTTTCGTCAATAACGCTTTTTTTGTATATATCGTCCTGTTCGTCAAATAGTTCCATACAAGGAATACTTACGATATTTGCATTTATACCGGCGGCTTCAAGATGACATCCGGCCTGAAGAGACGGCATAACTTCACTCCCGCTAGCCATAATCGTAACAACGGCATTCTCTCTTCTTTTGATAAGATAACCGCCTCTTTCAACTTCGCCGAAATCTATTTTTGATTTAAGAACTTTCAATTTTTGACGACTTAGAACAAATGCGCTAGGCGCGTTTAACTCAAGCGCTTTTTTCCAACAAGCGACATTTTCACTAGCATCAGCAGGTCTAAACAGATATAAATTAGGAAGCGCACGAAATTGACTTAAATGTTCTATCGGCTGATGTGTGGGACCGTCTTCACCGACACCAATGCTATCATGCGTCCAAACAAAGAATGTTTTCAACTTCATCAAAGCGGCAAGTCTCACAGCGGGTTTGAGATAATCACTAAAAACAAAAAATGTAGCACTAAAGGGCATAAAAAGTCCATATAGACTTATAGCGTTACAGATCGCTCCCATAGAGTGCTCTCTGATACCAAAATGCATATTCTTCCCATTTGGGAAATCTCCCATATTTTCAAGATATGTCTTATTGGATGGAGAGAGATCCGCACTTCCGCCTATAAATCCTGGAAGCGCTTTTGAGACGGCGTTTAAGATTTTATGGTTGCTATCTCTTGTAGCCACTAAACTTCCCTCCTCAAATATCGGCCAATCAATTTTTGAGAAATCTGGATTTTGGAGCACATTTAACGCTTCATTCTGTTCTACTAACGGAGCTTCGGTTAAAAGTTTTTTCCACTCTCTTTCAAACAAATCACCTTTTTCAACAGCACA
>CAZNIT010000006.1:0-11598 GCA_964573205.1 uncultured Sulfurospirillum sp. | reverse complement strand
TCTCTTATCTCTTTTTTAAATATCTCGTTGGGTTTGTTTGAAAAAACATAAACATAACGATTCGTCAAGATGGCGTTTTTGCTCCAGTTAGCCGCGAAAGTAAACTCTCTGGTAAAATTTTCATCGAGCATATTCATGCCGTTTGAGTAGTCCGAAGCTGGATTTTTTACGCCTAGTATCTTTAAAAGAGTGGTCGCCACATCCAGATGAGAGGTCATCTTTTTGATCTCTTTATGCCCCTTATGCGGCAAATGCAGCATAAAAGGTACTTGAAGCTGTGCTTTTGAAAACGAGGAGTTATGCCCGAAACTTCCGTATTCGAAAAACTCCTGTCCATGATCGGAAGTGATTATGACGATCGAGTTTTCGTACAATCCTCTTTTTTTTAAAAGCTCTATCATATCTCCTAAAAGAGCGTCGTTGAAAAATAGAGCGTTTTTATAACTGTTTTTAAAAAGAGCGGCGTTTTTAGGATCCACTTCAAGATAATTTATGCCGTTGTTACCCGCGTTTGGTTTGTACTTTTCGTAAGATTTCGGATAAGAGTAGCCGTGAGGAGCATCTAAAAAGATAAATGAAAAAATCGGTTTATCGATTTGAATATTTCGCATGATCTCCATAAACTTTTCGGAACTTTTCATATCTTTTTGAGCAGGAGTTCCTTCAAAATCGTCAAAGATGCACTCTTTAGTAGTACAATATACCGTTTTTCTAAACTCCGGCCATTTTGTATTGGTGCTTGAGAAGATATTTATATCGTAATTTTTTCTCTTCAAGACTTCAAACAACACGGGCTCTCTTGAAGCATCCAAAAAAGAGAACCAATAAGTGGCGTTCAACCCGTAAAAGAGAGAAAATATCCCGAACCTAGTAGCGTTTCCTCCGCTGAAGTGGTTGTTGAACACTATCGCATCTTTGCTAAAATTTATGATATTTGGCGTCGTATCTTCGCTTAGTATCGAATTTTTCATAGAGTCTATGGCAAATATAAAGATATTGGGGCTTTTTGCTTTCTCATCCAGTTCTATCGGATTTAAGGGATAGTTTATTTTCGAGGAGCTTTTTAGAGTGACGCCTTTTTGCATCCGCTTATCTTTATAGATTCCAAAATGCCTCTCTAAAAATCTCGCAAATGTCAAAGGCTGATAAAGCGGCACCGGCATAACGGACGATAAAATCGACTCTTTATGGAGTTGATTGGAGATCCCGTAAGTAATCTTTTCGGTAAATATCACAAAAAACAACATCACAACGATCTTTTTGTTAAAAAAAGAGTTATACTTTTTGACGCTATTTTCGGGTGCTCTGTTTATATACCCGTACAAAAGATACTCCGCTAAAATCAAAACGACGACTGTCGAAGCGACGACCACAACGACACCCAAACCTATCTGAATGCTATCGTACGCCGCCGGAGATGTGAGGATATTTAAAACCATAGCGTTTATATGAAATTTCCAGATTTTGTAAATCACAAAGTCAAATATCAAAGCGAAATCAACGATCAAAAATACAAAAGCCAAAACAAAAGCCATAATTTTATGAAACCTAAAAAAAGGGCGAAACAGAAGATACAAAATCAAATAAACGGTCGCCGCGGTCGAAAGTGCCGCACAGATAAAAAATACATAACTTACTAAAGAAGCCTCATCGAGAAAATAGATAAAACCAAGATATATAGCGGCGGTAATAAAGAAGTTGATTTTAAAAAAAAGTGAAATATTTTGCAAAAAATACCTTATATTATGATTTATACCATTTTACTTCATTTTTATAAAACAATCTTTGAAAAATCGAGCATAAATACCGATCCTTCTCCCTCTTTCGAATCTATGGAGAGTTTTATGTCATATTTTTCACATATGCTTTTTACAATATCAAGCCCTATGCCGAAACCTCCGCCGATATCGCTGACTCGTTTGTAGCGTTTGAATATCTTCTCCTTATCCTCCTCTTTTATACCGATGCCTTCATCTTTTATATATAAGATATTCTCTTTTAGAGTTATCGTAATGTTCGTATCGCTGAAGCTGTATTTTATGGCGTTTGAGAGAAGATTGTTAATGAGTTTATCCGCACTTTGTCTATCCATTTTGATCTTTAAGGAAGAGAGGTTCGTTTTTATATTTATGGATTTTGAAGCGGCAATCTCTTGAAAAAACAGGACATTTTTGACGATCTCGTTTTTTAGGTCGAACTCTTCTACATTATCTTTTTGAAGATCCGAAAAACTTACCGACGAGAGTATGTTGTAAATATTTGCGATCTGTTTGGAACTGATGGAGATATGCCGTAAAAGCTTCTGCTCTTTTATGCCCTTTTTTTTCAGTTGAGAAACACTCATCAAGAGTGCGGTAACAGGCGTATTTATCTCATGAGTCGCATCTTTTATAAATCTGTCCAGCTCTAAAATACGCTTCTTTTGAGGCTTTATCAATATCCTGCTAAGAAGATACCCTATAAAAGCGACAAACAAAAGCGACAAAGCCATAATAACGGCTATAATAAGTTTAAGATTTTTCAATTGAGAGTGTATCGTCACATCTTCCGCAACGATATAAGCGATATCTTGAATACAACTTTGAAGTTTCTTTGTCATATGAACGCGTTTAAAATTTTGATCTATCTTTTTTTCAAAATCTATATCCATATATTCCAAATTAGAAGCGATCAAGTTTTTTTCGGAATCAAACAGTCCGACATTTTGTTTATACATCGACGGATCGAACTTGTAGAGATAATCGTTCATGCAGGCGCGTCTGATATCTCTTTCCACCTTTAAAAGCGTACTTTGAAGATCTTTTTTGCAAACTCTTTTGGTATCGTTTAAAGCTTTTGAGTAGTACATAGAAGCTATGATCATCAACAAAACCAAAGTCGATAAAATATAGATGGACAAAAAACTAAAAAGCGCCCTTTTCTCTTCACGATTCAAAACAGTATCCAACCCCTCTGACGGTTTTTATCCTCTCTTTTCCAAAATAGCGGCGAAGATTTTTTATATAGACTCGAAGTGTCGCATCGCTCGGTATCTCATCATAACTCCAAATATTTTGCGTAAGCTCACTCGTTGAAACGACTCTATTTTTGTGGTTTATAAGATATCTTAAAATTTCGGACTCTTTTAAAGAGAGTGAAACAGACGATCCGTCACTAAAAATCAACTCCCTTTTATGATAATCGAAATTAATATTTTCATCTATTTCTATCAAAATGTCATTTTGAATGTTGTATCTTTTTTTGATATTGTTTATCCGCTCTTCAAGCTCTTCAAGCTCGAAAGGTTTTTTGATATAGTCGTCGCATCCGGCCAAAAATCCCTTTTTCAGATGTTCTATGTCCCGATATGCGGTTATGAGAATCGTAGGAGTGTTTTTTTCAAACTCCCTCTCCTCTTTTAAAAGCTCTATACCGCTTTTTCCGGGAACATTTATATCCAATATAAATAGATCGAATCGATCGTCGTTCATGCTCTTTTGCGCACTTTTAGAGTCATGACACAAAAAAATGTCATACCCGCATTCGACCAGATACTCCCTCATCAAATCCGCTAAAACCGGATCGTCTTCCATCAACAGGATTTTCATAAAATCATCCCAAAACTTTTTAAAAATATTTTATCAAAGTTTCGTGTAGCTCTCGTGTAAGCGCGCTATAACTGTTTTAACACTTCGGTCAGTTTACTCATATTCATCATACCGTAAAGCTTATATGAGAGATCGCCGTAAAAGTTATAAAGCAGCTTATAAGGAAGCGCTCCGTTCCATTTCAAGTTATCTTGAACATATACGATGAGCTTTGTCGCTTCATCGAGATTTATAACCGGATAATTGAGATTGTGCTTTTTCACAAAAAGAGCCATCTCTTTGTCGTCTCTCTTTGAACTAGACTGCACTCCTATGATCTGTACGCTCTTTTGATATATATCTTGAAATTTAACCAAATCGGGCATCTCATGAATACAAGGGGGACAGTTGGCACCGAAAAAATCGAGCAAAATTATTTTGTCGGGATACTCTTTCACACTCAAAGTGATAAGTGTAATATCCATATGAAGAGTTTTACCGTCGATCGTTTTTAGAGTAAACTCCTTTGCAAAAAGAACCGCCGCACTAAGAAAGAGCAAAAGTAACGCTTTTTTCATAAATCAACCTTTTTAATAGTTACCCTCACATCCTGAAAAACGGCACTATCTCCCTCGAGCGTACATTCATCCGGAGTCAAGTAATTCACGCCGGGCGTACCCGAGTGTACTTTAACACAATCAAATCTCAGATCTTCATCTACGATAACTTTAAATCTATACTCCCCGTAAGCCGAGACGACTTCAACTTCATCGCCGTCACAAAACCCGGCCGAGGGGGGAAGATAGATATGAGAATCTCTGTTGAACTGACTGTTGAGACTATGGCGATATTTTGAAGTAATAAAATAGTATCCGTCATCTTCACACAAATCATCATCATATTCATCCATAAAACAAAATTTCTCGTCATCGGTATAAAATCCGTCGCTATAGGGAACGATCTGATACTCTTTCGATCTTAAATAACCATCTTTTTCATAAACATTGTTCCCTACGATCTCCTCTATGAGAGTTTTTTCGTCGGGAAGTTTTTCATATCCGAACTCTTCGCAAAGTCTGTTTGTCAAATCAACTTCGCTTATGCCCGTTTCACTCTCGGTCAATTTAGGCATAAGCCCTATGAAATCGCTCCCGTAACTGAAACGAACATCATCCTTTTGCAGAAAGTTTTTTGCGGGAATCACAAGATCGGCTAGCTTTGAGGTTTCGTTTTCATACAGACCGAAATATACTTTGAACTTACACTTCAAAAGAGAGTCCGTCACTCTTTTGGTATTTGGCATCTGATTCGCCGGATTCGCACCTTGTATAAAGGCTAAATCGTATCTTGAAAAATCAACATTCGCGATCGAGACCGTGTTTTTACCTTTTTCAAAGATATTTTTAAATCCCAAAGAACTATTAGAAAGATAACTCACTCCGCAACCCTCCTTGCCGAAAAAGCCCATCATCGCGGCAAACGAGTCAATAGCTCTCAATACGCTGCTTCCATTTGTGTACTTTTGAACACCTACTCCCACCAAAAAGCAGACTTTCTCTTTCTCCATCAACATCAAAGCGGTCAAAACGTCTCCAAGCTCCACACCAACCCTCTGACTCAAATCTTTAATGGTAAAAGAGCGAAAAAAATCTACAAAATAGTCAAAATCATTAGTATATTTATCTATAAAATCATAATCCTCCATCTGCTCGATATACGCGAACCTCGCAAATAAAAGAGCCAGATAAAAATCTTCACGCGGTTTTATCTGAAGATGAATAGCGGCTTTCTTTGCGACGGAGGTTTTTACGGGATCGATGACTATCAAGATTTTATCTTTGATAAGATCTTTAAAATGAGAGTTAGATACGGAGATATTTCGTCCCCAAACGACAACTACCCTGCTCTTTCGTATCTGCTCATACGGCAGACAAAGACTCTCTCCTCGTCCCGCCACGACTCCGGCTTCGCCGCCGCCGTCACAAAGAGAGCCTTTTGTAAATACCGCACCGAATTTTGAAAAAAAGTGTATAGGCGAGTCTTGAAGTTTTGCGAAATTACCGCTTCCCTTAAAATAGATACTCTTTTTTCCTTCACATTTCTTCAACATAGAGGATAAAATCCCGATCGCCTCATCCATTTCAATCTCTTTTGATTTAAATCTAGGTTTCAAGATTCGAGGCTCTTTTAAAAATCCGTTTAAGTTGGGACACAAATACCCTTTCGTAATGGGATGTGCCATATCTCCCAAGAGTTTATCGTTTTCATAAATTACGCCGCAAGCGTCATAACAGTCAAGCGGACAAGTTGTTTTATTCATGTTCGGCTACCTAATGTCAATAAATTCAACAATTATAACATGAAGATATCAATAAACGGTAACGAAATTTTACTGAAAAAAGAAAAATAGATTACTTTTTTAAACATATAGTCACTTTCTTTCAAAGAGAAGGTCAAAAATTTGCTTCAAATAGAACTTTATTGTAAACTTTTATTAACCTTAGTCGATATTTTAACTATATAAAGTTCAGGAGATGCCATGAGTATATATAAAAAATATTTCTTACCGCTTTGCATAATGTTCGGCTGCTTCTTTGTTCCGACAAAATCATTCTCTTTCGATTATAAAACATACGCGAAAGAGAGGCATCAACTTCGATCGCTAACATCTGCACAGACATCAACATCGATCGTAGGATCCTCAAGCGTAACGAAAAAGAGTAAATCGTCTATCATCAAAGAGTTTACGTCCAAACTGCTTGAAGCTCTTGACAGCGATCTTGTTCCGGCAAAACTGTTCGAGACTTCAAAAGGCTTTTCCATCTATCTGAAACCGGCTAAAATCTCAAAAATAGGACTTAAATATAAATTCTAAACTTATATTGGCTAAAATAGAAAACATCGATCAATTTAAGGAAACCATATGGAATTTAAAATAACTCCGACCATCGAAGGAGAAGAGGTACCCTACTCCAATCCTAGTCCGGAATTTTTCAAAGCGGTAGGCGGAGCGGAGGGAATGCAAAAACTTATGTACAGCTTTTATGATTTGATTTATGAGAGCGACATTCATAACTTTTTTCCTCAAGACCGCGCCGAGTTTGATAAAGTCAAAGAGAAAAATACGAAATTCTTCGTCCAAAGGTGCGGCGGGCCGAAGGTTTATGAAGAGGAGAGCAAAGGAGTCGATCTTAACGAATACATGATTCGAGTTCATGACGACTTCACCATCACTGAAAAAGCCAGAGTCGAGTGGCTTGGATGCATGAGAGAAGCTTTGAAAAACTTCGATATGGACGAAGAGATAAAGATCGATTTTTGGAACTATGTTGAAGCTTTTTCGAAATTAACCGTCAACAACTTCCAAAAGAGACAAAACCCCTACTTTTGATCCCGCGTCTCTATCGATACGGCAAAAGATTTCGGCTTTTTTATCTTTTTTAAAGCCTCTTTTGCCAAAAAAAGTTCACATTTTGACGTAATCGTTAAAACTTTCCCGTTAAATTTCGCTTCGATCGGTTCGGTCGTTTTATTTCGTATCAGCGCTTGCGTTAACGATAATGTAAAAACAAGCCACTTCATGCTTTCGATCGGAGGAAGGAGATCTTTATATATATTATAAACTCTATTGTCAACTTTAGCTTTTTGTGAAAAAAGAAGCAAAACCGCTATCAAAATCTTCTCTCGATGAGAAAATGTAAAGTTTAGATTTTCAAGTAGGAAAAAAAAGCTATAATCGCTGTTGGAGTAGATATTTAGACGATTGAATATCAACACTAACTTTGCCGCATACAAAAGCTCTTTTTCAAACTCTTTCTCCTTATCGAACTCTTTATGTAAAACGGTAAAAAGAGTTTTGCAAACACGCATAGAGTGGGTACAATTTTTCGGAAGAAGCGCGAATCTATCGATAAGACTCTTTATACTGACATTGAAATTATTCGGAAATCTAAAATTACTATTTCTTAAAATATCGCTCAAATAAACACCTTCTCTCACACCGGCTTTGCTGGCTACGACACTTTTGACACCGAGCTTTTTGCTCAATTCGTAAAAAATGGTACTTCCCTCACGGATAGTGTCGTATCGACTTGAAGAGACGGGCATATCTTTTAGCGACAAAACAGATGACTTGGCAACTTTTTTTATGAACTTACCATACTTTTTATAGTCGTATTCAAAAGAGTGCAGCGTATCGACAGGGTAGTTTCGATCTCTCATGACAGCTTTTGAAAGAGCTCTTAATGTACCCCCTATTCCTATGACTCTTTCACTGCGAAAATGCGGCGGAATCAACTCCAAATGTTCTCGAACGTATGAGCGAGCCTCTTTAAATCCCGTCTTTTTATCGAAAAAAAGCTCCTTCAAGCGTACCGTCCCGATATCTAAAGAGAGCGTATCTACCACTTTGCCGTTTTTGATCTTTGCAAGTTCGGTAGATCCTCCGCCAATATCGACGGTGGTGGCTTCATCAAAAGGGGGCAAAAGATTTATGGCACCCAAAGCTCCGAAATAGGCTTCTTTTTTCCCGTCGATGACTCTTATATTTAGATTCAGTTCATCTCTTACACGCTTTAAAAATATCTTTTTATTGGGAGCGTCACGTAAAGCCGAAGTCGCTACGCAAAGAAGTTTTTTAGATTTGTAACTTTTAGAAATCCCCACATAATCTTTTAAAGTCGAAAAAGCCCTTTCCATAGCTTCTTCATTGAGCATACCGCCGTTTTCATAAGCGTTTTCGCCTATACGAACCGAACTTCTGGCTTTCTCTATCAAATGAAAAGCAAATCTGGAACTCTTTTCATATATAACCAAAGTTATGGAATTGGAACCTATATCGATAATTGTCGTTCTTTTTGCCATTATGAGTTATTTCTTTTATAAATTTGTAACAATGTCTCTTTATCTCTGGGATATTTCTCGTCTATCACGATAGCTTCGACGGGACAAACTTCAACGCATGAAGGTTTTTCATCCTCTTTATAACCTACACACTCACTACAAACCGAAGCCGTGATAATATATATAGGATCGGCACACTCTATAGCGCCGCTTGGGCAGACTTCAAAACATGCATCGCAAGCGATACATTCATCGATGATCTTCAAAGCCATATTATGTTACGAATCTCTTCTTAACACGCCGAAAATCCCTCTTCTTTTACCGCTTGGAGCTTCATCCATAGGACAGTAGTTTTTAGAACTTATAACCGCTGAAGCTATAGCTCCCGATTTTCCGTCTTTTCTATTTTTTATACTAAGTTTCGCACCGATAGCATCCGCGGCTCCTTTTGCAAGGAACAGCCCAAGTCCAGCCCCACTTTTGTTTCCGACTCTTTTAAAAGGTGCAAACAGATCTATACTTTCGTCGATTCCCTCACCCTCGTCGATAACCTCGATCTTGAAATCATCTCCGATAAGCCTCGTTTTTATCAACACGCTACCACCCGTCGGCGTGAATTTCAAAGCGTTTTGCACGAAGTTTTGCAAAATATGAGTCAAAAGAGAAGGTTGAGTGATAATGCAATACTGCTCGGGCTCAAGATCGATTTTGATCTCTTTTTGCCTATTTTTGGCGATAAGTTCGAAATCTTTCGCTTTATCTTTTATAAACTGAACAAGATCGACCTCAACCGGTTTATCAAACTGCGCCCCCTCTTGACGACCTATATCCAAAATGGAGCCTATCATACTACTCATCTCGTCAATAGTTTTATTGTTGACGCGAAGAGTCTCTTTGTACTTTTCTATATCACGATCTTTTATGAGCGTTACTTCGTTTTTAGTTTTCATAACGGCAAGTGGAGTTTTCAGTTCATGAGCTGTTCCTATAAAGAGCTCTTTTTGGTACTTTACGAAATTTTGAATTCTCTCTATAAGCTTATTTACACTCTCTCCAAGAGATCTATACTCTTGAGGAAGGTTATTCGTATCGATCTTTTCAAGAAAGTTTTCGTTCATTCTGGCAAGTCGTCTGTTTATGGACTTTACAGGATAAAGAAGCGTTTCCGATAAAAACATAGCATATGCTAAAATCAAAATAAGCGTCAACATATTTGCGATAACGATACTTTTTTTGATCTTTCCAAGAAGCGATTTTGTACCTGAGATATCTCTTTCTATTTTCAAAAAACTGGATCTGGCTTTGTTGTATGGATAAAAGATCGTAATATAAGGTTTGTTGTCTTTAACGTACTGTTCGTAAAACGCATACGGTTTTTTATCCACTCTAATGACAACGCTTATTTTATCCACACCGAACTCTTTACCTATCTCGGACGAGATGGTTTTATTGCTTTGAAACGGCAATTTTGATTTTGAATTTTTTATATAAGCTATCGCCTCATTTTTCAAACTCGCAGATATATCATCATAAATCTGAATTTTTATATAGTAGTATAGAACAACGGAAAAGATTACAATCAGCACCGACGAAGCGGCGACTAATTGTATGAGAAACTTACGCTTTATACTTTTTTCGGAAAACAAAATCTGTAGCCTCTTCGTCTAACAGTTTCTATTGTAGATATATTCAGAGGTTTATCCATTTTTTGTCTTATTTGATTGATCGCGACTTCTATGACATTCGGCGTTACAAGCTCCGGCTCTTCCCAAATGGCATCAAGCAGCTGCTCTTTGGAGACAATCTGGTCGCTGTGTCTTGCAAGGTGGGTTAAAACTTCAAAAGGTTTACCTTTAAGTTCTATGTCAATGTTTTTATATGTGATCTTCTCTTCATCCGGATCGATCATCAATTCGTCTATTTTGATTACATTCGTACCGCCAAATCTTAGTCTAGCCTCTATTCGGGCTACAAGAATGTCAAAATCAAAAGGTTTTTTTATGTAATCGTCCGCTCCGGCTTTTAAAGCTTTGATCTCGCTCTCTTTGTCATCTTTTGCAGAGAGTACTACGCAAGCGGTTCTAGGTGTCTTTTGCTTTATCAATGTTACAAGCTCAACTCCGTCACCGTCGGGAAGCATCCAATCCGTCAATACGAGATCGTAGTTTCTGATTCCTATATAATACTCAGCATCTTTAAAGTTTTCAGAACTGTCAGCCTGATAACCATACTCCTGCAAGCCCTCTACCAATGTTTTGTTAAGTGTTATTTCATCTTCAACAATGAGTACTCTCATTATTTCCCTTTCTAAAAAAAATTTGACAAAAGTATAGCATAATTTCAGCTAAATATAAAGACTTTTTAAAAAAAATTTAATATTTTCTCGTTTTTTCGACGGAAACTGTGCAATTTGTAAGAATTTTCGGCTTTGAAAGTTTAAGTTTTATAATTTTTATACAAGAAAAACGCTTTTTTATCTCATTTATGATCTCATCGAGCGCATCTTCGATCAATAAATATTGACTCTCTTTGAGCATTTTTTCGATTAGGTGAGATACTTTTGCGTAATCTACAAAATTTTCACCTATTTTTTCATATGTTATTGTGCATTCAGCCACAATCTCTTGTGGCTTTTTTCGCTCAAAATCCAATATCCCTATGATAGCTTTTATCTTTAAAGCTTCTATATAAATCGTAAACATATATTTATGCTATCTTTTTCTCTTGCCCTTTTAAGAGACGGATTATATTGTCAGTATGTTTATAAAGAATTATAAGGATAATAATCACAACAGGTGCATGAGGCATATTTGGATGAAGTATAAAAGAGCTTATACCAACCGCCAAAACTCCCAAAAGCGATGAAAGAGAAGAGATTTTTAAAACTTTCGCGCTGACGATCCATACTATAACACCTATCAAAGCACATATTGGAATTAGGACTAAAAGAACTCCAAGTCCGGTAGCAACACCTTTACCGCCTTCTCCCCATAAAAATATACTAAAACAGTGACCAATAACCGAAAATACCGCAATAGCCCAAAGTGTAGCTTCGCTAACTCCGGCGGCATATCCCAATCCCAAAACGAATATACCTTTTAAAAGATCCAAAAGCAAGGTTGCGGCGGATAGTTTTTTTGCCAGTTTGGGGTTTTTATCTTTTAAAACCCTAAGAACATTTGTAGCTCCT
>CAZNIT010000005.1:0-8928 GCA_964573205.1 uncultured Sulfurospirillum sp. | reverse complement strand
CAATATAATGGACAAAAGACGCTATTTTCTTAAAAAAATCGAAGATTCGAAAAACATGAACGCTCTTTGGATCAGTAGGTCGGATTCCATAATAAACCAATACGGGGAGGGAATAGACTATGAGCTTCCAAGAGATAAAATAGACAAAGAGGTCTTAAAAACAGGCAAAGCACAAAAAAAAGTTATAGAGTCCCTAGAGAGTGTTGAACTTAGAGTTACTCTACCCTATACCGCCTCCTCCAAGGGGACTCCAAATTGTATGAAGTGCCATAATGTAAAGGAAGGAGAAGTTTTAGGCACCATAAGTATGATCATAGACATCAGCGATATCAGATCAAGTTCGCTTATATCCGTACTCTATATAGCCGCAATCTCCCTTCTTGCGATCATTTTAACGATATTTATTATAAATAGATCCTTTCGACCGTATATGAAAATATTCGACTCGGTAAAAGACGTGATGCAAAAAGTAAACAACGGAGACTACTCCCAAAGAGTAATTTCCGTAGAATCTCCCGAAGGGAAAGAGGTCTCCGCACACATCAACGCTATGCTTGAAAAACTCCAAAGCGCCTTAAATGAGTTGGAAGGAAAAGTAGGACTCTTTTTACTGAATAAAAGCTATAAAAGACACAAAGATCCGCTTGTAGCTGTAAAAGAGATCATAAACGAACTCTCCGATATATATAAATTTAAAAAGACGATAGAATTGGATGAAAATCTCGATGAAATTTACCAAAGAATCGCACAGATCTTAAAAAGTAAATTCAAGCTCGAAGATTTCAATATCATCGAAAAAGATATAAAAAAAGATACTATCAGATTCGCTTACGTTCAAAAAGATGTACACTGCACGGCGATAACGGACGGTTGTAGAGCCGATCGTACGAAAGCCTCGGTAAATTCATCGGCGTTTGAAAACATATGTCTCTCTTTCGGCGACGAGAAAAAAGAGTGCGGATATCTGTGCCTACCCTTCGCGATATCGGACGATTTGACTTTAATCATCTCCATCGTTACGAAAGATAAAATCGAGAAAAAAAGGGTCGATTCTCTCCCGTATTTCATAGCAGATTATATAAATACGGCAAGAAGCGAAATAGTAAGCGTAAGACTCAATCAAATTCTTAAAGAGTCGGCCAGAAGAGATCAGCTTACGGGTCTTTATAACAGAAAATTTCTCGATGAATTTGTAGAGAAGTCGATTCCTCAGGCAAAAAGAGCCGGTACGACATACGGTGTGTTGATGCTCGATATCGACCACTTCAAGACAATAAACGACACTTACGGTCATGACATTGGCGATGAAGCCATAAGAGTCATAGCGAAGGTAATCGGACAGAACATTAGAGAATCCGATATAGCCATTCGTTTCGGAGGCGAAGAGTTTTTAGTGCTTCTATACAATTGCGACGAGGAGTATATCGCTAAAGTCGCGATGAAAATAGGCGTAGAGTTTTCAAAACAAAAAATAAGAGCCAAAGATACGACTTTTACAAAAACTCTAAGTGTCGGAGCATCGATCTATCCCAAGGATAGCGACGATATATACACCTGTATAAAATTTGCGGACATCGCTCTTTACAGCGCAAAAAACAGCGGCAGAAACAAAGCCGTAAGATTCGAACCGGCACTACATGAAGAGTAGAGACCGGTTTAAATATCGTCTCTATAAACATCCGTCATATCGAAATCGTACTCGGGTTCGATGAGAGGAACCGAGTCAAGCACGGAGGGATCGACCTCGGCATCGGATAAATTATATTCTCCGGCATGATAGAATACTCTCTCTTTGGCATATTTTTTCTCTTTTTCAATTTGAGCCTCTATCTGTTTTTGGAACTCGTTTTTATCTATAACCGCTTTTTTATTCGAAGAATCGGAATCGGCATATAAGTTTACGAACGAAATGGTCAAAAAAAACGGAGCGAGATATTTCATAATCTTTCCTTATTATTATTATTTTCTATAAGAATAATTATATCATGAAATATTCTCTGTTGCAAATAAATGTATCCGTCCGCAACATATGGCACTTAATGTGTACTCCTAACCTTCTTCACTTTTGTTTTTTTGCTAAAATTACCCAATCAGGAATATATAATAGTAATAAAATTTTTGGTTAAAAGTAAAGCCCTGAACATTCCTCCTGCGAGAAACTGGATGTGATGCTTTAGCTTCACCCATCATAAAAGTTGCTTATGGTTTTAACTCTTTTATGATTTGTAATACCTTAAGTTTTATATCTGGTAATTTTTCATCTATAACTTTCCATACTATCTCTTCATCAATTTCAAAATACCAATGTATCAACTTATCTCTCATTTTAGCCATAAGTGACCAAGGGAGATCTCCAAACTCTTGATGAATCTCTTTTGGTATCTGCTTTACTGCTTCACCAATAACCTCTATCTCTCTTATACAAGCACTTATGGTTTTATCATCAACTTTAAACTCTTCAAAACTCATATTTTGTGTAAACTTTTCTATCTTCTCTATATGAGTAACAATATCATTTAAAAAAAATATATATTCTCGTTTCATAGAACGATAGCTTCATTTAAGATCTGATTTTGTAGTGATTTTTTAAGTTTTCTTGCTGGTATAAGATCAACATTTTTCCCAAGTTTATCACTTAAAAACTCTTCTATCTCTATAAAAGTTAACAAATCAGGTGTTATATCAAAATCTACCAACAAATCAACATCGCTATCTTCTCTTTGCTCTTCTCTTGCATAAGAACCAAATAGAGATATATTTTTTATATGATACTTTTGTTTAAGGTTATCTTTCAAAGTCATAATAGTTGTTTTAATATCATCCTTATACATAACACCTCCTTTTTTCGTTATTATATCATAGCTGATTTGGAATTTACAGAAATATTTTTACGTTACCCAGTTGGTGGAGTGTTTGAGTCTTCTACCGTAACTTTTACATCATCGGTTACTTTTAAAGTCAAAGTAACACTCTCATTTGGAGTAGAAGGTATAAACTTCTCCCGTGTGTTGCAGAGTCTCTCCTAAAAACCACTCATACTTTACGATACCAAGCTTTTCTTTACGCTATATTCAAATACCTCCATAAATATGGCACTACACTTAAAAATCATTGTAGTGCCGTAAATGGTTAAACTTATGCGGTAGAATAAGTGAATTAAAATCTCTTTAAATGCCGTTAACCAAATTTCTGTAAACTTTTATGCAACAATATAAAGAAGGACGGGCTTTGATAAAATCTCTGATAAAAAACGAATCCACACCGGGTATCTTGCTTATTTTAACCACTATTTTCGCACTCTCTTTACAAAACAGCGAACTGTCAAGCTACTATACTAGTTTTTTACACACTCATGTAGAGATTCGTTTCGGAGATTTACAGATAGCCAAACCGCTTCTACTGTGGGTAAACGACGGCTTGATGGCGATATTTTTCTTTCTTATCGGACTTGAGGTAAAACGAGAAGTTTTAGAAGGACACCTCTCTTCGCTTTCGCAAATAACACTACCCGGTATAGCAGCTGTCGGAGGTATGGCGATACCGGCATTGATATTTGTTCTTTTCAACTACGGCGACTCTTTCGCCATAAGCGGCTGGGCCATACCTACGGCCACCGACATAGCGTTTGCGCTTGGAATACTCTCTCTTCTTGGGAAAAGGGTTCCGGTATCTTTGAAAATATTTTTGATGGCTCTGGCTATCATCGACGACCTTGGAGCCATCATCATCATAGCTCTTTTTTACACCAGCGAACTCTCCACACTCTCTATAACCATAGCGGCTATGGCACTTACCGTTTTGTTCGTTCTAAACCGTATGGGAGTAGCGAAAAAAGCTCCTTACATACTAGTCGGTATCATACTGTGGGTAAGTGTTTTAAAATCGGGAGTTCATGCTACCCTCGCAGGTGTGGCTTTGGCGTTTTTTATACCTTTGGTTTCAAAAGATGAAGAAGGTAAAACTTTCTCTATGTCCAAACAGATGGAGCATGATCTTCACTACTGGGTGGCTCTTTTGATCCTACCGCTTTTTGCTTTCGTAAATGCAGGTGTAGATCTTAGAGGTATATCAGCCGATCAGATAACAGGAAGTGTCCCTCTTGGAATAATGCTCGGTCTTTTTATAGGTAAACAAGTTGGTGTATTCGGTTTCAGCTATCTTGCCATAAAAATGAAAATAGCCTCCCTTCCAAAAGATAGCAACTGGCTTCAGCTTTATGGAGTCGCGGTGCTGACTGGAATAGGATTTACAATGAGTCTTTTTGTCGATACGCTCGCATATAACGATACGGATCTTTTCAGTTATGCCGATAAACTCGCAATTTTACTCGGTTCGTTATTTTCGGGAGTTTTAGGATATGTAGTGCTGAAACTAGCAGGCAAAAAGAGGAAAAAAGCTTTTGGCGAAAAATGATATAAAAAGCTCTTAACAGATTAAAGTATTTGAATAAATTGTATTATTTATTAATTAGTTTAATTTTTTATTTTTCACAAAAATTACACATTAGTGTGTTATAATCGTTTTACTCATGACACAAAGGCGGATTTTTATGAAAAAAGTATTTCTCTTTTTAGCAATTTTTAGCATATCGCTTATCGCAAATGAACTAAAGACGGTCTATTCGTATCAAAACGCCTTACATAAAGCGAAAAAAGATAACAAATATGTCTTGATCATGATGAGTTACTCGGGCTGTCCGGTATGTGATTATATGAAAGATATAGTATTTGAAAGAGCCGCTGTTTTAGAGTACCTTAACAAACATTTTTACGTAGTCATAAAAGATATCGAAAAGGATCACTACCCGCAACGTTTTTCATCCATCGACTCTCCTACAATCTTTTTCATCGATCCGAAAACGGAAAAAGAGGTTATTCCCAAAAAGGTGGGAGGCTTCAGACCCGATACCTTCCTTTCCATATTAAAAGTGGTTGCAAAAGAGGAGAGTTCTTTGGCAAAAACCGAAGATTTGAACGCCAGCGTAAAACCTTGCGATAAGAAGAAAGAGCCTTGTAAAGAAGAGTCGAAAATAACGATCAATTAAGCAAGTAGGAACCCAAAGTGCTTAAAAAGGTTTTGACAACTTTTCTTCTATCTTGCGCTATGCTTTACGGTGTTGATTTCGAAATAGTGAAAGATTACGATATAGCTCTAAAAAAGGCGAAAAAAGAAGATAAAATTTTGCTTTTGATGATCTCTCGGGAAGATTGTCCGATGTGTATTTTTATGAAAAACCACACACTCGAAAACGAGAGCGTAGGAGAGTTTATAGAGATGAATTTCGTTTTTGCGGAAGTTAAACCCGAAAACATTCCGTCGAGATTCAAAGTGTTCGGTACGCCTACATTTTATTTCATAGATCCCAAAACGGGTAAAAAGATAGGCAGACAGCTAATAGGTGGCGCGAAAGCGCCTGCGTTTTTAGAAAAATTAAAAGAGTACAAACGAAAAAGGATAGAAAAATGATAAAAAAGATTTTAGCCGTAATTTTGGCTTTACAAATAGCGCTACTTGCGGACTTTAGCGATGTTGATGCACAACAGTTGGTAAAACTTCAATCCCAAAATGTTCCGGTCATAGACATCAGAACTCCGGGAGAGTGGAAAGAGACTGGAGTTATTCCCGGTGCTCACAAGATCATGTTCTTTGATGAGAGAGGAAACTATAACATTCAAGACTTCTTGGCAAAACTCTCAAAAGTGGTAAAAGATAAAAATCAACCTTTTATTCTGGTATGCCGAACCGCTCACAGAACAAAGACGGTCGGAAATTTTCTTTCAAAACAAGTCGGCTACAAAAATGTAAAAGAGCTAAAAGGCGGTATGATGTACGGCTGGATGAACGAAGGGAAAAAAACCGTTAAATAGACACTCTTTTAAAGAGTGCCTTTTAACATTTCAAGTCTCTCTACCCTGCTTTGGGTATCAGGATGAGTAGAAAAAAGCGATGAAAACGAGAAATTTTTACCGGTAAAGGGGTTTACGATGAACATATGCGCCGTCTCGGGCGTAGCATCGTGGATAGCTCCCTGACGGTTATAATTTTCAAGTTTTAAAAGCGCACTTTGAAGCCACTCGGGACGACCCGTAAGTTTTGCGGCACCTTCATCCGCTAAAAATTCTCTGTTTCTGCTTACCGCCATCTGTATGATAGAAGCTACTATCGGCATAACGAGCATCAAAACGATCATGATAATAGGATTCGGTCTATCTCTATCGCTTCCTCCGAACATATATAAAAAATTGCTGAGCATCGCTATGGCTCCCGCTATCGTAGCGGCAATTGTTCCTATGAGAATATCGTAATGCTTTACATGACTCATCTCATGAGCCAACACCGCTTCGACTTCATTGTCGTCCAAAAGCTCCAACAAACCTTCGGTCACGGCAACCGCTGCATGGGAAGGATTTCTTCCGGTGGCAAAAGCGTTTGGAACATGATCGGGTATAATGTAAACTTTCGGCATCGGAGTTCCCGCTTTTTGAGAAAGTCTTCTTACTATATCGTAAAGCCCTGCGGCACTTCTCTCATCCACCTCTACGGCATGATAGTGGGAAAGTACCATTTTATCAGAGTTGAAATAACTCCAAAAGTTCATGCCCATCGCCATAAGAAACGCTATGACCATTCCCTGAGTTCCACCGATCATACCGCCTATCCAGACGAAGAGGATAGTTAAAAGCGTCAATAAAAACACAGTTTTAACCACTTCCATATATGACTCCTTTTTCAAATAAAATTCCGTCTATCTGACTGTCAGCCGCCCACAAAAGGTCGGCTTCATCTTTGGTTCTTAAAAGGATCTTAGCATCAAAAAGATAACCGTCGGCAAATAGTTGAGCCTCTTTGACTAAAGTTTTATCACAAACAATAAAATCGCATCCGAGTGCTTGTGCAAATAAAACATCCTCTTTTTTATAGCAAACAAGCGCAAACGATACGCCGTTTTTTTCGCAATGTTCGCAAAGTGAGAGATTTTTTTCGCAAAAAGGAAATATCACTCTGGAGTTTGGGGGTGTTTTGGCGACATCTTGTGCCGACTCCACCGCATAAAAAGCTTCAAATTTCACCCATGGATGTCCTATTATGATCATGCTATTTTATCTCCGCGCACTCTTTTGAACAAAAATAGACTCCATCTTTTATAACGGCTTCATCAATACTAACATAGATACCGCATTTGCCACACTCCACAACGGTATCAACATCATCGCCTTTATCTTTTTTTTGATTTTTTGTATTGTTTTGCTTCATCTTCTCTATCAAATTTCCCTCTCTGAAAAAGAGAATATAAACACCATAGATAACCGCTGCTAAAATTATGAGTTTAAAAATCATTTAATTCCTTTTATAAATAGATAGTTTCGCTTGCCTCTACCGACTATCTCGCTTTGATATGAATCGTCCAACTCTTTTTGAACACCTTCGCCCTTATAAAAAAGAAGTATCGTCTTTTCTCCTATAAACTCCTTTGCGAGGTCGATCAAAAGAGCGGTTTTCGCTACCGCCCTGGATGTGATCAGATCGGCTTGAAACGGTTTTATATTTTCTATACGATCGTTTTTGATAGTTATATTTTTCATATCGAGTTTCGATTTGACCAAATGCAAAAAAGCCGTACGCTTCATAAGCGGCTCCACCAAAGTAAAATGAATATGCGGATAAGAGATCGCAAGTATCAATCCGGGAAAACCCGCTCCTGTTCCGATATCGACCGATTGTTTGATCTTTTTGGTGTCGAGAAAGCGCATAGGATATAGAGAATCCTCGATATTAGCGTCTATTTGGTCGAAATCCTTAGCTCCCGAAAGTCTATGCACTTTGTTATAATCCAGCAAAAGTTTCGCAAAAGTATCAAATTTGTTCATAAACAATTATACCAAAACTTTCACTCCGATTAAAACAGATGCCCCATTTTCGCTCTTTTGGTTTTAAGGTACTCTCTATTGTATTTGTTGGCTTCGATGATTATGGGGATTCTCTCAACTATCTCGATACCCTCCAAACTCTCCATCTTTTTCGGATTGTTTGTCAAGAGTCTGATCTTTTTTATACCGAAATACGAGAGAATATATTCCACCATTTCGTAACTTCTCTCATCGGCGCTAAATCCCAGCTGATGATTCGCCTCCACCGTATCTAGCCCCCGATCTTGAAGCGCATAAGCGTTGACTTTATTTAAAAGTCCTATATTTCTACCCTCTTGTCTTAAATAGATCACCATACCGCCCTCTTTGGAGATACTCTCTAAAGCGAAATGAAGTTGTTCGCCGCAGTCGCACTTGAGACTTCCCAGCGCATCTCCGGTCAAACATTCGCTGTGCACTCGAACGATCGGAGTTTCTCCCAAAGGTTCTTTAAATATTAGAAGATGCTCTTTTTGGTTCTCTTTGAAAGCCTGTATCGAAAATTCACCAAAATCGGTCGGAAGTTTGGCTATCTGGGATATATCAATTTTCATAATGTTATTATTTCCTGATTTATGGTAGAATAGGTACTTTTTCATTGCAGCGAAACGCAACCATCGCTCATAAACGTTGACAATGAGATCCAATTTTAACACAGTAGAGGCTAAAAGATGTTTAAAAGGTTCAGACGCACGAGAATAAATCCTAAACTTAGAGATCTTCTCACCCAAACCAGACTAAGTACGGACGATTTTATCTATCCGCTATTTATAAAAGATGGGAAAGAGTATAAAAAAGAGATAGAGTCAATGCCCGGAGTCTTTCAGATGAGCATAGATGAGATTTTAAAAGAGTGTGAAGAGCTTAAAGAACTAGGACTCTACTCAATCATACTCTTTGGTATTCCCGAAGTCAAAGACAGCATAGGAAGCGATGCGCTTTGCGAACACGGAGTTATAGCAAAAAGTATAAAAGAGATCAAAAAAGCCCATCCCGATATGTTCGTTGTAAGCGATCTTTG
>CAZNIT010000004.1:0-10422 GCA_964573205.1 uncultured Sulfurospirillum sp. | reverse complement strand
GGCTCTGTTTTTTACGGGCCTTGTAGTGCTTGGAGCGACAAGTTTCACCATAAGTTGGCGAGCCGCTTTGATGATAGCGGCTATTTGCTGGATTACATACTCCAGCGTTAAACTGCATAGACTTTTTAAAAAAACCAGAGAAGTTGATATAGAGTCGCAAAAAGCTTTTAAAGTATATGCGAAGAGAAAATATATCGTCGATATGGTTTTGATAGCTGGTGTGGGATTGCTCTCATATGCAGTTTCTTTATAGTTTCAACGCGGGCAAAAAAGAACTCGATATCGTAGGCGAGGATCATAAGTATCTTTTCAAAGTTCGTCGGTTGCGGCTTGGTGAAATCGTCAATGTACGAAACTTGAGAGATCGTTACTCATATGAGTATGAGATAGTGAATATCGAAAAGAAGAGTGCTTTGTTAAAGTTGAAAAACAAGAGGGAAGAGGAGTGTAAGATCCGAAAGGATTTTCATCTTATCTGGTGTATAATCGATAACAAAGTCGTTGAGAAAACTATTGTTATGTTAAACCAGTTGGGTTTAAGGATGATTACCTTCGTCTATTGTGATAGAAGTCAGAAAAATTTTAAAATCGACAAAAAACGGTTGGAGAGAATTTTGATAAACTCTTCCCAACAGTGCGGTAGAAGTGAAATGATGAAGATAGAAACGATGAATAGCCTTGATGACGTTTTTCAAAAGTATGACGATATTTGCATACTCGACTTTAATGCGTCCAAAGAGTGGTCACGGATAAAAAGAGTTTTAATAGGTTGTGAAGGCGGATTTAGCGATAAAGAGCGTAAGATTTTCGAAAATTTTCGTAAAATATCTTTGAAAACGGAACTTATTTTAAAAAGTGAGACCGCTGCGGTTGCAACTTGTGCAAAACTCTTGATTTAAATCGTTTTTTCTGTTATACTTATGGTTCCCCTCCCCCTATATGGCAGTAGACCGATTATGGTCTGCTGTTTTTTTTTGTTTGAGAAGAACCGCTTAAGATTATCCTAAACTCTTTTTGGTAGAATTGCGCACTTAACAATCCCAAATCCTGTTATCATATGCAGGAAAATCGAAGGAAAATATAGATGAAAAAAGATATTCACCCGGAATATATGGAATGCAAAGTATCTTGCGCTTGTGGAAACAGTTTCGAGACGATGTCCAATACGCCCGAAATGAGAATAGACATTTGCAATGAGTGCCACCCGTTCTTTACCGGTAGCCAAAAAATTGTCGATGCGGCCGGTAGAGTGGAAAAATTCAAGAAAAAATATAATCTGAAATAACGCATCTTGTGTTGTATTTCGTCCCAACGCCGATTGGGAATTTGGAAGATATATCGCTCAGGAGTCTAAGGCTCCTTGAGAGTGCGTCGGTAATCTTTTGTGAAGATACCAGAGTCGCGAAAAAACTTCTCTCTCTTTTAAAGGAGAGACAAAAAATCGATCCCCCGTTTCAAAAATTCGTATCTCTTCATTCTCATAACGAAAAAGATATTTTAAAGACTCTCTCGACTGAAGCTTTTGAAAATGAAATCGTACTTTATCTCAGTGACGCGGGAATGCCTGCCGTCTCGGATCCGGGATGCGAACTTGTTCGTTATGCTCAGATGCATAGTATTGAATATGAAGTGCTTCCGGGGGCAAATGCCGCTTTACTTGCGTACGCTTCGAGTGGTTTTTGCGACAAAAGATTTCTTTTTTACGGTTTTTTGCCTCATAAAGGATCAAATCGTTCAAACGCACTTCATGAAGCTCTTTTTAACGGTTTCGTAACTATCGTTTATGAAGCACCCCATAGAATTATCAAATTAATTGAGCAAATTTGTAACATTGATGAAAAAAGAGAACTTTTTTTGATAAAAGAGGCTACAAAGATGCATCAAAAACATTTTAAAGGCAGAGCAGATGAAGTTTTGCAAATGTTGAAAGTTCAAAATATTAAAGGTGAATGGGTAGTTGTTATCAATAGTGATAAAAGAGAGTTGGGAACTATTAGCGTTGACGATATACTTTCATTGAATATACCGAAAAAACAAGCGGCTAAACTTATCGCTAAAATTACCGGAAAAACCCCAAAACAGTGTTATAACGAACTTCTTTAATACCCTGTTAATTCTTTTGCAGTAAAATAAATTTATGATAATATACGGAAAGCAAATTTTTTTATACATTTTGGACAAATATCCCTCTTTGGTGGAGGAAATTTTTCTTTCGAAAGAGATAGATAAAAAACTCTTTTCGAAAATTTCTTCGTTGAAAAAACCGATCGTCAAACTCGATGCGAAAAAAGCGCAGGCGATGGCAAGAGGCGGAAATCATCAAGGTTTTTTCATGCGTATAAAAGAGCTGGGGTTTTCTGAATTTCAAAGTGTAAAAAAGAGTGCTTTCGTTGTAGTTTTGCAAGCGGTAACGGATGTGGGAAATATCGGTGCCATCATACGAAGTGCATATGCTCTCGGAGTGGATGCGATCATAATTTCGGGTGTTAAATCTTTGGCTATCGAGGCTTTAGTCAGATCAAGCAGCGGAGCGATATTTGAAATGCCCGTAGTACTGTATGCCGATACTTTGAGCCTGCTCAACGAATTAAAACAGAGCGGTTTTACCACATATGCCGCTACTATGGACGGTGAAGATATAAGAGAGTTGGAATTTATGCGAAAAAAAGCTTTGATTATGGGAAGTGAAGGCAAAGGTCTGCCTTCTCGTATAATTGATAGATGCGATAGAAAGATCGCTATAAAAATGCAAAGAGAGTTCGATTCTCTCAATGTCGGTGTAGCGACTGCGATAATATGTGATAGGATGAGATAACGATGGAAGATAAAAAGAATAAGCCGCCAAGAGCCAAACGCGGCAGAAAGCCGAAAGTTGCGTCACAAACTGTAAAAAAAGGTGAAGAACATAGCGAAGAACTCGAAGAAGATATTGGGCAAGAGCGGCCGACGCATCAGAAAGTATCGAATTTGGAAGAGTCTGTAGATTATCTAAAAAAGATAGGTCTTAAAAAAGTTTCGAATAAAACCTTTATCAATGAAGAGGATTTAGGTTCTTTTTTGGAGGGAGATTTTACCAATATCAATAGAACGAAAGCGCTTGGTTTTATCAAGATTCTCGAGAGAGAGTATCCCGTAAATCTTCAGGAGCTTCGCCAAGCTTATATATCTTATTATCAGCAAAATCGTCAAAAAAGAAAAGAGAAATTGATAGTTGAAGCTCAGGGCGAGAAAGAGGATGCTTGGAAAAAGCATCTGTTGTGGTTGATCCCGTCGCTTTTACTTATAGCCGGAATTTTGTTTTTTATCTTTTCGGATAACGACTCTTTAAGCGAGTTGGAGACGGATGAACAAGTTGTCTTGAGGGATTCGAACAGTCAAGTTATACAAGAGGCCGCTAAAAACTTGGCAAAACTCGAAAAGAACGACTCTCTTGAAAAGAGTATCGTTGCAAAAGAAAAAAGTTCGCTTTCACAAAATCGGGCGGTAAACGAAACGGACGATGATCTTGATCTTGACGCTATGGTTAAGCAGATGGTAAAAGAGTACAACCTCTCTGTCGAGGCTTCGCTTTCCGCCATAGAAGATGAAGCGAATTTAAGCCAAGAAGAGACTTCAAAAGAGAAAAACGATACGAACGTCACTATTCAAAAAGAGGTTCCTGCTAAAATCGTACAAAAGAGTTTACAAAAAAAGAGCGACTCTACGAAAAGTAAAGAGAATCTTAAAAGCAAAAAAATATCGTCGGTCGAAAAATCAAAAACTAAAAATAAGTTGTATATTAAACCTATTAAAAAGTGTTGGATCGGTATAATATATCTTGATAATTTTACGAAACAAGATTTTTTGATAAAATCTTCATTTAAATTTGATACAACAAGGCCGCAGCTTATCGTTGTCGGGCATAAGTTTTTCGAGATATTCAACAACGGATATTCATACAGATTCAGAGGTCAAGGGCCGATTCGTTTTATATATAAAAATGGAAATATTATGCAGATCAACAAAAAAGAGTTTCTTGTTTATAGCAAAGGGGTAAATTGGTAAAAATATTAACGCTGTTTGTCGCTTTATCGTTTTCTCTTTACGGAGCGTCGTTTTATAAAGAGATAGAGAATATTACCGGCAAAAACAGTTATATAGCGAACAAGAAGATCATAAGGGCGATTTTTAAAAATCCCGCAGAGTTCTATAAAGGCTCGCATATCGATTATAATAGAGTGCTGCAAAAGCTCAAAGAAAATAATCTTTTGAAACTGAAACTTTCAAGAAGTACTCAAATAAAACTTAGCTTCGCCACGAAACAAAATCATCCGCTTGTTTTCGTTCATTTGATAAAAACTACTTTGAACGAACTAGGATTTAGTCGTATAGATCTGCAAAAAGTCATTAAAGACGAGAGCGGATTTATGTATAAAGTCGCCGTTTATTCCGACTCCGCTCCCGATCCGATTTTAATATCGGACGCTTTTTTGAAAAGAGGATGCGAAATAGTAAAAATCAAGCGATTTTCTATCTCCAACTGGCGATATTTCGTAAACATATCCAATATAAATATCGTTCCTCAAAAACTCCCCTATAAAAAGAAGATACATCTTCCCAAACCGCTTGAACCCTATTGGATAAATGTTTCCAATACGAAGATAGTTCTTTTGAATAGTTCGAAATTAAACGGTTGGCATCCTTATATCGTATTTTACGATAGAAATTTAAAAATAGTGGATAACTATTCAAAAGATATAAAAAGTTATAATGTCAGACTGGAAATACCGGCGAATGCAAAATATATGAAAATCAGCGATATATACACCCTTGAAAATTTGAAAAAGGGACTTACGATATATCTTGCTAACCGAAGATAACACTTAAAATCAGGAATATAAAATCTCATGTTTGACGAAATACAATTTAATACTATTAACAGACTACCCGAATATGTCTTTGCCCAGATAAACGATATAAAGTTAAAAGCCAGACGCGAAGGTGAAGATATCATAGATTTCAGTATGGGAAATCCCGATGGCCCTACACCCAAGCATATTGTGGATAAGTTGGTCGAAGCGGCTCAAAAGCCGAAAAACTACGGATACTCCGCAAGTAAAGGCATATATAAACTTAGACTGGCGGTGTGCAACTGGTATAAACGAAAGTACGGTGCCGATCTTGATCCCGAAAAAGAGGCGGTAGCCACGATGGGTTCTAAAGAGGGATATGTACATCTTGTTCAAGCCATTACGAATCCGGGAGACGTAGCGATCGTTCCGGAGCCTGCATACCCAATTCATACGCACGCTTTTATCATTGCGGGTGGAAATGTCGTGACTTCTCCGCTAAGCTTCAACGATAAATACGAACTCGACGAAGAGCTCTTTTTTGAGAATTTGGATAAAGCGTTTAAAGAGTCTATGCCCAGGCCGAAATTTGTAGTAGTAAATTTTCCTCACAATCCGACGACGGTTACGGTAGAGAAACCTTTTTATGAGAGACTGGTCGCTCTTGCGAAAAAAGAGAGGTTTTATATTATAAGTGATATCGCATATGCGGATCTTACATTCGACGGATATAAAACTCCTTCCATTTTTGAAGTCGAAGGGGCGAAAGATGTTGCCGTAGAGAGTTTTACACTCTCTAAAAGTTACAATATGGCGGGCTGGAGGGTAGGTTTTTTCGTTGGGAATCAAAAACTTATAGGTGCGCTTCAAAAAATTAAATCATGGTTCGACTATGGTATGTTTACGCCGATTCAAGTGGCGGCGACGGTAGCTCTTGACGGTCCTCAAGAGTGTCTGGAAGAGATTATAGAAAAATATAGAAAAAGAAGAGATGTTCTTTGTGACGCTTTTTCCAAAGCCGGATGGAGTATTCAAAAGCCTAAATCGACGATGTTCGTTTGGGCGAAGCTTCCTCCGGATGCACGTCGTCTGGGAAGTATGGAGTTTTCCAAACAGCTTTTGACCGAAGCGAAAGTTGCCGTTAGTCCGGGAATAGGGTTTGGTGAACATGGGGATCAATATGTCCGAATCGCTCTTATTGAAAACGAAAAACGCACACGTCAGGCGGCAAGAAATATAAAAAAATATCTCCAATCGTTACGGGCGGAGGCTTGAAAATATGGTGAAAATAGGCATCATCGGAGTTGGAACGGTCGGGCAAAGCGTTGCCAATATTCTTGAAAAAAATAAAGCGCTCATAAGTGCTAGAGCCGGTAAAGAGATCACGGTCGTCAAGGGTGTTGTTTCCGATTTATCGAAAAAAAGAGATGTGAATATACCTCTTTTTGACGATCCCGATGTAATTTTAGAGGATGATTCCATAGATATAGTGGTCGAACTTATGGGCGGAATGGATGAGCCTTATCGTATAATTAAAAAAGCGCTTTCGAATAAAAAAGCGGTTGTTACCGCGAATAAAGCTCTTCTTGCATATCATAGATTCGATCTTCAGGAGATTGCCGGAGATATTCCCATAGGTTATGAAGCGAGTGTTGCGGGCGGGATACCGATTATAAACGCTTTAAAAGTCGGATTAAGCGCTAACGAAATTATGACGATCAAGGGAATTTTAAACGGCACTTGTAATTTTATGCTCACGAAGATGATAGAGGATGGGTGCGATTATTTTGAAGTTCTTTCGGAGGCTCAGAAGTTAGGCTACGCCGAAGCCGATCCGACGTTTGACGTAGGGGGATTCGATGCGGCGCATAAACTGTTGATTTTAGCTTCGATAGCCTACGGTATAGACGCGAAGCCCGAAGATATTCTCATCGAGGGTATCGAAGATATTAAAAAAGATGATATAGAGTTTGCAAAGGAGTTCGGTTATAGTATAAAACTTTTGGCGATAGCTAAAAAAACGGATGGAAAAATCGAACTTCGAGTACATCCCGCACTTGTAAGTAAAGATAAAATGATAGCTAAAATCGACGGTGTTATGAACGGTATAAGCGTCATAGGTGATTGTGTGGGTGAAACTCTTTATTATGGTCCCGGAGCCGGAGGTGACGCAACGGCAAGTGCTGTCATATCCGATATAGTTGAGATTGTAAGAGCCGGCCAGAGTTCACCGATGCTGGGATTTAAAAAGCCGTTTCAAAGTGAGAATTTGACACTCGTTTCAAAAGACGATATCGAAAGCGAATATTATCTTCGTATGTTTGTTGACGATGTGCCGGGAGTTTTGGCTTCCATAGCCAGAATACTCGGTAAAAACGAGATTTCCATAGAGACCTTTTTACAAAGACCTTCCGATAACGATAAAAAAGCGACACTTCTTTGTGCAACCCACGAATGCAGAGAGAAAGATATCTTAAATGCGATCGAAGATATAGAGAAATTGTCCAGCGTTGGAGAAAAAGTGGCTATGATAAGGATCGATAGATAGTTATGACAATTGATTCGGTTTGTTGTTATTGCGGAGTGGGATGTGACATCTTAGCTGATGTCAAAGAGAATAAAATAGAGTCTGTTTCAGCTTCGAAAGACGGTGAAGTAAGCGAGGGGAAGTTATGCATAAAAGGAAAGTACGGTTTTGATTTTGTCCATTCGCAAAAGCGGCTCCCTAAAGTAAAAATAAAAAACTCTTTCTTACAAAAACATGAACTATTTCTTCCATCATCTTTAAAATTAAAGTTTTCAAATTATCGCATCGATGAAAAAGGATACATATATCCGAAGTTGGATGAGGCGTATGAGCTAATCGCTTGGAAAATAAAGCAGATTAAATTACAATTTGGCGCTTACTCTTTCGCATCTATAGGCGGAGCTAGAGGAAATTGCGAAAGTTCATATCTGTTTCAGAAGTTTACAAGAGAGGTTTTGGGATCACCGCATATAGATAATTGTGCGAGAGTCTGTCATGCGCCGACGTTAAAAGGTATGCGTTCGGTTATAGGTGAAGGAGCGGCTACGAATCCGTTTAGAGATATCTACAAAGCGGAGTTTTTACTCGTAATAGGTTCGAATACGACCGAAGGACATCCCATAGTCGCGAACAAGATTATTTCCGCTTTGAAAAAAGGTACCGCTTTAGGAGTAGTGGACGTAAGAGATATTCCTTTGTCGAAGTTCGCGAAATATAACGCTATAATACCCTTTGAAGCGAATCTACTATTTTTAAATATGATGGCATATGTGATCATCTCTAAAAGGTTGTATGACGAAGAGTTCATAAAGAAGCGTTCAAAGGATTTTGAAGAATACAAAGAGATGATTTTAAGCGATCCTTATGCGAATCCGGCATTTTTTGAAAAAATCGAAGGTTATGAATATTTAAGTACTATGGTGGAGGAGTTGGCGACCGAGTATGCTAAAAAAAGATCCATCATACTCTGGGGACTTGGAGTAACGGAACATCTTGACGGTAGCTACGCCGCTGCGGCTATCTGTAATCTGGCAGTTATGACATCAAATATCGGCAAAGAGGGAGCCGGGCTTATGCCGCTTCGAGGGCAAAACAATGTTCAGGGAACCTGCGATATGGGATGTTTGCCTTATTATCTCCCTGATTATGGACAGCCGGATATAGAGGGTAAAAAAACCCCCGATATCATAGATGCCGTATTAAACGGCGAGATAAAAGTGCTTTTTAATATGGGTGAAGATATTGCTCATATTCACCCAAATCAGCATAAAATCTATAAAGCTTTGAAAAAACTCGATATGCTTATCGTAAACGAACTTTTCGACAACGAGATTACAAAATTCGCGGATATCGTTTTTGGAGTTAAAAGCACTTACGAGAAAACGGGTATCTATATAAATGCCGAAAGAAGGATGCATCTCTCTCAACCGCTTGTCGTAAACGATCTTCCCGATGACTGGGAAGTGATAGACGGAATTTCAAAACATTTGGGTTTTGATTTTTGTTATAAGAACTCAAAAGATATCTGGAATGAGGTACAGAAAAAAGCACCAAAAAGATTTTATGGAGCCGACTATAAAAAATTAGAAGAAAAAAGAGTTGACGGTTTGCAATGGCCGGTAGTGGATGATGAGCTACCTATACTTCATATCGATGGCTTCAGAACTAAAGATAAACTTGCCGTATTTCGATATAAGCGCTATTTTCTGCGAGGTATGATCAGAGAATTGATAGAAAATAGAAGAAAAGAGTTTTATCTTACAACCGGTAGAGTTATTGCTCATTATAACAACGCTTCACAGACTCGACACTGCGAAAAACTTTTAAGAAGACACGATGAAGATGTTTTACTGATTTCCAGTGAAGATGCCGGATATGTGAAAGATAAGGAAAAGGTGGTACTAAAATCACATTACGGCAAAAGTAGTCCGTTAAAATATAAATTAACCGATAGCATCAAAAAAGGAACTCTTTTTGTCTCTTTTCATCATGCAAAAAGCCATATAAACTTTCTTTTCGGAGATGAGTGCGACGAACTTACAAAAACAGCTCGTTTTAAATCGATCAAGGTTTGCATTGAGTAGGCGAAAAGGTGATCTTGCAGAAGAAAGAGCGGCGGACTTTTTGCAAAAGAGCGGATTTAGAATTTTAGAGAGAAATTTTTATTCAAGATTTGGAGAGATCGATATAATCGCGCTTAAAGACGAGACTTTACACTTTGTAGAGGTAAAAAGTGGGCAAGACGAGCCGATCTATAAAATAAATGCTTCTAAATTATCCAAAATTATAAAAACGGCACAAATATATTTAAATAAAAAAAGAGTTGATGCGGATTACTGTTTTGATGCGATAATAGTCAGTTTAGATGATATAGAATTTATAGAAAACATAACATTATGAATCGACAACGCCTTAGAACAAGGGGTTGCCTGAGTGGAGATTGAAAAAACGGGAGCAAAAATGTCTCCCGTTTTTAATTTAAGTGTAGTTATAAATCTTCGTTAGCTGCTTTGACGGTAATATCCACCGTATCCCACGCTTTGTAACCCGTTTGGTTATCTTTGATCTCAAGAACAACGGTATGAACGCCCTCTTCATATGTCTTACCGAAACTTTTCGTGTTTGCTAGAACTTTATCGTTTTCGCTCCAACTGTATGAGAAGTTACCGTCTTTACATATGACTCTCCCTTCGAGTGTAATGTTTGTATTGGGTGTCGTTACGATATCCGGACCGGCATTTGCCATCATCGGTATCTCATCTTTGGTAATATCGACAAGAATACATATGCGATCGCGAGCGACGCCTCCTTTATCGTCCGTAATGCTTAGCGTCTTTTCATAGATGCCGCTATAATAAAAAGCTCTTTTAAAGTTCGGATCTTTGCTTAATATATTGTGATCCATATCCGTCCAAATGTACGATATGATATTTCCGTCGATATCCGTACTTTCGTTGGAATCAAAATATACCGTCTCCCCCGTAGTGGTGGTAATAAATCCGACCTTACCGTTTGCCGTAGCTACGGCGGTAGGCAAAATATTTGTCGGCTGAGTATTCGTTGAAT
>CAZNIT010000003.1:0-13411 GCA_964573205.1 uncultured Sulfurospirillum sp. | reverse complement strand
TTGCTTGCTCTATCGCGTTTTTCATCTCTTGTTTATCAAATTCAGCTGTAATATCAAAGCTATGCTCTTTTGCCATAATTACTCCTTATATTTTAAAATCCCGGATCAAATCCGCTATTAAACATATTGTTATCGTTTGCGAAATTCGGATCAGTATATCCGTATTTCGCACTTTTGTTTCTAAGCATTATTATATCATTTTTAGGATCTATTCCTTGTGGACAGGCTGTTGTGCATTCTCCACAAAGTGTGCAGTCCCAAATTCCTTTTTTTTGAATAATGTCTATGCGGCTTTTTTCATTATCAAATCTGATATCGCTGGTATATCTGTAAATCCTTGTAAGAGCGAACGGTCCTAAAAATTCTTCATCAACTTCAAGAACGGGACAACTGCTATAACAGCTTGAACATAGAATGCAGTCGGTCTGTTTTTCTATGCGTTTTTCATCTTCTATGCGCATCTTCTCTATTTTAGAGGGTTCGTCCAGCCAACTTTTTACCCGCTTTAATGTTTTTTGCGGTTTTTGGTGATCAACCACAAGGTCTTTTATAATCTCCGTTTTAGAAAGAGGCTCTATAATATCCTTGTCTTTTGGTTTGTAGCTGCATGCTAATTTCTCTTTTTCGTTGACTCTTACGGCGCAACTACCGCACACACCGCTTTTACAACCGCTGTTGAATGTTAGTGTCGCATCGATTTTTGTCTTTATATAAGTCAAAGCGTCAAGAAGAGTTTTTGCATCTTGCGGCACTTCGTACTCTACTTTTATGCTGGAGATAGGTTTTCGATGTTTGCAAAATCTCTGTATTGTCAGTTTCATGACTCGATCCTTTTAAAGTCGTTGCAAAGAACTCCCTCTTCTTTCCAGGAGATACTCTCTTTTTCATAGTTTTCGTTTCGTTTTGGAAAATCAGATCTAAAATGTGCTCCCCTGCTCTCTTTTCTTTGAATGGCGTTTATCAAAATCGTTTCAGCAAGTTCCAAAGAGTTTGCAAATTTTATAAATTCGACTAAATTGGTGTTGTAAGTACAACTTTTATCGAAAATCCCCATAAAAGGCAACTCTTTTTGCATCTGCCTAATGGCCGAAAGAACCGCTTTTAAGTTGTTGTCTTCTCTGATAATTCCGCAGTTTCTATATAAAATTTTGCCCAGAAACTCTCTTTTTTCATAAAAATTTATCTGATTTGTAAAGTGAAAAATTTCGGCTATGAAATTTTTATCGTTTTCGTATCGTTTATGGTTGTCCGGAATTTCAGCGACTTTTTTTGAAAAATCGGCGGCGTATTTTCCTGCTTTCCTTCCAAATGCCACGATTTCAAGAAGTGAATTCCCTCCTAGTCTATTCGCGCCGTGTACTCCCGCGTTAGAGCATTCACCGACGGCGAACAGACCTTCAACGCTGCTCATCATCTTTTCGTCGGTATGAATGCCTCCCATTGTATAATGAGCTACGGGCGATATCGGGATCAGGTCAAATACCGGATCGACTCCGGCATAAGTTTTGCACAGTTTTCTCTCTTGGGGAATATTTTCGTCGATAAACGCTTCTCCTAGATGGCGAATATCTAAAAAAATCTCTTCTTTTTTTTCAATCTTTCGCCAGATAGCTCGACTTACCTCATCTCGCGGCTTCAGTTCATCTACAAATCTCTCGCCTTTAGAATCGACAAGTTTTCCTCCCGCGCCTCTAGCGCTTTCGGATATTAAAATTCCCGAGCCTTTAAGAGCGGTGGGATGAAACTGTATGAACTCCATATTTGAGATTTTCGCTCCGGCTCTTAAAGCGGCGGCTATACCGTCGCCGGTGGATTGATTCGTATTTGTAGTAAAACCGTAGTAAATTCCGCTATATCCGCCGGTTGCGACTATGATGCTTCTTGCCGCGATAAACTCTGTTTCACCGTTTCTCAGGTTGTAAAATGTAGCCGCGTTTATTCGGTTTTGTTCTACCGAAAAATTCAGTAAAAATCTTTCGTTTATGAACTCTATATTCTCTTTTAAACATTGATCATAAAGCGTGTGCAATATTTTAAGACCGGTGTAGTCTTGAGAATAGCAAGCTCTCTTTGCGGATGCTCCGCCAAGTCTTCGTTGGGCTATTTTCCCCTCGCTTGTACGACTAAAAGGTACGCCTATGCTTTGAAGCCACAAAACGGAATTTTCGGCGTTTTCGCAGAGTTGCTTTACCATCTTTTTTCGAGCTATGTTACCGGAAGCCCTAAGCGTATCTTCCATATGTAAATCACTACTATCGTTTCCCAAGTTTCCCAATGCGGCATTTATGCCTCCTTGCGCCATACAGGTTTGGGATCTCGTAGCCAATCCCTCGCTTACCACGGCGACTCGGGCGTTTTTTTCTTTTGCGCTCAATGCGGCCGTCAAAGCGGCGCCGCCGCTACCGACGATCAATACATCGTAAATCATACTTTCCCCTTAATATACTAAAATATTTTAGCGAAAGTGGGTTTTAGGTTTGCTCCTAAATTGTTGGGCGGCTGTTGTTTTATTTATATTTATCTGATTTCGGTTACCTTACCGTTTGTGATAAATACGGTTACTCGATCGCCCGGTTTATATCTATAGGGATTGTTAGAGTCTATCGGAAGAATAGTCGTTATCGTTTTTCCGCTTTCAAATTCTATGGTGATTCTTTGGGCATCCCTTACATCGGCTTCGGAACCGGCTACCGCTCCGGCCATCGCTCCTCCCATAGTAGCCAGATCTTTTCCGCTGCCTCCGCCGATTTGATGGCCTAGCACACCTCCCGCTACCATTCCGAGCATAGATGTCCAAGTTCCGTCGCCTCTGACTTTTACCGGTTCTACCATTTTTACGACACCGTTATATGATTCGCTAATGGATCCTATTCGGCTTTGCGGTAGCGCTTTATCGGCACAACCGGTATAAAATATGCCGAGTGTAATCGTTAAAATAACATTTGAAACTATCTTTTTCATGATTTTTCTCCCTCCATGAACTCTTTTATATTTTTACAAATTCCTTCAACAAGCCTCTCTCTTGACTCCTTGCTCGCCCATGCGATATGGGGCGTTATGAGAAGACGGTCTTGGTTTTTTACAAACCTGAGAGGATTTTGCGCTTGTATCGGTTCATATTCTAACACATCAAGCGCTACTTGAATATTACTTCGATCTATAAAATCTGCAAGATCTCTTTCATTGATTATACCACCTCTGCCGAGATTTAGCAAGATGGCGCTATCTTTAAGATATTTTAGATTTTGTTGATCGATGAGGTTGTTTGTTCGATCGTTTAAAGGCGCATGAATACTTATGATATCCGAGTTTTTTAGAAGGTCGTCTAAAGATGCTCTTTGAAATTCGTTATCTCTGTTTATCCCGCTTGTAGAGTAGTAGATGACTTTCGCTCCGAAAGCTCGGGCTACTTTAGCCACCTCTTTGCCGATAGTTCCAAGTCCGATAATTCCCCATATCTTTTCACTCAAGTCATGATAGGGATTTTTCAAATGGGTGAAAACGGGACTTTTTACCCAGCCGTCGTCGCTTTTTGTATAGTTGTCGAAATATCCGATTTTGTTCATAAAATAAAGAGCGGTCGCAAATGTAGTCTGTACGACCGATGCGGTGGAATATCCGGCGACATTTTTAACCGTTATGTTCTTTTTTGAGGCATACGCTAGATCTATATTGTTCATTCCCGTAGCCGCTACGCAAATGAGCTTGATATCGCTGTTATCCATAATCTCCTTGTCTATAACCACTTTGTTCGTTATGACGATATCGGCGTTTTGGACTCTTTGAAGAGTCTCACTCGTTTTTGTAAAAGGGTATGAAACAACTTGTGCAAAATTTTCTATGCAAGTGATATCGATATCGTCTCCGAGCGTATCTTTATCTAAAATTACGATATTCATGAGAGCATCCTCTGATTTATAGTGTATAATATTCACAATCATATCATACGCAAGGTTAGTCATGAGAAATATTTTTCTATTTTTTTTATTGTCGTTGCTGTTGACCTCTTGTTCTTCCTCTGTAAAAAGCGAAACAAAACTTCCCTTTTTTACGGATATGAAAAGTTCGGACGGTTGGTCATTCGATGCCGGTGCGAAATTTGATCCGAAAGTGAGTGTCGATGCTTCAAGCGGCTCTATCAGGCTTGAAAAGGCGGGCAAAACTTGGGTGATGAGCGATAGGGTTATTTCCGATTTTAAGATTCCCGTTGAATCGGGCAAAAGATACACTCTTTCGTTTAAGTCGAAAACCGATACATTTCCGCCCCCTTCTTTGGAAGTTTACGCGGCTTTGCTCGGCGAGAGCGGTTTTATAGAAAACTCCAACGGAACGATGTGCTCAAACTCTAAAAAAGATGAATGGGAAGAGAACTTCGTAGTCATAAACATTCCGAAAAATCAAATGATCAAATATCTGAAGATAAAAATACTCATGCTGGCGAAATACGGCAAAAGCGCGCCGATTTGGATTGACGATATCAAATTGGAAGAGGGGCTCAAGCTTCCGAAAACAGGTCGTAAAAAGAGTTTTGAAGGAGCGGTTACAAGGGTTGACGAAAAGGGAAATATAGAGATAAAAAAAGATGGTAAATTCGTTCCTTTTTTTCCCATCGGTATATATGTGGATGAAAATCGTAACGATTGGAGTATATATAAAAAGATGGGATTCAACCTTAACATGTGGGTAAGCGGCATCCCGACGATAAAAAAATCAAAAGAGGCGGGGCTTTACTCGATGATGCAGATCGTTCAGTACATAGTGCCGGTAGAAGAGGAGTGGATTCCCCAAGATCCGAAAAAGAAGATAGATCATTTAAATAAAACCCTTCATGATATAAAAGCGAAAGGTTTTTTCAACGATCTGCTTTTTTACTATGTGGATAACGAGTTTTATCACTTAAAGCCCGATTTTACGAATATTATAAATATCGTTAGAAATAAAGACGAGGGAGCCCATCCCGTATATATGCTAAGCGGTGCGTACGGTATGGCGAGAAAATATAACGATTATATAGATTTGACCGGCACTTATGTGGCGGAAGACGGTTATGAAACACCTATAATCGATACTTTCGAAGTCTTAAATAAAACTCCGAACCAGACTCAACCGGCGGTTTTCGCACAGATAAACAGAGGAGTAGGTAAAAACTTTCGTCCTATTCTTTACGGCGCTATCGCAAAAGGCGCAAAAGGGGTAGGATTTTGGAGAGACGGCGGTAGTGCGGGCAAGATCGAAAAAAGAGCCGTCTATAAACAGCTTCCGATTATAGCCGAAGAGATAAAAAAACTTATGCCGGTTATTCGAAGTGATCTTGATTCCGGATTTGGTTTGAAATGTGATAAAAACAGCCTTATATTCGGTACGAGATCGATAGACGATGAAGGGTATTTAATCGTCTCAAATCCTACTAGAAAAGAGATAACGGCTCGTTTTGAGATAAAAGATAGTTCATTTGCGCCGAAAGTCGTAAAAGACTATTTTACCGATAAAAGTTTGGGTAAAGTAGAAAAAGGCGTCTTTTCTCTCTCAGTAAAACCGCAAGACGCGAAGGTTGTAAAACTTTTAAAATGAGCGATAGAAATTATGAAGAAAAGTTTTCGCAAAGTATAAAAAAGACGCTTTTTTACAAACTCCCTTTATCTCAAAGAGACTTTATAAAAAGGCAGGCTTTTTTGTACGGGTTTACCTTTCAACAAATCAGACAGATAGTCGATATCGCCATAGATTTCCAGATGTGGTCAAAAGGCGATATATCGTCTTTTTGGAGTGAGGATTTTAAAAATGAAGAAAATAAAAAGGTTGCGGCGAAAAAAATACTGCAGAAGATAAGAAGCGTTCATGAAGCTTTTAAAAAAGAGTTGAACGATTACGGTGAGATAAAGATTCGAAAAACTTTGCCTCCGAAAATAAAACTGACTACAAAACCGAAAGAAAATCTAGGATTCGGACTCTGTCCCGTGGCTTCGCCGAAAACCAGATGTTGCAATCTTTTGACACTCGATGCGGTGGAGAGTTGCGGATTTGATTGTAGTTACTGTTCCATACAATCTTTTTATAACGAGGGAAAAATTACATTCGATACATCCCTAAAGCAAAAACTTCATGACATAAAGCTCGATCCGGATGAATTTTATCATATCGGAACGGGACAATCTTCCGACTCTTTGATGTGGGGGAACAGATACGGAGTTTTGGACGATTTAGTCGATTTTGCCGAAAAACATCCCAATGTTTTGTTGGAATTTAAAACCAAATCGGATAATATCGGCTATTTTTTGGATAAAGAGTTGCCGCCGAACCTTCTTTTTACATGGTCTTTGAATCCTCAGACCATTATAGATCATGAAGAGCATTTGACATCTTCTTTAAAACAGAGAGTCAATGCCGCCAAAAAGATAGCTTCGCTCGGTCATCTGGTAGGATTTCATTTTCATCCGATGATTTATTATAAAGATTATCAAAAAGAGTATAAGGAGGTTTTCGATCTGCTTTTAGAGTCGTTTGATCCGAAACAGGTGGTGATGATCTCTTTTGGTACGCTTACTTTTATAAAACCCGTTATAAAAAAGATAAGAGAAAGGGATTTTAAAAGTAAAATTTTACAGATGCCTTTTAGTCAAGCGGCGGGTAAATTCTCATATCCTTTAAATATAAAACAAGAGATGTTCACATTTGCTTATGGCTCATTTAAAAAATGGCATAAAAGTGTATTTTTTTATCTATGTATGGAAGATCACTCTTTGTGGAGAGATGTTTTCGGATACGAGTATCCTACGAACGAGAGTTTCGAGATGGATATGAAGCTAAGCTATAAAGCTAAAGTCGATCGGTTGAAAAACGGCTGACCTGTATTAGCTGAGATCGTTCAGACTTTTGTGTCATCCGATATATTTTATTTTGTTTTAGAAGCTTAGGAATATACTTGATTAAAAAAAGTCAACAATTTTCCACTGTTTTTTATATGCAATATACCCGATAAACAGAGCTACGATCAAACCTATCGGATATAAAAAAGCGATACTATTTGCCTCTATCATGATAATTCCTTTTCAATTGCATTAAGTTTTAAGATATTGATAGCTGTACCAATGGCTACAAATATAAAAAAAACAAACAGTAAAAAACTGATAAATGAATTGGACAGTTTTGTGCCATATATCCAACTTCCGCCAGCAATAGCAGAAAATATAAGTAGCTTTTTATAAATCAAATCAGTTTTTAATTTAAGCCTTTCTAATTCATTATTATCCATAAATCTATTTTAGCATAAAATATACAATAAGTCTTAAGAAATAAATAAAACAAGGAAAGCCGGATCGTAAAAAAGCTTGGTTATCCTCAGACCCCAATGTCGGGCAGATGTACCATATCACAAGGATATGGAACGAGTAAGAAATCATTGTGGAATATCTTTTGGTACGCTTACTTTTATAAAACCCATTATAAAAAAGATAAGAGAAAGGGATTTTAACAGATGCCTTTTAGTCAAGCGGCGGGTAAATTCTCATATCCTTTAAATATAAAACAAGAGATGTTTTCGGATACGAATATCCTACGAACGCTAAAGTCGATCGGTTGAAAAACGGCTGATCAAACAGCCGTTTTGGTTTAAGGTATGATTACCTATCTTTTTGGCTCCTTTTTTTCTCCAAAATATCGTATCTTGGAAAGACGAAGATCGTGTCTCTTACTACGGATATCTTATCTTTGGCATCAACCGCGTAAGCCCTGATCTTTATGGGAATAGGCGTATCTTTTGTTTTATCTTTTACGATATCTTCGGTCGTATATAAAATGACTACTTTATTCATCTTTTGTCCCGCGCCGAGTTTAAACGGTTTATCCGGTCTTTGTATTTTAATTTTAGGATGACTTACGACTTCGAAGTAGTATCTATGAGGTTCTCGTTGTGTATTTTGAAATAAAAACTTATAGGCGTTAGTAACTTTATGACCGTTGTTTTTGATTTTATATAGCTGAGTCGTTCTATTTATATTTAAAAGCATGTACTCTTTTTTCGAACCCATCCAAAAAAGTCCCACAAGCGCCAGCGTAAGAGCAACACCGTAAGCGATGGTTCTAAATCTTAAAAATTTCGGTTTTCTATGCTCTTTAACCGCCGAATAACTAGTCCAAGTTATAAGAGACGGTTTACCCAAAGCTCCCATAACCTGTGTACAAGCGTCGGCACACTCCAGACAGTTTATACACTCAAGCTGTGTTCCTCTTTTGATGTCGATATGAGTGGGACATACTCTGACACAAGCATCACACATCGTACATTCTGCATCCTCTCCCTCTTTTTCATGCAGTTCTTTTAGGGAGTGGACAAGTTTGACTTCCTGATCGTCACTATATATATGACCGCCTCTTTCCGTGTTGTAGATCGTTTGAATGGTCTCTTCATCATACATGACCGATTGGACTCGAGCATAGGGACATACATAAATACAAAAATCCTCTTTTAGCTTGACGATATCATAGATCAAGAAGCCGGCTATTATGAAGATAGTACCGATCATCACTCCATGTTGTGAGGGGTGTTGGATGTATTGGAAAAACTCTTCCGGCGGTACGAAAAACCAGACGAAGTTTGCCGCCGCTATAAATGATAGGATTACCCAAATAAAAAAACCTATGGCTCTTTTACCCATTTGATCTTTCGGTTCTTTTTGTTTGTTTTTGATGCTTTTTCGGATCCCTAGGATTTTTGTCTGTATAAGATCTCTGTATATGACGCGAAATATCGTTTGAGGACAAAGCCATCCGCACCAAACACGTCCGCCCAAAGTTGTGAGAAAAAAGACGAATAAAAAGCCGAATATCAATAAAAACGGCATCATATACAGCTCTTGCATATCAAATTTTGTAAAAAACAGATGTATCTGTTTATGATCAAAGTTTAAGAGAAAAAAGTGAGCGCCGTTTATTTTTACAAACGGAATTACAAGTGCGAAGATAGTTACGAAGATGAAGGTATAGTATCTTTTGTATCTATACGGTACCCATCCTTTGAGGTATTCGGCCATTCTTTCTTTGGAGCTTTTTTTTTCCGTTGTTTCGTTTTCAGCCATCTTTGTTCCTTATATTGATTTTTTGTTTTTTAGGTCACACTCTTCATTTACGGATAGCGAGTTTCCTGCGGCGGGTGAATTTTGCGTGATTTTCGGTATGTTTTTAGAGTCTATTATCTCTTTTAGCGATCGGGAATTAATGTAATCTTTCAATGAACTCCTGCTCACCCCCAGTCTTTTTGCTATTTCGCTGACGGAGAGACCTTGTTCGAGCATTTGCAAAACTTCCGTTTTGTATTTGTCAAATTTCGACTTTGAAAAACTTCCTTTGGGTCTTCCCATAGTTTTATTTTGTGCTTGGAGATTTTGTTCTCTTTGATTTGAGAGAATATTTACCATTACTCTAAGCGGTGTATTTTGATCTATAACAATATCTTGTGCACAGACTCTTACGGTCAGTGAGTTTTTCAAGATGCAATCAAAGACTTTTGTAAGTTCTCCTACCTTTTTGCTAAATACCCAAAGATCGTAAATCAAAACTTGATCTCCTTTATTTAGCGATCGTAAAAGCTTTAGCATCGTCGATCTTTGTTCCAAGACGGTTGAAAAGGAGTCGTCGTCAATTTCGGTCATATCTATGGCTATCGCTTTTTTTAGAGCATAATCTATAATGTACTCTTGTTGAAATGATATAGAATATTCCCTGTTTTTTCCCCTTAAATATGCTATGATCATGCATTTGCCTTTTAAAAATATAGATGACAGTATAGCGAATATGACGATTTATGTCAATAGTAAATCAAGTAAAATCGTCAATCATGAAGAGATGTTTTTAGAGGTTTCGTATATTTTCTCCAAGTCTCCTCTTTGTCAAAAATGTCGCTTTTTTGATTATCTATATTTTGAGAAAGTTTGAGTTCGCCTTTTAAAAGTGCTTCAAAATCGTCTTTGCTTAGCGATTTCCCGAAAAAATATCCTTGAAGAATATCGCATTTTCGATCTTGTAGATAGTTTTTTTGAACTTCGTCTTCTATTCCTTCCGCTACCACCTCCATGCCAAGACTATGTCCCATAGCGATGACCGTATCGACGATTATTTTATCACTTTTATCCGTCTCTATGTTTCGGATGAAAGATTGATCGATTTTCAAAGAGTCGATGGGAAGTTTTTTTAGATAACTCAAAGAGGAATATCCCGTTCCGAAATCATCAATCGCGATTTTGATATTTTTGGCTTTGAAATTATGTAAAAGAGTCGATGCTAGATCGATATTTTGCATTAGTGTACTTTCCGTTAGTTCCAGTTGTAAAGAGTTCGGGTCGAAACCGGTACTTTTTATGATGTCGTCAATCGTCTTTTCCAGATTGCTTTGTAGAAGTTGAACCGCTGAAATATTTACCGATATTTTAAGATTTTCATAGCCTTTTTTATGCCATTGTTCCATTTGCCTTATCGCCGTCTCAAGTACTATTTCGCCTATTTCCAAAATCATGCCGGTATCTTCGGCAACGGGGATAAAGTCAAGCGGAGGAATAATTTTCAGTTCCGGATGATTCCATCTGACAAGTGCTTCCGCGCCTATGATTTTTTGTGTTGAAGATTCTACAAGAGGCTGATACTCTACAAAAAACTCTCTGTTTTTAATAGCTTTTCTCATATATGATTCCATTTTCATACGCTGGCTGATCTCTTCATGAATTTGAGCTTTGAAAAAATGAAGGTTTCTTTTTTTATCCTCTTTTGCCCTAAGCATTGCCATATTTGCGTTTTTGATCAAAGTTTTTGGATCATTACCGTCGGATGGGAAAAACGAAATGCCCATATCTATTTTTACCGATAGCTCACTTGTATTTATATAAAAAGGTTTCTCGAAAAGTTTTGAAATCCTCTGTGCCATACCGGCCGCCAAAAGCTCATCTTCTATATTTTCAAATAGTATAACGAACTCATCTCCGCTAAATCTAGCTACGGTATCGTAGTCTCTTAATTCGGACTGCAATCTTTGAGCAACTTCTTTTAAAAGTTCGTCTCCTTTTGCGTAGCCTAAAGTATGATTTATCGATTTGAAGTTATCGAGATTTATAAAAACTGTGATCATATTTTGATTTAGTCTCGCGGCTTTATTTATGGCGGTCGATAATCTATCGTAGAGAAGGTTTTTATTCGGAAGATCCGTAAGCGAGTCATAGTTTGCCAAATATTCGAGTCTATCATGAACACTATTCTCATAAGATTTGTGATTTCCCATCAGAAGAAGCGAGCCTTTTTTATCGTCTTTGTTGGCTATCAGTGATCTTTCCCAGTGAACTATGATTTTTTTACCGTTTCGGCATATCATAGGAAAGTCACTTTTTATCTCTATTTTTTTGGAAGCGAAAGTTTTTTGTATTTGAGATAGAGTTTTTTCTTTATAGCTTGCGGGCAGGAAAAGTTCTACAAAGTTTCTTCCCAAAACTTCATCTTTTTTATATCCTGTAAGCTGTTGTGCAAAGTGATTAAAGTCATTGATGTAGCCGTTTCTATCTAAAGATATTAGAATTAGTTGTACATCATTAACCAGCGAGTTCGTGTTGTTCGTTATGGCGTTTTGAAGGTATTTGGTTAGTTTAAATGATTTGCTGTCTATGCATATACAATAGTAATGATCCCCGACGAAAAGTGTATTTGTATAAAGAAGAGAAGTATTGTTTTTTGAATTTTTATATTCAAGCTCTTCACCGTAAATTGCGCTTTTATTTTCAAAATCTTCGATAAATTTCTCTTTTAAATAATCCGGAACAATCAACTCTTCAAGTTTTCTGCCTAACGCCTCGTCTCTTTTGTATCCGAAGATATTTTCGCAAGTCTGGTTCCATTCCATGATCTTGCGCTCACTGTCTGCGCTGAAATAAGCTATGTTTGATACGCTGTTTAAAAATATATCTTTGTCACTTCCCTGTCTATTCATATGCATCCCTGTCTATATCATGCTAGTTAGTTAACAAGTATATCGACAGTTTAAAAATAAATTTTATTATTAGCTACATGTTATGATTAAAAAATGTTAAATCTTTTGAAAGGATGAAGGAGTGGAGGCTGGGTACCTCCTTATATAAATTTGACGCTTTTATTGCCTTTGGTGAGTTTACCTATGACATAACCGTCACAGTTATCTAAAACAAAATTTAGATTTTCACCGCTTACTACTAAAATCATGCCGACTCCCATATTAAATGTGCGAAAGAGTTCATCTTCTTCTACATGATCACGCATAAAGTCAAAAATAGGTAAAACTCTGATATCCTCTTTTCTCACTTCCGCGGATAGATGATCGGGTAGTACTCTTGGAAGATTTTCTGTTATTCCTCCGCCGGTAATATGCGCTAGTGCATTAATGTGATTTTGTAGTTTTTTAAAGGTTTTTACATAAATTTTTGTAGGCATCAGCAGTGTATCTATCAACTTTTCACCGTTTAGTTCGCTTTCAAAATCAAGATTTAGTTTTTCAAAAAAGAGTTTTCTAACTAGTGAATAACCGTTTGAGTGGATTCCCGAACTCGCAAGCGCTATTAAAATATCTCCCTCTTTAACTCTAGCAATGCGATCCATTTGTGATTTTTCCGCGATACCGACGGCAAAGCCCGCAAGGTCGAAATCTCCTTTTGCATACATTCCGGGCATTTCGGCGGTCTCTCCTCCTATGAGAGCGCATTCGCTCTCTTTGCATCCTTGTGCTATGCCTTTTACTATGTCTGTCGCTTCATCGGTTTTTAGCTCGGAAGTTGCATAATAGTCAAGGAAAAAAGAGGGGGTAGCGAAATTGCAGATAAGATCGTTTACGCACATCGCTACCAGATCGATTCCTACGGTATCGAATTTTTTCGCGTCGATTGCAAGTTTCAGTTTGGTGCCTACACCGTCGGTTGCCGCGAGCATAACAGGCTCTTTGTATCCTTTTGGTAGCTCATAGGCTCCGGCAAATGATCCTATGCCGCCTATGACATTTTTGTCGAAAGTAGATTTGACAAACGGTTTTATATTTTCGACGAATGCATTACCCGCGTCGATATCGACACCGGCGTCTTTATAGCTAAGCTTCGCCACCTATTTTTCCCATTCGCAAGGAGGAAATATTTTATTCATAAGCCAAGTTGAGGGGCAAAAATTGGTAAATGCCCAGATCAGCATCATGATGATGACAAAAAATTGTAAGACTACGGCAATTTGAAAATGAAGACTCTCTTTTGCTCCCGATTGAAAATCGGCGGCTCCCATCGCGAAAAAATAGAGAATTATTCCCAGCATCAGCGCCGTTAAAATTCGTTGCATTCTAGCTGCACACATTGTACGCTCCTATGTTTGTTTTAAGCTCAAAAAGGGCATTTTACCAAAAGAGTCATAAAAGCTTAGCTCGACT
>CAZNIT010000002.1:0-19471 GCA_964573205.1 uncultured Sulfurospirillum sp. | reverse complement strand
CAAACGATTCGGGTGGCTATAGAGAGGGGGAAACGCCCTGCTCCATTTCGAACCAGGAAGCTAAGACCCTCTTCGCCGATAATACTGCACCTTACTGGTGTGGGAATGTAGGTCGCCGCCCGTTCGTTTATGATTGCTAATTATTTTACCTTCTTCCTTATTGCTTGCACTAATTGTTATTTTGTTATGATAGTTACTATGAATGATATACCTCTGGATGAACTGGTCATATGCGATGAATGTCACTCTTTGCATAGGAAGATCAAGCTCAAAGAAGCTAAAACGGCTTATTGCGAAGTATGTGATAACACGATATACCATTCTCATGAAAACTTGTTGAAAAATGTTACGGCACTCTCTTTGACAACTTTGATTATGTTCGTATTGGCTAGCTCGTTTGCAATCGTTAGGATTGAGATGAATGGAATATGGCATGATTTGACGCTTCCGTTCGTATTTGTTACACTTTTTAAAGAGGAATTTTTCGTTGTTGGATTGATAGTTAGTTTTTTAATATTTATCATTCCGATGATATATATACTTTTATACACAACTGTTATGTTGTTTTTCAATATGAAAATCGCAAAAGAGGTGACCGGAAAATTTTTGATTGTACTTGCTAAACTAAAGCCGTGGAATATGATAGAAATATTTTTGATAAGCGTACTTGTGGCTTTGGTAAAATTGGTCGGTTATGCGCAGATAGAGTTTGGCATTTCTTTTTGGGCTTTGATTGCGTTTATTGTGTTTAATATATATCTTTCGAAAAAAATTCAACTTTTGGATTTATGGGATTTAAGGGATGAGATATATGATGAAAAAAAATGAATATATCTCATGTCCGTTATGCGGTGCTGTCAATTATGATAGTGGATCGGAAATAGTTTGCAGAAGATGCAAACATAAAATATATCATGAAAAATCAAAGAGTTACAGTCGAAGTCTAGCTTTTTTAATTACGGCGATTATATTGTATGTTCCCGCGAATATATATCCTATTCTCATCACCAACCAATTGGGTAAAAAAGAGGAAAATACGATAATCGGCGGTATCGTTTCATTGTGGGAGCACGGTTCTTATCCGATCGCTCTTATAATATTGATAGCGTCCGTGTTTGTGCCCATTGTCAAATTTATCATGTTAGTCTATCTTTTAGTCAGCGTAAAGATAAATACCGATTCTTCATCGGTAGATAAGCATAAGCTTTTTTACATAACTGAGATTATAGGTCCATGGTCTATGGTAGATGTATTTGTAGTGGCGATTTTAGCTACGCTCGTGCACTATACTTATGTAAGTATAATTCCGGGCGTAGCATCGACGGCTTTTGCTCTGATGGTGGTTTTTACTATGTTATCCGCTCATAGTTTCGATACTAGGATGATATTAAAGGAGAATAACGATGGAGCTTCATAAGCCCAAAACAACAAAAAAAAGTAAGTTGGCATTTCTTACCTCGATTTGGATCGTTCCTGTCGCGGCTTTTTTTATATCGTTGTGGTTGGCGTATCAATATTTTTCGCAATTGGGACCGGAGATAAAGATACACTTTAAACAAAACAGCGGATTGCAGGCGAACCAAAGTTATATAAAATACCGAGATGTTCCTATAGGAGTCATAAAAGATATTAGTTTGGACAAAAATGGTGAAGGCGTGATCGTAACGGCGCGTATGAATAAAGAGGCTAAAGTCTTTTTGAATGAAAGTACGAAATTTTGGATAGTCAAACCGGAAGTAGGCACTAGTGGAATAAGCGGACTGGATACTTTGGTATCGGGTACATATATACAGATGCATGCATGTAGCAAAAAAGATGCGGCGGTAAAAAAAGAGTTTAAAGGATTGGATAAGCCTTATATAGACAGGGATACGGATGCCGGTTATAGATATCATCTAAGTGCACCCGATTCAAGAAATCTACATATAGGAAGTCCCGTGTATTATAGGAAGATTCTTGTCGGCGAGATAGAAGAGGTAAAACTCAACAAAGAGGGTACGAGAGTAGATTTTGAGGTGTTTATAAAGCACCCATATACGAACTATATAAGCAAAGAGACGAAATTTTGGCTCATGAGCAATATAAGTTTTACATTTAATCATTCCGGTTTCAATCTTGATCTAGCGCCAATGTCTCATATACTAAACGGCGGTATAACGTTTGATACTCCCGCAAAGATTATACATGAAAAAGAGCAGGGTATTTCACATGTCTTTTTTCTATATAAAGATAAGTTGGCTATGCAAAAAAAGCGTATCGGGCTCGGGAAAAAGCATGAACATCATTTCTTCTTACTCGTTGACGAGCCGGTGGCGAAGCTTGATGTAGGAGCTCCGGTGGAGTTTTTCGGTTTTCAAGTCGGAAGCGTTGTGGCTATGCATTCCGATTTTGATAATAGTGTCAAAAAGATTATTTCGACAATTGAGGTTGTTGTCGATACATCGGCTTTTGCCGATCAATCGGATAAGGATATGAACGAAACTAAGACATTTTTTTTCAAATCCGTTGAGCAAGGACTTCGCGCACGAATTTCACAAAGTGATCCGATAACCGGAAGTCAGTATATAGAATTGGTCTTTGAGGGTAAAGAAGGGCAAAGAGGGATAGAAAAACTAGGTTCTAAAGAGATCATTCCCACCGTAAGTAGCAAAGATGTCGATATAGCCCAAAAATTTTCTTTGATACTCGATAAAATAAATGCGCTTGAGATTGATAATTTGATTTCAAGTTTAAAAGATGCGATAGACGAAAACTCCAGACAAAGCGTAAAAATGTTCAAAGAGTTAAATATAGCTGTTAAAAATTTCAGAAAGCTCACTTCCGATCCTAAGATAAAACAGATGCCGAAACGGTTGTCGGATATATTGGATGAAATGAAAAATTCTCTGGAATCCATTAACGGGCTTCTTCAGGCAAACGGAGAGAAATCGGCTCTATCAAAAGAGATAACGATTATGCTCAAAGAACTTACCAATGCGTCCAAATCCGTTGATAGGTTGAGCAAAAAGCTTGAGAAAAAGCCGAATTCATTGATTTTTGGAGATGAGTAGATGAAATATGTATCGATTTTTATAGTTTTGTTTATGATGACGATAAGCGGTTGTACGGCAAAGAGGTATTATATATTAACAGGAATTGACGATGATGAGATCTCTCATCGTGTTATAGGCTATAAAACCGTCGGTATAGAGAGTATCGGTGTGCCGGATTATCTTAAGGAGGGAAGGGTTGCCAAAAGAACAAAAGATAATAGAGTCATATATATCAAAAATGCTTTATGGGCCGTTGATATTTCTCAGAGTTTGACCGATACCCTTATTTTTGATTTGCAAAAGAGCTTTAAAAACTCAAGAGTCGTACACTATCCTTGGAACGGAAATGTTGATTTGTTAATAGCCGTGAATATAAAAAGATTTATAGCTTATGATGACTTTGTTTATCTTGATGCGATAATAAGGTTAAATAAAACGGATAAAGTAGTATCTTTAAAAACGGCTGTGGATAGTGCGAGTGAAGTGAAAATCGTAGAGAGCATGAAAAAGGCGTTTAGAAAACTTGAACATGAAGTTATAGATATGCTTGACGATATAGAGGTATTAAAGAGAAGGTGAAAAGATGAGAAAATTAAAAGTTGCGGTACTCATTGACGATAGTGTACTTGCGAAATATCGGCTTGAGGTAATTTACGAACTTTATAAAAGTGATTGGTGCGAAGAGATAGTTTTTATAAAAAAACAAAAAAGTTTCGATCCTGTTGCTAAAAATCCAAAGTACTTTTTTTATGAACTAATCAGAAAATTAGATAAAAAGATATTTGCAAAGAATACGCCCTATCTTAATGAAGAGTCGATAGAAGACTTGATAAAAAATCATCGATTAATAGAGATAAAAACGAATGAGGGGGATTATTTTGATGAAATTGACGATAGGGATATCGAAAAGATAAACTCCAACCAAATAGATGTGATATTGAATTTCGGGTTTAAATATATAACCGGAAAATTGATAAATAGTGCGAAATACGGTTTATGGGAGTATAGGCATAGTAATCGACCGGCGGCTTTTTGGGAGGTTGTGGAGAATATGCCATATACGGAAGTTACTCTTGAGAGAGTCGGCAGCGCATTTGAAAACGGATATGTATTGGATAGTTTTAAAACCGTAACGCATCAAAAATCCATATCGAAAAATTTTGAGCAGATAATGTGGCGTTCTCATATGATGGTGATATATAATTTGCGCGAGCTGGCACAAGATCCGGATGGTTATTTTTCACAAAAAGAGATAAAAACTTATTTTTATGATTTGCCGGATCTCGGAAGAAACGATGAAAAAAAAGCGTTTGATTTTCAATTTGCTTTTAGCGACGATATTGGGAAGAAGCCACCTTCGAATCTTCAGGGAGTCGGAATTGTCGGTAAGCTTTTGGGGAAATATATAAAATTTATTATAAGAAGGTTTTTTAAGATGGATCGATGGATCATACTTTTTAGTGAAAATAAAGATGGTAAAATCAATCCTGATTTTAGTAGCTATAAAAGAGTTCCTCTTCCTTCAAACGAATATTTTCAGGCCGATCCGTTTGTCGTAGATGAGAATGAAAAAAGTTATCTTTTTTACGAAGAGTTAGATTATAAGACATTGAAGGGTTATCTTCTTGTCTCCACTTATGATGAGAAAAGTGAAACTTTTATCGAACCGCAAGTCATCATGAAAAAAGAGTATCATCTCTCGTATCCCAATGTATTTAAAGTGGATCAAAAATTCTACATGATAGTCGAAAGTCATGAAAATCTTACGATAGACCTTTACGAGGCGGATGTTTTCCCGACAAAATGGAAAAAAGTAAGAACGATGATGGACAATATAAAAGCCGTAGATGCGACTCTTTATAAAAAAGATGATAAGTGGTGGATGTTTGTAAATGTGGCGGTGAAAGACGGGTTTTCATTGAATGACGAATTATATATATTTTATTGTGATGATTTTGTCGAAGATGAGTGGAAGCCACATTTGTTAAATCCGGTAGTATGTGATGTAACTAGTGCCAGACCCGCGGGTAATTTATTTGAAAACGGGGATAAACTATTTCGCCCGGCTCAGAATTGTAGCGGTGTTTACGGAAGAGGACTTGTTATAAATGAGATTTTAGAACTCAATGAAAAAAAATATGAAGAGAGAATGGTACAGCAGATAAGGGCGGATTTTGCGGATGATCTTGTCGCTATACATACCCTTAACGCTTCAAAAAGATTTAGCGTTATCGATGCTATTAAAAGTCGATAATATGAGTAGTATTTTGTCTCCTGATTTGATATTTCACTTATGATTGAAAAGTTCTATTTTGAAGATATCGATTGTTTAAAGTTTTTTGTAAGTGAAATTTCCCTATAATCACGGCTCAAATGTCCTAATGACACTTCATATGGCCCGTTCGTCTAGCGGTTAGGACTCCGGCCTCTCACGCCGGCAACAGGGGTTCGAGTCCCCTACGGGTCACCATAACTATCCCTTAAAATAGGCACTTTTTGGTGTTTAAGTTTTAAAGTGTGCCCAGTTTGTGCCCAAGTCGTAGGGGACTGAAAGCCTTTAAATTGTTTCTCTGACTAATCTAACTCGCTTCTTTTAACAAAAAATTGCCGACAATCGGAATATGTAAATCCTTATGCTTGCTTTTAAAGTTCAAGACCTCTATAGCAACGATATCATCGTTCTTACCATAGTCAACAATCACACCTTTTTCGATCTCTTCACTCTCGTAAGGTTTTTCATCGGAGACGATAAAGTAGATACTATCGGTTTTCTCATCATATTTTATGATCATTTGCACCCTTTTTTTCTCATATTTCTATCAAAATAAGCTGTTATTACTCTATTTTCTTTTGGGTTGAAAACAACTTTTAGACATCTGAAACCGGCATGGTTGATTTGGCTGAAATAGTGCTCTTCTATATCTGAAACAGAGCGTTGCAAAGAAGGATATTTCAATGTCTCTAACTAAAACCCACTCTTTAGGTATATCCCTTTGTCTCATAACCTCAAGCGCATGCTGTGAAAACAGAACTTTTATGATAAAACCTTTTAAAAATTTAATATGTGATTATATCATAAACTATGCAAAGTAGTAAAAAGCTTTTAAAAATTAGAATAAATTTCTTTATCGATAGTGATAAAATACTCCAGTCCTGTTATTTTATGCATATATCTCTTCCTTTAAAAATGCCAGTTCATTATGTTTTTCGACTAACTCTTCCAAAGCTATCCGTATCCTCTCATCTTCTTCGTATAGAAAATTTACAACAAGATAGAGCGGGTTTACCATCTCCTTGTAAGAGAGGATTTTAGGATCGATATCCCATACCTCTATCAGATAACGTGCATCCTTTTTATCGGTAAAGTGAAGTTCGTCTTTGATACGGTTGAAGTCTCTTTTGTAAACGGCAACGGTTCGCAGCCTCTCCTGTGCCAGATTTGTCTCTCTTGAGAGTGCTGATATACCTGAGTAGAGAAAGAGGTCACTATCCAGATCGGAGTTCGTAAACAGTATCTCTTTTACAGGTGTATAAAGTGCGTGTTTGCATTGTTTCCATGTTTGGTGTTTCTCTATGAAGCGGACTATCTTTTGTCGTCCCTGCTTCTTGAAAGAGATGTATTCCATCTGTTCGAGTGTATGCAGTGCTTTACTGATGACGATAGGCTGTTTTTCCAGTTTTTTGGCTATCTCGGCTCCAGTGATCGGACTTTTTATCCACCCGGAGAGATAAGCGATCAGGATCATTTTGGCGGTATTGTCCAGTTTTGCAGTGAGAATAGGGCGTGTTTTTTTTCTCTTTGTGGTCTCTATCTGCATCAGCGCAAAAGGGAGATAGATGTATCTGTCGGGTACGATGAAATTGATTTTGTACTTGATCAGATTTTGTATTTTGGATGCATCGCAATCATCCAATACAAAAACGACAGCTATATCGACAGTGCGTCCGATCAGATCGGTATAGTGTTTTAAAAGCTTGCCGTCGCAAACATCCCCCTTCGCTTTCAGAAAGAGTACATCCACTTTTTCAAGACGGTATTTTGCAATATCGAACTTGTTGAATATATGAATAGGCAGAGTGATACTCTCTTTGGTATATGTTCGGATCTTTTTAATCTGCCATGATGTTGTGGTGGTGATGTAATGCAATATTTCTTTATTCATAGAATTGATTATATCATAAATATGATAATAGTATATAAAAAATTATACAATAGTAATATTAAGTATAGTATAAGAAAATGAGATTTTTACTACCAACTGTGCCCAAAAGTGTGCCCGGTTGGTGATTATTTTGTATTGATTTGAGAAACTTGATAGATACCAGAAGTGCCGTAATATCGTATAAAACCCGTAATTCAGGGATTATGCTGTCTTTGCTAATGAGGATAGGCATATCGAGAGTGCGTGGTCATATTGGTATAGTGCTTCCAACAGCTTGTAAAAACTGGAATAAAATAAGTTAAGTATAAACTTTTATCTTTTACAAATGTATTAAAAGTTAGAATGATTTACGAGAAGAAGCCATATATAAGTTAAATTTAGCTCAATAATAAAATTATAGCAAAATATCGCTATGAAGTACTGAAAAACGATTTTCAAAGAGATATACGGATACGCGAAGTTACAATAATTAAAATTTACAATCACACATAAAAGATACCTTTGTATTTGGAGTGGTATTTTACTAGCGGATATGGAGTATTTTATCTTTTTATCAGAAAATGCAGTAGTTTTTATTTCTTAAAATTGTACTTCAGATTTAATTTTGGAACGGTATAATAAAATTTACTTTTATTATTTTAAGGAAAAAAAATGTCGCTACACATTCAGTGTGAAAAGAACTCTATGCGAAAATCTCATCGTTTTGATATTCCGATGAAAATATATATTCAAGATCGAAATTACGAGACCGTCGATTGGTCGATGTCCGGTGTGAGTATAGAGTCCGACGATGACGACATCTTTAAAGTTGACGAAGTTTATGATGCTGTTTTGCTTCTTGGGATGTCCGACGCCTCGATCTCTTTGAAAGTGAAGTTAAAATGTGTTTATTTTAAAAACGGTAGATGCGGTTTTGAATTTATAAAATTTTCACAAAAAAACAAGAAGATATTAAGACGCTATTTAGAGCTCTATCTTGACGGAAAGATACAAGATATAGACGATCTTTTAGCGATATATGAAGAACCTGACATAGATCCCGTTTTGGATCTACCGGTAAAGTTGACGGATGACGAAAAGTCTCGGTTGCAAAAATCGTTTTTACGAAAAAGTATCGGTTCGATTGTCATTTCACTTCTTTTGCTTTTTACTATTGCCGGTATATTGTTTTACAATTTAAGATACCAGTACGAAGGTGTAGGTGTTGTGGAAGGAAACTACAAAAATGTTTATGTCAAAAAAAGCGGAATTTTAGAAAAAATTTATGTCCAAGACGGCGATAAAGTGAAAAAAAACGATATATTGGCGGATATAAACAGTGAAAAGCTTCTGCGTCAGATCAAGCTTCTTGAGACCATAAAAGAAACGAAACTAAAAAAGATAAAAGCGAACTCTTCTAAAGATAGCGCACCTGTGACGGACGATACGGATATACTGAAAATCAAAGAGCAGATCATGCAAGAGGAGTATAAAAATTTCCAAAACTCAAAAGTTCTTTTAAAAAATCATTTGATTACAAAAGCCGAAATGCTGCATTATAAAAATCTCTATCTTGACGCGAAAGAGAGTTACATAAGCTACAAAGAGAAAAATATGCGGCAAAAAAACAACGGAACGAAAATTTCTGCCGCATCTTATAATTTGGAAGAGACGCAGTTGAAAATCATCAATAAAAAAAGAGAACTGGAAGAGTATCGAATATTTTCGCCTTATGATGCGACGGTTTACGAAATAACGAAAAAAACCGGTGATCTTGTAAATAAAAGCAATCCGCTGTTTGTGTTGTGGATAGACAAGGTTCCGAAAATCGTCTGTTATTTACCCGTTCAAAAAGCCATAGACATCAAAGTGGGATCGAAAGTGGATATCATAGACTCGCTAGAGCGGCAAAAGTTTACCGGCATTGTAAAGCGTATTCTCAATAGTGATCCGAAAACGACCATAAACGCATACGGATCTTATAGTTTAAACGAAGTTCTTGTTGAGATTTCTCCGGAGGAGAAAACCAGAATCTTATCGCCGAAAAGTATTGTAAAAGTGCTTTTTAAGAGGGATTTTAAATTTGGAATTTAGAAACGCGAAGAGATCCGCACTTTTAAGTTTTATTCCGATAGCCGTATTTTACATTACGATAGCTTTGGTACTGTTGTATTTGATATATCCGCAGATCTATCTCTTAAAAAACGAAGTTTTAATTACACTGACGATATTCGCTCTTTGGCGTTACGGCTGGATGTTGTTAAATTATACTAGAGCGCTTATTTATCGTTTTTATGCATATCCCAAACTCAAACAACAAATCGCTCGCCTGCCGAAACATTTACGCTATCCCAAACATCTATACTTCATGATTCCTTCTTATAAAGAGGAGCCTTGGGTTAGCGTGGAAACTTTTCGATCGATCTTGAATGAAATTCGAACGATTCCATCGGATATAACGATTGTCGTGGCGACGGCTAGGAAAGAAGAAGACGCTTTGATAGCTCAGATGTTTAAAGCTCATAAGAGTGAGAAACATATCGATTTAATTTTTCAGCATCAAAAAAAAGGCAAAAGAATCGCTATGGGTCATGCACTTCGCGCGATCTCGAGAAAGCATGAGAAGCTTGGCTTAAATGATCCCAATAGTGTGACTATCTTTATGGATGGCGATAGTTATATGGAGGAGGGATTTTTGCAAAAACTTCTTCCGTTTTTCGCTTTGGATAAAAATCTGGGTGCCGTAACGACTAACGAGAGTGCTTTTATAGATAGCAATTCAAAATGGTATAAAGAGTGGTTCAAACTTAAGTTCGGACAGCGTCATATACAGTTTCAAGCTCACTCTCTCTCAAAAAAGGTTTTGACGCTTACGGGTAGATTGTCCGCATACAGAACGGATATAGTCGTAAAAGAAGATTTTATAAAAATCGTGGAAAACGATATTTTGATTCATCCTTTGTACGGTAAGTTTCGTTTTTTGATGGGCGATGATAAAAGCACTTGGTTTTATCTGTTAAAAAACAGATATGATATGCTCTATCTTCCGGATGTGTTATGTTATTCGCTCGAGAGTCGAGACGGAAATTTTTTAGAGTTGAGTCGGTCATTACCGTTTAGATGGAACGGAAACACCCTGCGCAACAACTCAAGAGCATTGGCGCTTGGTGCGAAAACGACCGGATTGTATATATGGTTTGTTATTTTAGATCAAAAACTAAATATGTGGACATCTTTAGTAGGTATAGTGAGCGCCGTAGTTCTAGGTATTTTCAAATCTTTTTACTATCTGCTCTTTTTTATCGTCTGGATGCTGTTTGTCAGAGTGTTTCAGCTTTTTGTCATAGCGCTCGGAGGGCATCCGGTATCGTTATATAGTTTGCCTATTATGCTTTATTCTCAGTGGATGGGAGCCCTTATAAAGATCGAAGCGTATCATGATCTGGCAAATCAGAAATGGTCCAAAAACGGTGAAGTACAAAGCAGCGATGTAAATATAGATATGATCGAACATCCGCTGGTAAAGATAACTCCGAAAATTATAAAGTACAGCTCGTTTGCGGTATTTATCTTTTTGATGGTTGTAAGTCACGGCGTATTGTACATCCCGAAACTCAACGCATTCAATCAAAGCAAATTAGAGAATCTAAAATATAGTGAAAATAGACAGGTAATCGATTTGGCCGCTTACGGAGTCGGAGCGAAAAACTCTAAAAACAATGCGAAAATCATTAACGAAATTATTGAGAAATTTCACGGAAAATCCCTGCTTTTAAAATTGCCGCAGGGAAAAATAGACATTTACGAGCCGATTATTATTGACAAAAGCAATATTACGCTTCAGGGCAAGGGGAAAAATTTGACTCACATAGTTTCTCATTTGAAGAAGCCTTTTGAAGCGGCTATCTTAGTCAGAGGATCGAAGATGCAAAAAATCGGTCATCTTAACGATAGCATAGCTAAAGGAAGTTCGATATTCAAAATCGATCTGGATAAGAATAAAATTCCTTCGACTTATCTTCTGATACGCCAACCAAATAGCGATGATTTTTTGAAAAAACTAGGTTCCATGAAGTGGAATAAAAAGTATCCCTACCTAAGACAGCAGATCGTAAAAGTTGTCTCATTCGATGCGAAGGAGAGTTTGCTATATACGAAAAAACCTATTTTGCTGGATTTTGACGCTCATTTGAGTGAAGTATATACTTGCGACATGATTAGCAATGTGCACTTGAGAGATTTTAAAATTTCACAAAGCGTTCCGGGTAAAAATATAGACGACTATTCGTTCGTGTATAAAAATAAACTGCCCGATTTCGAGATAGATGGCGTGATGTTTGATTTTGCGGCCAAAAGTTCCATTAAAAATGTAGAAATTCTAAACTCCGGCAGGCATGCACTGGTTTTTGAAAACTCGTACGATCTATTGGCTGAAAATCTAGTCATAGACAAAAGTTGGAACAAGGGAAAAGGCGGTAACGGTTATTTCCGTATTACCCGAACATATCATAGTGAAGTGAAAAACTGCAATATCTCAAATATTCGTCATCTAGTATTGCAGTGGAGCAGTGCGGGTAACTATTTGCATCATTTAAATATGAGTGTAGATCTAAATTTTCATGGCGGTTTCAGTCATGATAATAAAATTGAATATATTAGATTCGATATCCCCAAAAAGCATCTTTGGAAAGCTATCGAGCATACGCCAAACGACGCAAAATGGGCACCGCCGGACGGTCAAAACAGTATAAATTTAAAAACGATAAAAATAGTGGAGTGATATGATGAGGTTATTAGCGGTTTTTTTGTCTTTGTATTTGGTATTGAGTGCGAAAGAGAGTTATGAAATTCAGCTTTTTGAGACAAAATCCAAAAACGATAATCTCGAGCTTTTTCTTCAAAAAGGTAAAGCCGCCGGACTCAAATGCTACAAAGGTGACGAAAAAAGAGATGACGGAGTTTACTATTATGTTAGATGCGCTAAAACCGATAACTTGAAAATGATCACACAAAGTTTGACACTAGCTAAAGATGCAAATCTTGAATATAAACTTTTAAAGATTAAAAAGTCTGAAAAAATAGTTGAGTCGAAAAACTCAAATGAAGAGATCAAACTGATAAATGACGATTTAAGCGGAAAAATTTTCGGTAACAATGAGGAGTTGTTGCGGATACTTTTCAATAAAAACATGATTTCAAAAGGTGAGCTTGATAGACAAAAAGAAATCTATCTTAAAAATATCGCATCGAGTGAAAAGTTTAACGGTTTGTATATGAAAGGAAATACGAAAAAAAACTTTACCAAAGATAGGTTGGGCTACGATGTTAGAGTGGAGTGGAGTCTGTTTGACGACGGCTATTTCGGTTCGCAAAAAGAAGCTCGAAAAAAGGTATTGCAAAAAGAGTTGGAGTTTGAGCAAAATATCCATAAATACAGAAATTCAAATCTGCAATTAGCGCTTCATAAATTGCAGTCGGTAAGTGATTTTATAGATTTTCTATTTTTAAAACAGCAAGAGAGTATACTTTTGCAAAGTTTTCAAAAGGCTCAAAAAGATTATAACGATTCGTTGATAACGGCTAGTAAATTTTACGAATATAAAAAAGAGTATGAAAAGGTAAAACGACTACTGAACTTTTATAAAAATACGACTCTCGAACCATATGACTTAAAATTAAAACCTTTTATTGAAACTATTGAAAATATAATTATCTTAAATAAAAGCGATCTAATCAGACAGGCGTACAAAAATGCTTTCGTATTTAAAAACATTCAAAATAAAATTGAAAAAACATATATCGAAGATGACTGGAAAGATCGTCTTAAAACAAGTGTATATTTGGAAAACAAAAAGTATCTTTTTTTAGATAATGATAGCGAAATGATCGCCGGCGTACAGGTTCAAATACCTCTTGATTTTAAAGGCTCAGACAGTGAGGCGAAACTCATAGAGAGACAAGTATATTCTCTGCAAAAAGAGAATGTAAAAAAGGTTGTCACAAATAAAATCGAAAGTTTGTATCATAAGATAGAGTATTATAAAAATTATATCAAATCGTTAAAAAGTGAAATAAAATTTTTCCAGCAAGAGGCTAAATCGCTACATATCAAGTTGAGATATCTACTGCCCCATCAAGAGAGAGATATAAAGTTAAAATTAAGAGCATTAAACATCAACATAAGTAAGCAATTTCAAGAGATATGGCAAAAACGAACCGAGATTTTCAAACTTCTTTTAAAGCTTGAAAATCTCAGCGGCACAAAATTAGTGCCTGCTACCTGACGCTTATTCCTTCATTGAAGTATTTAATAAGAGGATAAACAAAGAGTTCTATAATTCTTCGTTTCCCGACTTTCAGTTCCGCTGTCGCACTCATACCGGGCATTAAGAAACGCTCTTCTCCTTCAACGATCAAAGAAGTTTGTTTTGGTTCTATAAATACTTCATACACAGGTCCCATTTTTTTATCTTCAATAGAATTTGCACCTATTTTTGTTACGATTCCGTCGATGAGTCCGAATCTTTGAAAGTTGAAGGTATCTATTTTTATGGCAACCGGCATACCTACTTTTATAAAACCTATATCTTTATTTTGAACCGTCGCTTTTAGTTGAATGGGTACATTTTTTGGAACAAGCGCTACAAGTTTTTCAGCCGGCGTAACTACGGCACCTATCGTATTTATTGCGAGTTTCGCGATAATTCCGTCAACGGGTGATTTTATGATCTGCTTTTTTTTCTTAAATTCTATGGTTTGTATATCTGATTTATATGCTACGATTTTTTTCTCTTTTTCCATTAAATCGGCATAATGTCTATTTCGAAAATCTTGTGTAATGAGATTTCTTTTCATATTTACTTCATCTAATTTTCTTTTGAGTCTTTCTATCTCATGGGAAAGTTTTTTTATCTCATTTTTATAACTCATGTTTTGCTTTTGAAGACGATAATAGTCATTTTTTGCAATAATATCGAGAACTTTTTTTAATCTTCTCTCCTCTTGAATTCCTAGTTTATAAAATTGTTGCATTCGTGCTTTTTCTATTTCGGTAGAGCTTATCTGTTCGTTTAGTTGTTTTATTTGTTGGTCTATCTGTTTGTTTTGTTCTTGAATCGTTTGAAGTTCCGTATCATATACACTTGTTATTAAAGCGGCTGTTTTCGGATCGATACCGTTTGGAATTTTAAAAGGAGTTTTGTTTAAAATAGATTTGATTTTTGCTACCTCAAGTTCAAGTTGGGTAAGAATACGTTTTTTCGCTTCGATATTACTCTCTTCGACGGTCGGATCGATTTCGATAATAGGATCTCCTTTTTTAACCCGGTCTCCTTCTTTTACATAAATCTTTTTAACCGCGCCTCTGGATAAAGGCTGGAGTATTTTTACATCTCCCATAGGAATGACTTTCGCTCTTGCGCTTACAACGACATCCGTCTTGCCAATGAAAAGCCACAATATACTTAATGTTATAAAAATCAGTATAGTCCACATTATGAGTCTTCCAAGCGGACTGACCGGACTCTCTTCTATCTCGACTAAATGTGGTTTGAACCTATTTTTGTCTTTTGTTGTTTTCAACTAAAAGTCTCCTCATTTTATATAGACTGCTGTGAATAGAGATGATAATAGTAACCTTCTTTTTTCATCAATTCTTCATGTGTTCCGGCTTCAACTATTTGACCTTTATCCATAGCTATGATTACATCACAATCTTTTACAGTCGATAATCTATGTGCGATTATGATCGTTGTACGACCTTTTTTGATATTTACCAGGTTTGCATTGATTATTTTTTCAGATTCGTAGTCGAGTGCCGATGTCGCTTCATCAAAGATTAATATACGAGGATTTACCAATAGCGCTCTGGCTATTGCCACACGCTGTCTTTGACCGCCGGAAAGTGTAGATCCTCTTTCACCGACTTCCGTATCGTAACCTTCAGGAAATTCGGATATAAAACTATCCGCTCCTGAAATTCTTGCCACATGAATAATTTCATCCATCGAAGCGTTTGGACGTGCCATCGCGATATTTTCTTTAATAGTTCCTCGAAAAAGATAATTTTCTTGCAAAACGACACCTATCATAGTTCTGTACCATTTGGGATCAAAATGTCTTATATCCACCCCATCGACAAAAACTACACCTTCATTTGGCATATAAAGCCGTTGTATAATTTTTGTTACCGTACTTTTCCCGCTACCGCTTCGTCCGATTATGCCTACACTCATACCAGCTTTTATGCTAAATGAGAGATCTTTAAGCACCATTGCCGAGCCCGGCTTATAGGCAAAACTAACTTTGTTAAAAGCGATATTTCCTTTGATTTGCGATAGGGTGATCGCTTTTTCATTTTTTTGTTCGGTTGGAGTATTTAAAATATCACCAAGTCTGTCAACGGAGAGAAGAGTCTGCTGAAATTCATTCCACAAGTTTACGAGTCTTAAAACAGGTCCGCTAAATTGATTTGCAAACATTTGAAATGCGATCAACTGGCCGACGGTTAGATCTCCTTTTATAACCATTAAAACTCCGAAATACAAAATCGAGATAGTCATAAGCTTTTGTAGCATACCTGATAATCCGCCTAAGAGAAAACCAAAATTGCTAAGTTTGAAACTTGCACTAATATAATCGGCAAGTTTATCTTCCCAGCGTTTTTGCATAGCTCCTTCAAGTGCGAGAGATTTTACTGTTTCCACACCGGTTACCGACTCTACTAAAAAGGAGTTTTGTTCAGCTCCCATTTCAAATTTTTCATCCAATCTTTTTCTGAAATTAGGCGTTGCGAAGAAATAAATAACGCTGATAACAAAGACAAATCCCATAACCATAAGCGCAAGTTGAACACTATATAAAAACATTACGGCTAAAAATACGAAGCTAAAAAGCACGTCCAAAAGTACCGTTACGGATTTGTTCGCTATAAAACTTCTTATTTGGTCAAGCTCTCTAACTCTAGCTATAATATTACCTACTTGTCTGACTACAAAGTAACCAAACGGTAGAGCGAGTAAATGATGATAGAGTTTAGCGCCGAGTTTAGCATCGATTTTTGATGTTGTATGAACAAAGACGTAATTACGCATATAATTTAACAAAAAGTCAAAAACCGTAACAGCTAAAAATGCAATTGCCAATACATCTAATGTGCTTATGGAGTGGTGCACTAAAACTTTATCGAGAATTACCTGCGTAAAGAGGGGTGTAACAAGTCCAAAAAGTTGAATTACAAACGATGCTAACAATACCTCAAAAATAATTTTTTTATAATTCAATATCTCTTTTATGAACCAGCCGAATCCGAATTTGATTTTTTCCGAGAGTATTCGGTGTTTTAGTACCAAGCTTTTTTGAGAGAACTCTTTTGTGAAATCGTCGTAGCTTATAAGGGCGGGTTTGTTTTTATGAGGGTCGTAAATCAAAAGCTCTTTTTTTGTCTTATTCGCTCTTAGGATAGCTCTGTATTCGCCGTTTTTCATTAGACAGATTATCGGCATAGGATAGTTATCGACTAGTTTATCGATCGTTAGTTTTTTTATCGATACCCTAAAGCTTTCTCTTTTTGCAATGCGTGCAAGCTCTTCGATAGTAGGTTCTTTACCATCTTCTATGGCATATTCTTTTACTATACTTCTACTATCAATGTTGACCTGATTTAAACTACCTGCAATATCCAACGCAATTAATGCCGTGTGCATTAAAATCCTTTAAATTATTAACTCACTTGAAATGGTTTCATAAACCTTATCTATAACGCTTAATTTGAAACTTAGTTCATTTTTAAATTTATTAATTTGAATGTAGTCAAGCTGTATAGTATCGATCTCGCCGGCAGCTTGTAATCTAGCATACATCTCTTCCTGTTGGAAAGTCTGATCAATAATCTTATACTCAGCTTGTAATATCTTATCGAAAGTTTTCTTTAATAACTCTCTTTTTTTCTCTCGTGATTCAAAATCTATCTTTGCGAGTCGGTACTTCTCTATCAATTGCTGAAGTTCAAGTTTCGATCTAGCTATTTTTGCATCGGTTTTGTGCCCATCGAATAGATTCCATCTAACTGATATTCCGATATTCCAACTGTTTCTTTCTAAGTTTTCTATGGTTTGCAGAAAATTGTTTGCATCCGAACCGTACAATCTGTATCCGCTATCAAGATAAAAACCGGGTAAATAGTCTTTTTCTAACAGCTCTAATTCATGAGCTTTTTTTTCGATCTGAAGTTGTAAATTTTTTGCCATCATGCTCTCTTCAAAATTTTTAGTAGCACACTTTTTTGGTTCGAACATCGTGAATTCGATAGTTTCCGGATTTAGCTTTATATTTGAAAGAATTTGTATCTTTTTTACGGCATTTTTGAAATCTAGCTTATGTTTGAGTATTTCACTTTCAAGATTGGCCATTGCTAATTCATCTTTGGATAAAGTTACCTTATCGACTTTCCCAACTTCGTAAAGGCGTAATTTTTTTTGTAAAATCGTATCTTGTATGAGACGCATCTTTTCTTTGTATTGTATGAGTTCTTGAGATTTTAACGCTTGCCTGAAATATTCTAAAAGTTGCTTTGAAACTTCTTCTTCTTGCAGAGCCAGTTCGGTTTTAACAATTTCAAGATCGGTTTGGCTAATTTTCATCAAGATATCGGTAGCTCCGAATCTATAGATTTCATACTCCATATTTACACCTAGCGAGTCCCTAAATTGCGAATAACTCGGATAATATGATCCGCTTATACTTGCATCTCCTTTTTCAAATGAGTGATAATATTCGCCGGAATAAGCAAGAGAAATGTTTGGATAGTATTCGCTTTTTATAAGTTGGATATTCTCTTTTGTAATTGCGATATCATATTTTTTCAAGATAATATTTGTCGCGTTTTCCAGTGTTTGATCTAAAAGAGTCCAAAAATCGACTTTTTCTTTTTGATATTCTAAATCTGTATTCGATATATTGTTTTCAATTGTCTTTACGATTACTATATTGCTACCGCTTTGATCCGATGATTGCAGTATCCGTTTTGTTGTATTGTTATCGGGTGTTAAAGTTTGGTTTGATTCTGTGTCGCAGTAGCTTGGTTTTAATTGATCTGTTTTTACGGTTTCTTTTATCGTAGATTCTACAATCTTAGCATCCGGTATAGAATCAATATCTATAGCGGTTTGTTGGTTTTCTATTATAGTCTCATCGTCTTCCGGTTCGATTATTTCTACTATAGTAGCGTCGGGTAGAGAAGTGATATCCGTATTGTCATTATCATAGATGGGTTTATCTTGTGGATAATTTTCATCGTTTTCATCATTTAGATCCAAAAGGGTTGCATCAGGTAGAGATTCTATTTCTGAAAGAGTACTCTGGATATCATCGATGAGAACTATTTCATCACTTGCCCAAAATGTTGAAACTATTAAAAAAGTAAAAATTATTAGGTATTTCAAAAGTTATCCGCTCCATTAGTAAAGATAGTAATAAATCTTACTAAAGAAGGATATCTTTTTTAAACTTAATAAAATTATAAATTTATTTAAATAATCTAATTTTTTATCAAATTATTAAACTATTTTAATTATTTGTGCTATAATTAGAGCGAAGGAAAAAGATTCCTTTGCTCTGAAACTATGACCACGCTCGCCAAAGTAGTGGTCATAGCCGTAGAAGGAGTGAAATTTCTTTGCTCTGAAACTCTTAAGCCCAAGCCGCATTTATAACTGCCATTAAATGTTCGTTATTTTGTACATCTTGAACATTCTGTGCTGTTTGAATACCGTTTGTTGCATCACCGTCAAGATCATATGTAGCTATATAAGCTATAATCTCGTCAAGACTGTTTAATGCATTTCCATCATGATTTGCATGCCAGTCATTTTTTATGCTTACACTATCTCCGTTTTCATTTATTGCGGTCAAAGTTTCGATTCCGTAGTGCTCTTCTTGTTGCCAACCGACAGATACTTTATCGTTGTCATTGTCTGAGTATTTGATAAGTAACGATCCGTATTGTCCGTCTTCTTGGAAAATAGCGATATCTTTATAATTTACCGTCTTATCAAATTCAACGATGTCATTATTACTCCAATAATCCCAGTTAATAGTTTCATGACCCATTGCATCTGTATAGATTTCAAGGTTCATATCATCTATAGTATCTCTACCGTCACCTTTTGAGAAGACATAAGTATCGTTACCTCTAGTGTCAACTATACCGTCATTTCCTGTACCGCCTTTGTAGATGTCGTTACCCCATCCACCATGCATTTCATCATCACCGGCACCACCGTAAAGGATATCGCCTTT
>CAZNIT010000001.1:0-28441 GCA_964573205.1 uncultured Sulfurospirillum sp. | reverse complement strand
TTTATCGTTTTGGTGTCGTTTTTTAAGTGTGCGAATATCTTTGCGTAACTCTTCGTACTCCACTTTATATCAAAAACCGGCACTATCTCTTTTTTTCCCGCTTTTTTACGAACCAGAGGTAAAATCGCATCTTCTCTTTTACCGTATATCCAATCTTCTCGATATCCCCAGTCTTCGAAATAACACATAGGTGAAACGAAATCGACATAAGAAGCGAATTTTCCGATATCTTGAGCCAGCTCTTTCCATTGCGGCGAGAGGATGAAGACTCCTAGTTTCATATCGGGTTTTATCTTTGAGATACTCGCTTTCACTCTTTTTACGTATGCCGCTATGATATCGCTTCTGTATATATTCCAAGTCTCTCTTTTGGGATTTTTTTTATCAAAATCGATCTCGAGCGGATCATATCCGTATTTTTGAGAAAAATCGCTTCTAGTGTAGTAACTAAGATCCATATTATAGTCGTCAAAACGAACCCAGTCGAGGATAATCGCGTCAAAGTCATAGTTTGAGACGATCTCTTTTATTATGGACAACTCATACCTTTGTACACCCGGATGAAGAGGGTTTACGAAATACTCTTTATCTTCATTGGTAAAAGGGATAATTTTGGCATTTTCGTAAGCCATCATTCTCCAATTTGGATTTAGATAAAACGCCATTTTGTCATGAAATTGCGGAACCCAAGCTTTGATTTTTATTTTATTTTCATGTGCGGTCTCTATTAGGCGTTTGATCAAATCCTTCTCTTTATATCCTCTAGCAATCGGCGCAATACGGCTTGGATAAAATACTTTACCGGAATCGGTTTCGTCGTCTTCATCTTGTTTACATGCGATGATAATCGCCGAAATTCCGTTTTTAACGCATCCTGCTACAAGTCTTGTTATATCGTCTTCGTTTTTGATGTTGTTTATCGTTCGTACGACTATTTCCGATTTAAATTCGCTCATCATAAGCTTTTTTTGAACGATCGTATTTGAAGCTGACACTGAAATGTAAAAGAGAGACAAAATGATCGGAATAAAAATTTTTTTTTGCAAAACGGACTCTTCATATGGTATTTATTCTATTATCGCACAAAAGAAGAAAATATTATTTTATTTTATAAATAAAAGCATCTTTTTCAATATCTCTTAAGATTTTCAGCTCTCTTTTGGCTAAAGTGCCGTTTTTATACGGTCCAACCAGTACCAAGCGTACTTTCTTTTCGTTTCTGAGGGCTTTTGAAATGACGACGTTATAGCCTCTTTCTCTTATTTTTTCTATCAGTTTTTCAGGTTTTGATTTCGCATATGCGAACATTTGAATATAATATTTCGCTTTGACCGTTTTTTCACTTTCAAACTCTTTTTCAGTCTCTTTTTGGGCGACTTGTTCATTTAGAAGGTCGTTTACCAGTATCTCGATCTCGTCGATACTTTTAGTGACGTTACGCTCCTTTGAGAGCGCAAAGAGGTTTGTTAAACCGAGTATCATGATAAAAACAACTATTTTTTTCATAACCGCCTCTGTTTGATGTTTTCAATGATTTTAAATCGGTAAAATCCTTTTTAGCTTTAATCGCATATTTTAGATGAGAGCGGAAACTCTTTGTACGAACCAGTAAGCCGAGACGACACCGATTATATAACTTATACTCATACGCAACCGCTGATTATACACTTTTATCGGATTATTAAATAAATTGAATATTTTAGCGGATAAAATGGTTGTTGCGATGAAAATCAGCTGACCGATTTCAACTCCGATATTGAAAAATATAAGTGAAGCCGTGATGTTCTCTTTTAGTACTCCTATCTCAAAAAGAGCGTTGGCAAAACCCAGACCGTGAAGGAGTCCGAATAAAAATGCTATGAGCCAAGGATAGGTTTGCGAGAGTGTTTTTTCGCCGCTTTTTACGATTGTTTCTCTTGCGACAAAAACTATGCTAAGCGCAATCATCGACTCTATATATAAAACATTTAAATTCAAATATCCAAGTACGGCCAGAGCTAGCGATATGGAGTGTGCTATCGTAAATGACGTGATTGTCAAAATTAGAGTTTTTATATTCGAGACCAAGAGCAAAAGAGCCAAGACAAATAGGAGATGATCAACCCCCTTTAGTATATGCTCTATTCCCAGTTTCAAGTATGAGACGGATGATATCTTTGTTTTGGGTTTTTTAATCGTTATGAAAGGATTATCGGCGGTAAGAAGTCGGTTTGATATATTAAAATCGTCACTTTTATAGTAAAAAACTACGCCTTTATCGGTAGCAAGAAGATTTTCGATCCAAACGATCGACTCTTCCAAACCCCTTTTCCCGCAGTAGAGAGTTTCGTCGAATACGATATATCCTTCAACGTCATATATCGATTTTGTCAGAGTGCTTTTGCAATTTTTAGGAAGTGAGATTTTGATGTCGTCGCTGTTTATATCGGCGAGCGGTTTTTTCAAGATTACATTTACGCTTTTGTCGCTTTTTTGTCTGATCTCAAGATAAGAGAGAGCCGTTTGATGCGCATACAAAGAGAGCGTAAAGCATAAAAAGAGTGAAAAAAAGAGTATTTTATTTATCATGATCTTCATAAACTATCTTGTATCTTTTTTTTAAAGTTTCGATTTTACTTTTGAGACTTTCGATTCTCATATCCTCCGCATAATCACTCTTTACGATATCTTTCACAACATCATATGGAAGCGTTTTTATCCCTGAAAAGCTCTCTATATAGACTATATGAATCCCCTTCGAAGATATGATGGGTTTGTTCCATCGTTTGGCTTTTAGGCTCATGATCTGTTTATAGAAACTCTTTGAGAAAAGTTTTATGATTTGCTCTTTATCTTTGTTTTTAATATGTCTTGGTTCGAAACGGTCGGTAAATGCGTCCGTTTTGTAAGGATCTATTCTGTTGTTTTCAAGAAGTCTGAAAATTCGGTTAGCTTTTTGTATGGGATTTTTTCGATCGATGGATATGAAAACATGAGTAAACGATATGTTCGCGTCTTTTCGATAATCGTTTTTATGATCTTCATAATATCGCAGTAACGCCATCTTGGTAGGTTCGTTTTCCGTTTTGATGTTTGAAAAAAGGAATTTCGCTTTTTTTACGAGTTTGTTGAAAATCTCTTTATCTTCTTTGTGAAGTCCCATAGCGAGCGCTTCGTTAAAGAGCATTTTGTTTACCGAAAGATCATGGATCAGACACTTTAACTCTTCTTTCGTGGGTTCGTTTTCGTAGTCCTTTTTCCAATCGGTTTTCAGTGCGGCTATTTCACTTTTTCGAATTTTTATTTGAAGCATCTTATCTTCATCGTTTTTTGGTATCGATTGAAGCGCGTATATGAGTGAAGCCGTTATAAAAAAGTGAAAAAACGGATCTTTTATAAAATCTCTCACCTATCTCTCCGTAGTTTTGCAAACGTCAGCACAAAAAGTGCCCGCTCTTTCTCGATAAAGCTTTTTTTCTCTTTGCCGATATGTATAGATGTTTATTAAAAGGGTTATGTTGGCATGAAAAAAAACCGAACTGTTTTTATTAAATCTCTTTTTTTCTTAATAGTTCTGTTCTCATACGTTCAGATGCTTTTTGCGAATGTTGAATATACATATGCGATAAAGTGGGCGAGAGAGGGGAAAATGAATGAATCGATAAAAGAGCTTCGCCGTCTTTATAAAAACAACCCTAACAATATAAATCTTCTTTACGACTATATAACCGTATTGGGCTGGGCCGAAAAAGATAACGAGGCTTTAAAGCTATGCGATAAAGTGGATTTCGATCGAGCGCCTAAATATCTACTTGAGAGTGTGGCAAAATCGGCGAGGAACTTGAAAAAGTACGATTTAAGTGCAAAGCTCTATATCAAAGGCGCAAAAAGATTTCCGACCGATCCTCAGTTTTATCTCGGACTCGCACTTGTCTTGACCGACATGAAAAAACAGAAATTAGCTCTTAGAGTCTTAGAAAAAGCGGCGAAAAAATTTCCTCGAAACAGTGATATAAAATTTACGCGCGCGGCGGTTTACGAGTCGCAAAAAAACTTTTTCGATGCAATGGTGATATATCAAAAACTTCTCTCAAATCCAAAAGTTAAAAATAAGGCAATTATTAAACTTGTTGGAACTCTTCGCAGACAAGGGATGCCTTGGCTAGCGCAAAGATATATAGATCAAAATCCTGATTTGTTCGATGATGAAACTAGAGATAGCGTTAAGAGCGATCAAGCCGCGTTCGAGCTTAGATGGGGTACCAAAGGCTATCATGAGGATGGAGATTACGGATATATCGAAGATGCACTGAACAAGATAGACGATGTAATAAAAAGGTTTCAAAAAGAGGGAGTCGATCTCAAGAAAAATAAAAGGGCGCAAAATATCTGGTTTGATAAGATATTGGCGCTTGATACTATCGCAAAAAGCGATGAGGTGATAAAGATCTATAAATTTCTTAAAAGCGAAAACGTCGATATTCCTTATAATATCTTAAATATCGCCGCCGACGCCTATCTTTATAAAAGAAAACCGCTTATAGCCAGAGAGATCATATTTGAATCTCTCGGAAAGAAACCCGACTATTTTGAGAGTAAGGTTTTACTTTTTTATACATACAGCGATAATTACGATATGCATGAAGCTATTTCGTTAGCGAACCGAATGGATGAGAACGAGCCGCCGAAAATTTGGGATAAAAATCACCTCTATAAAATAGATAATCCCAGAAAAGTTGAAACGGCTCTTTTGAAGGTATTGGCTTACGAATATAGCGGATATTTGAATTATTCGCAAAAAGAGCTCGAGTCGCTTGTAAAAAAAGCGCCGGCGAACAGTTCGTACAGAAACGCTCTTGCCAAACTTTACTATTATAGAGGATGGTATGATAAAGCGAAAGAACAATATGAGATGATCTTAAGCGGCGATCCGAAAAATTTCGATGCAAAAGCCGGTGAAATTTTGGTGGCGATAAAGAAAAAAAGATTCAAATATGCGGATAAAGCTTTAAATATTTTGACCTCAAAATATAACTATAAAAAAGAGGATTTGAGATATTTGCGAAAGAATCGTCGCCAAGAGACAAAAAGCGGTTTTTTTGTACGAAGCTCCTACGGCGGAAATTTGGAAAATTCCAGTAGAGGCGGTATGGATGATTACGAGCTTTTTGCCGACTATTACAGTTCGTTGATAAATTATCACTATCGAGCCTATGTTTTTACCAAATTAGATCGCAACAGTTTTTATGAACATCTTTTAAACAACAGAAGATACGGAGTCGGTTTAAAATATCAAAACGGCGGATTTGGCGCGGATGCGAAACTAGCTTATAACGAGACCTACATAAACTCGATCGCCTCCTCTTTAGATTTTAGTTGGCAAGCTGACGATAGACTCTCTTTTAGTTTGGGCGGCGCTTATTTTTCCGACAATACCCCGCTGAGAGCGCTTGCTTACGGTATTCGAGCCGACGATTATAGGGTCGGCGTAAAATATAGAGCGAACGAATCGTCCGCTACTTCGTTCGAGTATGGGAAAATGGACTTTACGGATGACAACGACAGAGATACGGTAAGTTTTATTCACTATCAAAGGCTCGTTTTTGGGCCTTATTATAATCTTGACGCCTATTTGTATGCGGGAGGAATGAAAAACACTCTTGAAAAACCAGCGGTTTACTATAATCCGAAGGAGGATTATTATATCTCTTTCGAGGGTAAAAATATTTGGAATCTTTATAATTTTTATGATTTTTATATCAAACAGATCGTGGCATTAGAAGTCGGTACGCACTGGGAGAGCGGTTACGGGGCGAAAACGACCGGTGCTTTGGTTCTCTCGCAAGAGTGGAGTTTGAGTGAAGATTTCGGTTTTGATATCGGTTTTATTAGAAAAAGAGCCTCGTATGACGGTGAAATAGAGTATGCGAATAAACTCTTTTTAAATCTCAACGGAAGTTTTTAAATGCCGGTTGTAAAAATAGCGATATCGTTTTTGTTTCTAACGCTTTATCTGTTCGCCGGTGTAGATAATAAAAGCGAAAAAAATACTTTTAAAGTCCTTTGTTATCATAACGTCGTTGATAAAATAACCGATACGAAGGTCATGAGTATCACTACCGATCAATTGATAGAACAGTTTAAATGGCTTAAAGCCAACGGTTACAATATAATAACTATCGACGATATAATAAAAGCGAAAAACAACGAAAAAGATCTTCCTTCTAAAGCGGTGCTTTTGACATTTGACGACGGATACGAAAGTTTTTATACCAGAATCTATCCTCTTTTGAGACTTTACAATTTTTCAGCCGTCTATGCGCTTGTGGGAAAATGGATGCAAACTCCGGTTTCAAAGAATATACTTTATGGAAATATACCGCGTCCTCGAAGACTTCTTTTGGATTGGGACGAAGTAAACGAAATGGTTAAATCAGGGTTTGTCGAGTTGGCTTCTCACTCTTATGACAGCCATCATGGAATAGTCGCCAATCCCCAGGGAAATTTACAGCCGGCGTTAACTACGTTGAAATACGATTTAAAAACGAAAAGATACGAAACCGTCGATAAGTATATAAAAAGGGTCGATGAGGATATAAAAAGATCCAGCGATGTCATTTACAAACATACCGGCGTCAGACCAAGAAGTATAGCTTGGCCGTACGGGGCGTACAACGCGATAGTTCAGAAAATCGCTAAAAAATACGGTATGGATGTAACTTTGACGCTTGATGACGGAGTGAATACGCCTTATGATCTTGATGCTTTGAAACGGATTTTGATAGGCAACGCTTCGAATTTCAGAAATTTTTATTGGAGTATGCAAGAGCATGATTTTTTACCCAATAGATCCGTTTTTTTGGATTTGGACGACATTTACGATACGGATGCGAAAAAGAGAAATCATAAACTGGGAAAAGTTATAGAGAAGATAGCTAAGATGAAAATAACTACGGTCGTGCTTAAAGCTTACAGCGATGAAGACGGTGACTCCTATGCCGATTCGCTCTATTTTCCAAATGCCGTTTTACCGATGAAGGAAGATCTGCTCAACCGTGTGGCTTGGCAGCTGAAAAGTAGAGCGAAGATAGAGGGGGTATATGTTCAAATGCCGCTGTTTTCATTTGAAGCCGGCGATAAAAAATTCTCTTTCGATAAAAAAGAGGATATGAAAAAGATTAAAGATATTTACTTTTATATGGCGATGCATAGTTATTTCAAAGGAGTGTTGTTCGAAAGAAGTAGAAAAACGCTTAAAACCGATATTCCCGCTATGATAAGTTTTACGAACGAGTTGATTAAAAAAATGCGTTATTTTACAAAGAAGATAGATAAAGGAGTTTTAATAGATGCAAAAGAGATTTTAGAGATGAGCGAAAACGACGTGAAAAAATTGTTGCGCGTATATGATCATATTTATATGGATACGAAAGGTCGGCTTACGGATCGTAAAACCTCGAAGCATACGATCGAAAAGTTGATCAAGAAGATAAATCTTTATAAAGGCGCTTTGAAAAGAGTAGATTTCGTATTGAACGCCGACCATATCTCATACGAACTGCTCTCCTATCAGGTTAAAAGAGTTCTTGTAAATAAAGTTGCGAATATCGCCTATTTTCAAGATGATTTTGTAAACGACTCTTCCAAAGCGGATCTTTCGACGCTTATCGAGCTGTTTTCGCTAAAAGATTCACCTTTTGAGTAGAGAAGGAATAAGATGAATTTTACAGCGATGTTTTTTCAGGAGTTTTTCTTACTCTTATCCTCCATTTTATCTTCGTTTATCTACTTTTATCCGTTTTTTATGTCTTATATCTGGATAAGCGGCGCTTTATATTACTATTTCAAATGGGAGAAAAAAGAGATAAAATTAATCTCCCCCCCGACACTCGACGAGTATCCGATGGTCTCGGTCGTCATTCCCTGCTATAACGAAGAGGAGCATATAAAAGAGATAATAGAACATATGCATTTACTAAATTATCCCAATTATGAAATTATTGCCGTCAACGACGGAAGTACGGATAAAACGTCCGAAATTTTAAGAGAGTTGATGAAAAAGAGTGATAAGCTAAGAGTCATCGATTTTGTAAAAAACCAGGGAAAAGCTACCGGTTTGAATATGGCCGCGATGGTCTCAAAAGGTGAATACCTGATCTGTATCGACGGCGATTCGATACTCGAGCCCGATGCCGTCGTATGGATGATGCGCCACTTTTTAAACAATCCCAGAGTCGGAGCGATTACCGGTAAACCGAAGATCAGAAATAGATCCAGTATCTTGGGTAAATTGCAAGTCGGCGAGTTTTCGGCCATTATAGGAATGATAAAAAGAGCGCAAAGTATTTACGGTAAGATTTTTGCGGTTTCGGGAGTGGTTACGGCTTTTAGGAAGTCGGCTCTTCATGATGTCGGTTACTGGAGTACCGATACCATTACCGAAGATATAGATATTTGCTGGAGGCTTCAAATAAGGCACTGGACGATCAAATTCGAACCTCATGCGATGTGTTGGATACTTATGCCCGAAACGATCAAAGGTCTTTGGAAACAGCGTGTTAGATGGGCTCAAGGCGGTGCGGAAGTTCTTTTTAAATATCCCGATATTTTCGATTATAAAAAACAGCGTAGAATGTGGCTTGTGTATCTTGAATATCTAGCTAGCATCACTTGGGCTTTTTCGATAGTTCTTGCGATTTTAATGTGGATCGTCGCGCAGACCTTCAACTTTCCTCTAGGGTTTGACAATGCATCCGTATACGGTGTGATGCTCGGACTCACCTTTATGACACAGTTTGTCATAAGTCTTTATATCAGTTCACGCTATGAAAAGGGGCTCGGTAAATTTTATTATTGGCTTATATGGTATCCTATCGCTTATTGGATCATTATCGCGACTACATCTATCGCAGGCTTTATAAAAGCGTTAAAAAGGGATAAAACTCAAAGAGCGGTATGGGATAGTCCGGATAGAGGGGTGTGATCATGAAAACTCACAGGGATAAAAAACATCTTATCATAAATAAAAAACTGACACTCTCGTATCGTATAAGAGACGCTTTGTTGACACTGCTTCTTTGGGGTTTGTGGTTGTATATTTTTTATCCCCTCTTCGCGATGATATGTTGGAAGCTTTTTGGCGTCAATATATTCTACAATTTCGAAAAAGTCTCTCAAATAGAGAGGTTCGCCGCAGTTTTGAACGAATTTTTGATATATAGTACGGCGATCATAATGTTTTTGTCGATCTCTTTTGTCGGATGGGGCTTTTATAATAAAAAAAGATTTTCGGCAAAAGGAAATAAAAGGCGAAAGATACCCAAACCCGTAAGCACTCAAATGCTTGCGAAATCTCTTAGAGTGGATCCAAAAGCGATAGAAATCTGTAAAAAAACGAAATATATTCAGATATATCATACCAGCATACAACCTAAATCGAAAAAGGGAGTTTTCAAACCTGTGGATGATTTGAATGTCAGTAGTATAAATCTCTTTTTCAGCGACAACTGGGGTAAAATTCGCGAAGAGTCCAGTTTCGGATATACCCATATTAAAGAAGATAAAGAGAGTACGGGCGGCTGATTGTGAGGTAAAAAATATCTAATAGAACGATTTAAACCTCAAGTTAAATATACTTTTGTGTTTTTTTCGCTAAAATGCCCACAAAAAGAAAAGGTTTGTTATGAATGTCATTACAGGCAATGTTTGGAAATTCGGCGACAATGTCGATACCGATTTGATTATCGCCGCACGCTATCTGAATACTTCTGACCCCCATAAATTGGCTTTACACGTTTTCGAAGATGCCGATGCGGATTTTGTAAGTAAATTCAAACCGGGAGATATAATCGTCGCAGGTGAGAATTTCGGTTGCGGGAGTAGCCGAGAACACGCACCGATAGCTCTCAAAGCCGCAGGAGTTTCAGCGGTTGTTGCTAAGAGCTTCGCGAGAATCTTTTATCGAAACGCTTTTAATATGGGATTGGCTATATTCGAGTTAAAAGAGAGTGATGAGATAGATGATAAAGATTTGATAAAGATAGACCTTCAAAGCGGAAAAATAGAAGATTTGACGAAAAAGAGAACTTTCTCTTTCACTCCGATTCCTCCGTTTATGCAAGAGCTCATAAGCTGCGGCGGGCTTATCAACTTTGCCAAAGCCGAAATGATGAAAGAGGAAGCGTAAATGTCCAAAAAATATAAAATAGCCGTCATAAAAGGCGATGGAATCGGTCCTGAGATCGTGGATGAGGCGATCAAGGTTCTTGATGCTTTGGCATCCGTTTGCGATTTTGATTTTCGTTATAACGAACTTTTGATGGGCGGTAACGCTTATGATATAACGGGTGATCCGCTTCCTTTAGAAACGATAGAGGGATGTCTTGATTCCGATGCCGTGCTGTTTGGAGCGATAGGCGGAGAAAAATGGGATTCACTTGCGAAAGAAAAACGCCCCGAAAGCGGACTTTTAAGACTTAGAAGCGAACTAGATTTGTATGCCAACTATCGTCCGGTGAAGGTTTATGACGAACTTATCGATGCGAGCAGTCTTAAAAAAGAGGTGGTCGAAGGAGTCGATCTTCTTGTTATGCGTGAGCTTACGGGCGGTATATATTTCGGAGAGCCCAGAGCCGTTGAAGAAAATAGAGCTTACAATACGATGGTTTATACGAAAGATGAGATCGTAAGAATAGCCAAAGAAGCATTCGAGTCCGCCGCCAGAAGGAGAAAAAAGGTATGTTCCGTAGATAAAGCGAATGTTCTTGAAGTGAGTCAGTTTTGGCGTGAATGTGTAGAAGAAGTCGCGAAAGATTACCCCGAAGTTTCGCTCTCTCATATGTATGTTGACAATGCGGCCATGCAGCTTGTAAGAGATCCGAAACAATTTGACGTAATTTTAACGGGAAATATTTTCGGAGATATTTTAAGTGACGAAGCTAGTATGATAAGCGGCTCGATCGGGCTTTTGCCCTCGGCTTCGGTCGGAGGGAAGGTGGGGCTTTTCGAGCCGATTCACGGATCGGCGCCCGATATCGCCGGACAGGGCATCGCAAATCCTATAGCTACGATCGCGAGTGCCGCTATGATGCTGCGTTTCGCTTTTGGTGAGACGTTGGCGGCCGATAAGATAGACAGAGCGATCGAACAAGTGTTGAAAGAGGGATATAGAACTAAAGATATAGCCGAATACGGTGCTAAAGAGATCTGCTCGACTACCGAGCTTGGCTCTTACATAGCGGAGTATGTATCAAAAAGCCAATGAGCACTATAACACTTGCAAAAATCTATGAAAAACAGGGCCATTTAGCCGACGCACTTGAGATTTACGAGAAACATCTCGAAAAAGATCCCAAGAACAAGGAACTGAACGAAGCTGTAATGAGATTGAAAAAGATAAATACCAAAGCGCTTAAATATTTCATGGGTATGCACAAAAAAGAGCAGTTTGATAAATTTGAAAGGTGGTTGGCAAAATCATGGAATTAAGAGAACTCGTACTATCCACCCTTCAAGAGATGGATGAAAAGATTGAACAAAATAGGGCGCTTGTCAAAGATTTGACCGAAAAAGAGGTGCGAAGACCCGAAGTCTCGAAAAGGGCTTCTAAAAATGACGATGAAATCGCTTTTTTAAAACATACAAAAGAGAGACTCGAGGTTTTGTTTGCGGGGTTGAAATCCGATGAGATCAAATCGTTTGAGCAAAAGTACGAGCTTACGATGAAATATCTTCAACTTCTACTTTCGCAAGTCGATAAAAGGTTGGAGAATATAGGATGAGTCAATATATCTTAAAGATAGATTCTTCCGATCAAAAGGGTTTGATTTTCAATATAGCCGATGTTATTTATAAAAACGATTTGAATATCGAAAAAAATCATGAATTTGTGGATCTTGAAAATAAAAAGTTCTTTTTTCGCGCTAGAATTATCGGCGATGTCGATACGGTTGTTTTAAAGAAGCGTTTAAAAGAGGTCTTACCTGAAGATGCGAACGTTTATCTCACTGTAAGGCGTGCTAAAAATATCGTTTTGATGGCTACTAAAGAGTCCCACTGTCTTGGTGATATATTTCTTAAAAACCATAGTAACGAGCTTTTTGCGAATATTCAAGCCGTTATCTCAAATCATGAAGTTTTAAGAGATCTTACGAAAAAATTCGATATTCCCTATTTTTATGTTTCTGCTGAAAATCTCGAACGAGCCGATCATGAAAAGAAGATATTGACGATTTTGGATGAGTTCAAGCCCGATTTGATCGTATTGGCAAAATATATGCGCATACTCTCGAGCGATTTCGTGAGCAGATATAAAAACTCCATCATAAATATCCACCACTCTTTTTTACCGGCGTTTATCGGTGCTAATCCTTATAAACAGGCTCATCAAAGAGGTGTGAAGATTATCGGGGCGACAGCGCATTTTGTTACCGATACTCTTGATGAAGGACCGATAATTTCTCAGGATGTTATTCATATAGATCATGAGTATGATTGGCGAGATATGCAAAGGGCGGGAAGAAATGTAGAAAAAGTGGTTCTCTCAAACGCTCTTGATCTGGCATTGGAAGATCGAATATTTATTTATGGAAATAAAACAGTTATTTTTTAATGTTTAATGTCGTTCTTGTTCATCCTCAAATTCCACAAAATACGGGCAGTATAGGAAGAATATGCGTAAATGCCGATGCCTCTTTGCATATAATAAAACCTATCTCTTTTGATTTAAGCCAAAAGGCGCTTAGGCGTGCGGGTATGGATTATTGGAAATATCTCGATTTGAGAGTTTGGGAGAGTTTGGAAGATTTTCTTAACTTTTACGCAGATAAAATAGACCGCTTCTATTTTTGTACGACCAAGACCGACAAACCATACTTCAAAGCGGATTTTCAAAAAGGAGATTTTCTCTTTTTCGGTGCCGAATCTTCGGGACTTCCGGCAGAGTTGATGCAAAAAAATCCGGATAATAAAATTACGATTCCAATGGGTGAGAAAGGAAGAAGTCTTAACCTTTCCGTTGCCGTCGGGATCGTATTATATGATGCGATCAGGCAAAATTCTTTTTAATTATATATAACTTTTTTTTACTTTTGGTCGATATTACCTTATAAAACTTTTAAAGGTAATGCCATGAAAAGATTGATTTTTATATTTTTATCGATGGTTTCCATTCTTGTTGCCGCGGAAAGTAATCTTGTATATCAAACCAATTTCAACTCCACCCTCGGTAGCGAGTGGCGGACTCTCAAAGCATTAGGCGGGTTTACGCCCGAGCTTACTCCAAACAAGAGATTGCGACTTACCGACAGAAGTCATGATTTAAGTACGGCGGTTACGCTCGATTATGAGTTTCCGACCGAAAATAATAAATTTATATTGGAATTTGATTATTACGCCTACGGCGGTTGCTCGGATAATGATAATTATGTTCTGAAATCAAACGGTGCCGGCAGATGGGGGGCTGACGGAACGGCGATAATTTTGTTCGACTCGTCGGCGGGAGCGACGCCTAAAGTCGGAGCAAGCGGCGGTTCATTAGGGTATGCGAACGGAAACATAGGCCTGGTGGACGACACTTATGTCAATCAAGAGGGTTTTGAAAAAGCTTGGCTTGGTATAGGGCTGGATGAGTTTGGAGCTTTTTCGAACAATTCGGAAAACAGAAGAGATATAAACGCAAATACGAATTCAGATAAATATATCGACGGAGACGAGTCACCAAACAGTATCGCTATAAGAGGAGATGCCCTAAACGGTTACCGTCTGATAAAAGTGAAGAAAAATTTAAACAGATCGATAGCTAGAATGTCCGTTAAAAAAAACGGACATTTAAAATTTAACGCAAATAGCAGTTATTATAGCGGAAGATATAGATTGACGGTTGATAGCACCAAAAGCGATCATCTATATATAAAGCTTGAGAGAAAAACTTCGATAAACGGAGCTTATAGGGTAGTTATCGGTAATTTTGACGCGATGGATGCGAAATATCATCAAGGGCCTAAACCCAAAAAATTTCGTTTAGCTTTTTCTTCCGGAACCGGCGGAGGGTGTAATAAACACGAAATTGATAATGTAAAGATATATGGTCTTGGTAGTGCTTACAATCCGATCGATCCGGTTCATATCTCGATAGACGATGTAACGAAACTCGAAGGTGACGGCAATACGACCGATTTCGTATTTACGGTAACTCTCGATAAAGCTGCGGATAAAGATGTCAGTTTTTGGTACACGGTTACCGACGGCAGTGACGGAAACCTGAGTGAGTATGCGGGAGCCGTACAAAATGACGCAGATGATGACGCGGAGCATGATTACATAGGTTCGGCTAATTATGTAACGATTCCGGCGGGAGAGACGAAGCTTGAGATACCCGTTAAAGTTTACGGTGATCTTGATGTGGAGCCTGATGAGCGTTTTTTCGTAGATTTGTACGAGCAGACGGATAATGCCGTTATCGATGACGCTAGAGCCGACGGTATAATTTTAAATGACGATCTTCTTCCCGTTAGCGAGTATAGGTTCGACGAGTGCGCTTTTGAGAATTCAAAAGTAGTCGATACTCAAGCAAACAATGACGCCGTCGCAAAAAACGGTGCTAGAAGCAGTAGCGGCGGTATAATAAAAAGAGCCGCGAAGTTTAACTCAAACAGCTATATAGACACCGGTGATTCGTTTAACGATATTTTGGGACCTAGTAACAATCAGTTTACGATTACGGCTTGGATAAAACCGTCTAAATTATCGGATGCTAAAACAAATCACAATACGAAAAACACCTTTATAGCAAAAGCTTCCGATCCCAAAAACGACAATCTCGAAATAGGAGTAAATCCCGACGGAAGTTTGCATCTGTATCTTGATACGAAGAAAAAAGACGCTTATGCTAATTTCGGTTCGGGAATTACGATCGATGAGTGGCACTTTGTCGCCGTTAGCTATGACGGGGATAGGGTTATCGTAAATATCGACGGTAAAAATTATGAAAATGTACATACTTGGAAAAACGGCGGAAACATCGATCAGGCGGTTGGAAGTCCTTTTACGATAGGTGCGTCGCTTCATGTCGATAACTTTTTTAACGGTTTGATCGATGAGGTGAAGATTTACGATATAGCTTTTGAAGAGAGTACGCTAAATGCGATATATTTAAAAGATAAAAGCGATAACGGCGAAGGGAGAGTTTTTACTAAAAGTTGTTTGATTGCGGATTACCGTTTTGATGCTTGTGATTGGTTTGGAATTGAAAACGAAGTAAAAGATAGTGTCGGAGGAAGTCACGGTATCTCAAAGGGGGCGTTTGTCTCCGATGAGTCCGTTATCGCACGTTCGGCGGAATTTAACGATTCGCTTATAGAGATAGATAGTGACTTCTCTTTTGTAGAAAAACCTTTTGCGCTTTCGTTTTGGATCTATCCCAAAAAAGTACCGACCTCCGCATTTATGGCGGTTATGGGTAAAGATATCGAGATATATCTACGAAAAGATGGAAAATTGAGTGTAAATCTTAAAAACGGTGAAGATGATTTGATCAGCGATGATTTTATAACTTTTAACGGCTGGAATCATATAGTCTTAAGTAGTGACGGTAAAGATGTTAAACTTTATATTAACAAAAAAGAGAGTGCCTCCGCAAGTGCGAAAGGAGTCGGTTTGAACGCGAATCATTCGTTTCTTATCGGTAAAACTTCATGGAGTGAGGGTGCGGATGCCGATGAAGTTGAGAATTTTCGAGGTTTTATAGATGAGATGAAAGTTTTTGATAACGCTATCGATATCGCAAGAGTTGAAGATATCTTCAAAAAAGATCAAGACGGTAAAAATTTCGACGGCAGTGAAAGAGAGGCGTTGAAGTGTATTTCTCCCGTGGGATGTAAATCCGAAGCCATTGTCATCGACGATACGAAATTCGTACATGAGATAGATCTGGTTACCGGTGATAAAGTGACGACGATTATGAATAGCGAGCAGATCAACGGTGCTTCCGTGAACGGATTTGGTTTTAATATCAAAGACGGCTATTTGTGGGGTTCTCAGATGAGCAGAGGAGGTTATCTGGTCAGAATAGGTAAAGATAAAAACGGAGAATACGCTCAACAAAAGATCGGACCAATCGACGGACTGCCGACTTCCAAAGGAACATACATAGGAGATGTGGATCATAACGGAAGGCTGTATCTCTATTATAAAGATATCCCTACAAGAGGGACTCACACGATGTTTATCATCAATCTCGATCGTCAAAGTAGCGACTATCTTAAGATTATAGACTCTTTTACACTCGCAAATATAAATATAGCCGATATGTCCTTCAATCCTATAGATAAACAACTCTATGCGATAGAGAGCGATAACGATCTGTATAAAATCGATGTAAGGACTAAAAGCGTAACTTTGCTGAAAAAGGATGCCGTAATTGCGAACACCGATACTTTCGGTTCGAGTTTTTTCGATTCGGCGGGATTTTTCTACGCTATCAAAAATAGCGCCAGAGATGTTTACAGATTTGATATAAGCGATCCTTCGAATATAAGATCTTTGAAGTTTTCCAAATTGACGAACGAAGATGTAAAAAATGTAAATATCGACGGCGGACGCTGTAACTTGAAGCCTATATATATCGATTACGGTGACGCTCCGGATAGTAGTAGTTATAGTGAAGGCGACGGTACCGGCGTTTTAAACTACAAAACGCTTACGAGTGATAAAGGACCTAGACACTCGTTACCCGAAGATGAAAATATCTCAAATGTCTATTTCGGAGCCGGTGTAGGTTCCGAGAGTGATGCGAAAGTGGTAAACAGAGATGATGACGACGGTGTCGTCGGTAGGATAAAACCGCTTTTTACTTCGATGTATAAATACGAAATGACGATGAGAGTTAAAAACGATACGAACACAAGTGCCAATGCGGTCGGTTGGATCGATTTTAACAGAAACGGCAGATTCGAGACGAAAGAGGGCGTATATGCATATGTACCTGCAAGAAGCGATCAAAATGTGGTTTTTAGATGGAATGTACCAAGCGATATAGCCGATGGAACCACTTATGCGAGATTTCGTGTAAGTACGGATGATTTAGGGATAAATGAAGAATTTTCTTACGATGCTAAAACTGATGGAGAAGTTGAAGATTGGGAGATTATTATAAAAAGAGGAACGCTTTATGATGTCTGGGATACGGATAGCGATTCGGATGAGAGAATCATAAAAACAAAAATTGTCAACAAGCCGATAAAGCTTAATGTCTCTAGTATAGATAGAACGGGTACGCTTAAACCGAGCGTATTTTCAGATGTAAAAGTTGGACTCTTTTCCAAAGACGACGATAGCGTTTTGCATGATTTTGTCGATATCAACTTCACAAAAGGCAATCCGTTCACTATCGATTTCGGTGCTATAGAAAAAGCGGTGCGTCATGCGTATGTAAAAATATCTTATACGGATGAGACAAATAGAACAAAAGAGGTAAACGCGTCAGATACATTCGCCGTCAGACCGGATCGTTACGAAATCAAAATAGCTGATGATCTTATAGCGGGTAAAGAGTTTGATGTTCGTCTTATAGCAAAAGATGCAAACGGTTCAGTTGTGAAAAATTACGGTGCGGATAAAAGCGGCTATATTGTCGATATCAACGAAACGAAAAAAGACGGCTTATGCGATCTGGATATAGAAGCTTTGCTGGAGAATGTGGATTTTGCAAACGGCGAGGCGAATATCTCGGTTACCTATTCCGATGTAGGTGTTTTGGATTTTAAACTCTATGAAAAACAAGGAAGCGAATTTGCGAAAATAGATAGCGACGATACACCCGATAATGAGCGTTTCATAAAGCCGGCAAAAATAAAAAGTTCCGAGATAAAAGCCGCCGGTATCGAGCTTATATGGGATTTGAAAAACGGCGATGAGAGCAACGGATATACATATTTCAACAATTACGAGAGCAACGATTCGAAACTCTCTTCTATGTACGCAAGTTTCAATGCGGCGTTGAAAGTGAAAAATATCAACGGCAAGTTGTTGAAAAATTTCTCAAAAGAGTGTTATGCCAAAGATGTGAATTTGAAGATCGAATACGGTATCGAGAGTAACGATAGCATAGGATACCGTTTGAAGGCATCGTATCAGGATATGAACGATACTTTTTATACGACTCTCAGCCAATGGGATCAAAACATAGATAAAGGCGATAACGGGTTTGATAATTATAAAATCGAGTCGTCTCTTTTTGAGAAGGGGCAGGGAGTCAAAAAGGTCAAATTTAATTTTGAAAGAAAAACCACTCAACCTAGAAATCCGATGAGATTTACGATAAAAGATTTAAACGCCTCTTTCCAACAGCTTTCGGATACGGATACTACGGATAAAAGCGTAACATTTTTATATGCGAGAGCGCATATTCCCGATCAGTCGGTTATTGGAAAAGAGATGGATGTGAAAGTCTATTATGAAGCTTATTGTAAAGAGTGCGATAAAGCGTTGTTTGGATTTGAAAATTTAATCGAGAGTGTCGATAGCATAAACTGGTATATACTTGAAGATATAAATGAAGAGTATAGCGATTTTAGTTTGGGCAACGGCTTGACTTCCGATCCCGGCGGTAAAAATGATAATATCACATCAAGACATAGCTCTTTAAGAGCGAATAAAACGGGAAGTAAAAGTTTACGAGTGAAAACATCCAAAACGCCGACGATCGCAAAAGTTACATACACTCCAAAAAGATATCTGGTATATAATCAGTTTAAAATAGACGCCAAAACTCATAGTTTTACGACCAGATTCACTCAGCAGCCGAAATCTTGGGCCGGCAAGGGGGATCTTGGTCTATCCGTCGATATGTTCGTAAACAGCAGAAATTATTTCGACAAGATAGATTGGTAATTTGTTTGTCGAAAAAGAGATTTTACTCTTTTTCGGCATATAAAGGGCACTTTGAAAATTTAAGTTAAATTTTTTTCTCTTTTTGCCGATATTACATATAGTCAGTATGTATATTTAAAGGTTATATGATGAAGAGATATATTTTTACTACGATAGTGCTCAATATGTTTTTTGTAAAAGGGTTGTTCGCGCAACCCTTTTCTTGCGATACAAGTTCGTATTTGTTCGGAAGTGATCAAAGCGCTTCATACACCAAAGCGTACGAATTGAATCTCAATGACGCAACCGTATCGTCGGGTACGCGCTTTGGTACATCTCATATAAATGCGATCGGATATAATGTTGACGATGATTATATTTACGGTTTTGAATACGGTTCGGGAAAAGTCGTAAGAGTTGACGCGGATTTTACTATTACGAGATTTACCGTTGCCTCTTTGCCTAATGAAAACTACTATTTAGGTGATGTTTCGCTCGATGGGATATATTTTCTTGCTAACAGGCAAAGTTCTTCAAGCGGTTCTAGCGGCGGTCGAGGCGGCAGAGGCGGTCGAGGAGGAATGGGCGGTATGGGCGGAGGCTGGGACTCTTCGTCAAATAACGACTCCCTGACAAAAATACAGAGAGTGGATCTAAAAACAATGACTCTTATGCCGGAACTAAATCTCATTTATCCCCCCGGAGTATCAAAAATCGTTTCGGCGGATTTCGCCTTCAATCCAAAAGATAATAAACTCTATACCGTCAATTCAAAAAATAATAAATTATGTAAAATAGATCCTACGACAGGAGTCGTTGAGGAGCTTGGAAGTGTCGGAATTTCAAGTACATATAGTGTTATAAACTTTTTTGACGGGGACGGAAATTTCTATTTTCACGCAAACGACAAGATATATAAAATAGACCACAGTGTTCTAAACTCTTCCTCGCCTACGGCAAATTTATATAAAAATATGCCGGGACTCATAAGTTCGGGTGATGGAGCTAGATGTCCAAACGCTCCGATAGTAACGCCTCCTCCGACTCCAAAACCTCCGATTGGAACGCCGTTTACTTGTAACTCGAACTCATATCTTTTCGGAAGCGATCAAAGCGATCCGTATTCGGACGCATTCAATCTAAGTCTCATCGACGGCGGTATAACTCTTGCAAAGAGAATAACCGGTTCTCATATAAATGCTTTGGGATACAATGTAAAAGATGATTTTATATACGGATTTGAATATGGAGATATTAATTCACCCTATTCTAGAGATAAATACCATGTAGTAAGATTGGATGCGAATTTCAATAAAGAGAGTTTTAAAATAACGGGATTGCCCGAACAGACATATTACCTTGGAGATGTTTCGCCTGACGGTACATACTATCTTGCAAACAGACAGTCCGGATATACTACCACAAGAAGAGGCGGTATGCGCGGTAGAAGAGGCGGCCGAGATTCGTCAACAAACAGCGACGGACTAAAAGAGATACAAAGGGTGGATCTTTCGACGATGACGCTGAAACCGAAACTAACTTTGATATATCCTTTTGGAGTGTCAAAAATCGTTTCGGCGGATTTCGCGTTTAATCCAAAAGATGGAAAGTTATATACCGTAAACTCGATAAACAACAGTCTTTATAGGATCGATCCGGATAACGGAAATGTCGAAAACTTGGGAAGCGTAGGTATAAACGATACATATAGCGTAATAAGCTTTTTTGATAAAAACGGTTATTTTTACTTTTACAAAAACGGCGATAAAAAAATATATAAAATTGATATATCCGATCCGTCATCCGTAAATCCGTCGGCCATCGAATTTTCTACCGTACCTTCCGGTATGATTACTTCGGGTGACGGTGCCAGATGTCCGAATGCGGAAGTAACGGTAAATACCGCCACTCCTTCGCTTGATTATCGATTCGACGAATGTTTATGGGAGGGTGGTGCGAACGAAGTAAAAGATCTCAATAACTCTTCAAACGACGGTACGGCCAAAGGAGGTGCGGTTACTTTTTATAGCGGAGTCGTCAATAGAAGCGGTGATTTCTCTGCAAACGCTTATGTACAAGCCGGTGATGATTTAGATGATATATTCGGAACGACAAGCGATCAGTTTACGATTACCGCTTGGATTAAACCCAAAAAATTAACCGATGCCAAGACAAATCACAATACGAAAAATACCTTTATAGCAAAAGCTTCCGATCTGCATAATGACAATATTGAGATCGGTGTAAATCCCGACGGAACTCTTCACCTCTATCTCGATACGCAACACAAAAACAAATCGGCGGATATCGGAAGCGGTATTACGGAAGGCAGTTGGCATTTCGTAGCGGTAAGTTACGATGGAAGCAATGTCGATGTAACGATAGATACGAATCACTTCACGGAAAACTCCACTTGGAGCGGAGGAGGTAAAATCAGACAAGCGGTAGGAAGTGCGTTTACTATCGGCGCTTCTCTTCATGTCGATAATTTTTTCAACGGAAATATAGATGAAGTTAAAGTATTTGACACCTCTTTGTCTCAAACCCAAATAGATACGATATACCAAAATGAATTAAACGGTAAAAACTACGACGGCGGTACAAGAAATGCGACAGATTGTCTTCAACCGATAGGATGTAGCGAATCGGCTTGGATTTTAAACGATACGAAAGATCTTTATGAGCAAGATATGATTACAAGAGGAGCCGTAAAACACTCAAACGCTCTTGTGGCATATACCAATGCCATCGGATATAACTATGTTGACGGTTTTATCTGGGGATACGACAATGAAGACGATACGACGCAGTCGCTGATAAAAATAGGCTATGATGAAAACGGTGATTTTACATCCGAAGTGAAAGGTCCGATTTTAGGTATAGCCGGAGAGCCGGATCTTCCTTATCATAGTAACGGTTCAACGGATAAAGCTTATATAAATGTAGGTGATGTGGATAACTACGGCTTTTTACATCTTCTTCATACGGATACGAATACTCTTTATGTAGTTGATTTAAACGGTTCATCTTCAAATTACCTAAAAGTTGTGGATCATAAGAGCCTTACATATAACGGTAACGGTCTTGATATAGTTGATTGGGCGTTTCATCCTATGAATAACAAATTATACGCCTTGGGCGAAGCGGATGCAAACGGCGAATCGACTCTCTACGAAATAGATACCGTTTCAAATACTATAACGACAAAAAATATTACGGGACTCGCAAAATCGGCCGGTTCGATTTATGAAGCGTTTTTTGACGATAACGGTTATTTTTACGCTTATTCGCCCGATGTGGGTAAAGTTTATCGTATCGATATAACCGATCCATCAAATATAGATACGACGGCACTCTTTTTCTCCGATGTAAACACCGGTAACGGAGGCGATACGGCAAGATGTAACAAAGCTCCCGTAAATATCGATTATGCCGATGCCGGCGGTGCGTATAGATCGCTTTTGGCCGATAACGGTGCCAGACATAAAATACCTCCTGTCGGAGTGCAAAATGTCTATCTTGGAAACGGTGTCAGTGCCGAGAGCGATGCTAAAGTATCGGATAATGACGACGACGACGCTCTAGCGGAAGCTTTTGCACCGCTTTATAATATTTCGAAAACTTATAGCGTGAAGTTAAAAGTCAACAATACGACTTTGACAAACGCTACTCTTGTCGGATGGATCGATTTTGATCGAAACGGCGAATTCGATACGGATGAAGGCGTATCAAAGACTATCTCATCCACTGGGATAGTAACTCTTGAGTGGAATGTGCCTTCGGATATAAAACCGGGTATGACATATGCGAGATTTAGAATCACGACCGATGCTATTACCGTCGATGAAGCCGACTCTTACGGTGTCAAAGGCGACGGTGAAGTTGAAGATTATAAGATCGAAATAAGAGAGAAAAGTGTTTATGACGCTTGGGATAACGGTTCGCCAACTCATGATATATCGACGAAAATCGTAAAAAAAGGGTTTAGACTCGCTCTAGCTAAAATATCGGGTTCAAACGACGATAACGATACGAAAGCAAGAGTGGTCGAGTCGTCAAAATGTGATGAAGCGTTCGATATGGATATGAGCGGATTTGTTGATTTTAATATATCGAATTCATCATCTTTTCCGAAAATCGTTGAATCTCAACCATTTAATCTATCCGACGCGTACAAAAGCGCCAGAATTCAGTTTTATTGGATCGATCGATACGGAGATGTTCAAACATCTTGCTCAAGTGATACATTTTCCATCCGTCCGGATCGTTACGAAATCACTTTGCCTGAGTCTCTTGTCGCCGGAAAAGATTTCAATATAACGATAAAGGCTAAAGGCTACGACGGTATTACGATACAAAATTATGAAGAGAACGCTTCGGTGTTCGCTTTTGATTATAACGAGACAAAAAGTGATCAAGGGTGTTTACCGGGGCATTTGGATATAACGAAAACTAAATTCGTTCAAGGGGTTGCGTTGGTCGCGGCGAAATACGACGATGTGGGTATTTTGAAGTTTGAAGTACATGAGTTGGCGTTAGATCAAAACGGCAAAAGAGAGTACGCTTTTGAAGATCGTGATGATACACCCGATAAAAGCGCTCGTTTGATCTCTTCCGCGATAGTGAATTCAAGCGAATTCAAAGCCGCAAAGATGTTTTTTGATTGGAAGCTTGTCAACGGCGACTCCTCCAACGGATATACATATTTTAACGATTACAACTCATCCGATCCCGATTCGGATAAGATGGCGGCAAAATTCGATTTGAATGTCACTATGAAAAGTTTCGACGATAATTTGTTGAACAATTTTACAGGAGGCTGTTACGCTAAAAATGTCGATATCTCCTTTCTTACATATTTGAGCGGAGACTCTTCTTATGAGATAGTTTCGGAATATCTGGATAACAACAATACGAAAATTACGACCGATTACAAGTTGCCGGCGGTGCTTAATAACGGTGTTAACGATTATGACGCTTACAAGATAGAGAGTTCACTGTTTAGTCGCGGAAAAGCGGCTAAAAAAGCCAGATTTAATTTTAAAAGATATGCAAATAAAGCGCAAAATCCGGTAAAATTTTCCATTGCCGGAGTTTCGGCCGAAGTTGACGGTTTTTTAAAGAGCGATACGACTGAAAAAAGTTTGAAGTTCTTGTATGTAAGAGCGCATGTGAGCGATCAATCCGCAGTCGGTAAAGATATGAGCGTAAAAGTTTATTACGAAGCATATTGTAAAGGATGCGATAAAGCACTATTCGGACTTGAAGATGCTGTCGAAAGTTTGGATAGTATCAATTGGTATATACTTAAAAATATCAACGAGGATTATTGTGACTTCGGTGTAGGGGCGGGTAGTGCACCCGGAAGCGGAGGTAACGATACCGTAAGTGCGGGTTACGGCAATGTAAATGTAAATCGTGCCTCTTTTGAGAGTATGAAGATAGTTACTTTAAAAACGCCGACAATTGCGAAAGTTACATACAAACCGAAGAAATATCTTATCTTCAATCAATTCAATGAAAATGCCCGAACGCATAGTTTTACGACGGTATTTAACGCGCAACCGCAAAAATGGGCCGGTAAGGGTGAACTTGGACTTTCTGTGGATATGAGTGTAAATAGCCGCAGAAGTTTGGATAAAATTGATTGGTGATTTAAGAAAATGAAGTCGATTTCTGGTTATTGCTTCACACTTGAGTGAGAAATCAGGATTCAAAATAAAAAAAAAGCTATATTACTCATAATCTATGCCGATACTACTTGTAGATATTATATAAGTTAGAAGGCTAGATTATGAGACGATTGATTATTTTTTTATTGATTTTTAACATTCAAACAGCTTTGGCGTCGGGCGGAAAATATAAATGTGCGAATCCCAAACCGTACAATCTAGTATATTCAAACAATGTTCGAGGTGATGTCAGTATCATCGGAAACATGAGTTTGTGTGCGGATCAGAACAAAGATGGAACTTGTGATGATCCCGGACTTGTGCGAAACAATAAAATCTACATGATTGATATCAATTCCGATAGCGATCCTTCCACATTTAATCTATCAAGAGCGAAGTTACAACTTCCAAGCGGATCTGAAATATTGTGGGCGAAAGTTTACTGGCAGGGAATGCTCTACAAAGGTATCAAACACGAAAAAGATAAAACGGCAAAAATAAAGTTTAAAGCTCCGGGTTCTTCGTCATATGAGACGATTGATCAGACATCTCCTTCATATTCTCATAATTGGGTTTATTATAGTAAGGATAGATTTTACTATCAAGCTAGTGCCGATGTTACCGATATCGTAAAAAAAGCCGGTGAGGGATGGTACACGGTTGCGAATGTTTACAGTCGAACCGGTCCGCATTCTGTTGACGGTCTGAGTGATCTGCCTCCCGGACATCCGTTTGTTTTGATAGATGATAAAGACGGCATTCCCCCCGGAGGATCCTACGGAGGATGGTCTTTGGTCGTAGCTTATAAAAACAAAGCTATACCTCTTAAAAATCTCTCCGTATTTGACGGATATATGGGAATCGTAGGAAGTTACGATGTTGATGCCGCACAAAAATATGCAAAAGAGAACAGCTGTTCTGAAGCGGGCGTGGCAAAGTCGGTCGATATACCATTGAGCGGTTTTTTGACTCCCAAAACCGGAAGTGTCGAATCGAAATTTATAATATTTGCCGGCGAGGGTGATGTAGGAGAGGGGTGTACTTGGGCTAGGGGGGATAAACTCTACTTAGCGGAAAAAGACGGAACAAAGCATATGCTTACAAATGCTAGAAACCCCTCCGACGATCCTTTTAACTCTTCCATCTCAGAATTTGGGGTGGATCTTGACTCTTCGGTGCTTGATCCCTACTACTCTACGAACAAAAACGGTATAGATATAGATGTTTTTGATACAAGTAGCATCATTCAAAATAATCAAACATCAACGACTATAACAATCATGACAAACGGAGATGGATATCATCCTAGCGTATTTGCACTCTCTACACAACTCTACGAGTCACAGCTTTGTTATACGGAGGATTTCTATCTAAACGGTTTTTTATATGACGGCAAACCAGTCGTTGCAGGTACAAAGCTTGATGTAAAAAGCATTATCAAAAATGAGGGAGTCGATAGAGCGAAAGATATATCGATTTTGATTCCTCCTGCGAAAATCTTAAAATATAGTAGCGGATCTCTTAAGCTTGAGGGAAATGCGAAAACGGATCTTTTAGACGGTGACGAAGCTGAGGTGATTGACGGAAATATCTCCGCAAGGGTAGGTGTTGCGGCAAGCGGTATGAGCGGAGGTTATCTCGACGGTGCGGCTACGACCGATTTGGAGTATAAAGTAGCTCTATATTATGATAATAATAGTTCATCTTTGGATAGAGTCTATAAAGTCAGCTATACGGATGATACGCTTGGAATCTCATTTAAGAATTTGGAATTAAAAAGATGCAGCGGCTCGAGTGTGATTACGCCTACGGTCTATAAACCGTTAGGCGGAGCGTTTAATGTTTTGGATAAGTCAAAGCCTATAACTGATGCGAATATAACTACGAAAATTGTAAATAAAGATATAAATCTCTCTCTTGTGTCGCTCGATACGAATATGAGTTCATTGGTAGATATCAATGCGACGGTTGGAGTTATGTTGATCGATACCTCTTCCGGATCGGTTATAAAAAATTTAGGCACTATAGACTTAAGCGGTAAAAACGGTAGAGCCGAAATAGCGCCTTTTAAATACGATAAAGCCAACAAACAGGTAAATGCGAGGGTTTATTATTGTGAAAATTCATTTGGAAATATAGCGGCTGATTGGAGAAGCTGTTATCCCGCTTCAAACGAGGTTTGTAGCCCTCTAGCCGGATTTACCTGCAAAATATCCGATTCTCTCGATGATTTTGCCATTCGTCCCGAGAGTTATGTCGTATCGGTAAAACCTTACGATCCCGATACCGTTTTAAAAGCCGCAAAAGATTTTAACTTAAGCGTCATAGCTTTGGACGGTGAGGGAAATGTAGTCTCGAATTTTTCTCAAACTCCCTCTTCTTACAAAATAGATATAAACGAGACGAAATCGTCCTCTTCAAGCTGTGAACGCAATATATCCGTCTCGTATGTGAAATCCGCCTTCATAAGCGGTATAGCTTCTATGAATGCGAACTATCCCGATGTCGGAAGGCTTTGGTACGAAGCTTCGGAAGTTATCGGTAGCGAGTTTGCGAAAGTGGATCAAGACGATACTCCGGATAATTTACGCTTGATCAGACCGGTCAAGACCGTATCAAACGAAATTGAAGCGGCTAAGATGGTAATAGGATGGAGTTTTAAAGACGGTGATAGAATAAACGGTTTTACATACTATAACGATTATAACTCTTCGGATCCGGATGCGGATTTGATGGCCGCCCAGTTTGATATAAACGCTACGATGCTAAATTTCAACGATGTGCCTCTTAAAAATTTCACAGATGGCTGTTATGCAAAAGATATAAATATATCCTTTAGTGCGAATCTCTGGAGTGATACGAATAATACATATGAAATAGTTGCCGAATATAGCGATATGAATGATGTAAAAATTCCTCAAAATATGCTAAAGTCAAAACTTCCGCATACTATCGATACGGGCGTTTCGACTTATACCTATAAGTTGGAGGATATCTTTTTCGAAAAAGGTATTGCGGAGAAAAAAGCTAGATTCAACCTTAAAAGAGATGCAAACAGAGCGCTTAATCCTTTGAAATTTACCATCTCAAATATCAATGCGAGCGTCGATACGCTAACAAAGAGCGATACTTCTGCTAAAAGCATCAAATTTGTTTACGCAAGAGCTCACATACCCGATCAAGAAGCCGTCGGTAAAATTTTAAAAGCCAAAGTTTTTTATGAGATATATTGCAAAGAGTGCTCAAAAGCGAATTTTGGAATCTCTAATCTCCATGAGAGCGTGGACAATATAAACTGGTATATACTCGATAGTATAAACGAAAGTTTATGCAGTTACACTCCCGTTTCTCATTATAACAGTTCGCCGACAAATCCCGATGACGATGTCACGACGGATTATAGCGGAGTTCATGTAGATAATTTTACCTCCGGTTATATGTTTATCCATTCTCAAAAAACACCGGCGCTTGTGAAGTTGGATTATAAGCCTAAAAAATATCTGGTGTATAATCCTTTTAACAAAGACGCTCTTACTCAAAGTTTTACGGCATCGTTTACACAAAGACCGGCTGATTGGGCCGGTAAAGGAGATGTCGGTTTATCGGTTGACTTAAATGTGAGTCAAAGACATGGAGTTGACAAGATCGAGTGGTAATTTCGCTTTATTTATCCTGATGCGCATAATGTAATCAATATGCGCATCATATAACTTATCTTTTTATATTTTATCTTCCATTCATTTAACTACTAAATTATTATATTTCGATAAATAGATCTTGTATAAGAACATATATTATAACTAATTGCAAGATTATCTTATTGTTTAGCTTATAAGTCAAAAATTCAGATTGATCGTTGGCAAGTGATAATAAATCAAGATATACGAAGTATTATATTAGCTAAGTAGCTGAACCTCTTTTGT